>JAZBPO010000094.1:0-7108 GCA_036351675.1 Pseudomonadales bacterium
ATGGTAGTGCGGGGTCTCCCCGTGTGAGAGTAGGTCGTCGTCAGGCTTTATCCCGAAAGGGGCCACACCCTGCGGTGTGGCCCCTTTCTTCTTTCTGGGGCCCGACCCCGACACTCGCAGGGGCGCATGACGCAGGCCCGGCAGGCGGCACGAGAGCCGGTGACGGTCCGAGCCCTGGCGTCGAGTTCCGATCGTTCGAAGGTGGGTGCGTGCAGCACGCCCGACGGGCACTGCGACGCGCCGAGAGTGCTTCCGGCAGCAGGCACGAAGGACGCGCCGCGCAGCAAGAGCACGTGAGGCGCTAGAGCCGTTCGATGTCGTCCTCGCCGAGGTAGGCGCCGGTCCGGATCTCCACCATTTCCAGGTCCACGCGCCCCGGGTTCTCTATCCGGTGCACCACCCCCGTCGGGATGAACGCGGACTCGTTTTCCGCCAGCAGCAGCGTCTCCTCGCCCCGCGTGACGCGCGCCGTGCCCTCCACGACCACCCAGTGCTCTGCCCGATGCAGATGCCGCTGCAGCGACTGGCTGCCGCCGGGGCGGATGCGCACCCGCTTCACCTCGTAGCGATCGCCGCCGGTGAGGTGCTCGTGGCTTCCCCAGGGCCTGAAGGTCTCGGTGTGGGCAACATGCTCCGAACGGCCTTCTGCCTTGAGCTGCTGGACGATCCTCTTCACGTCCTGCACGGCACCACGCTTCGCGACGAGAACGGCATCGCCGGTTTCGATCACCACCACGTCCTCGAGACCGATCGCCGCCACGAGCCGGTGTTCGGAGCGCAGGTAGGAACCCCGTGTGTCGATCGCGATCACGTCGCCGATCCGTGCATTGCCGTCGCGGTCCTGCTCGGCGAGCGACCACAGCGCCGACCAGCTGCCGACATCGTCCCAGCCCGCATCGAGCGGAACCATCGCGGCGTCGTCGATGCGTTCCATGACCGCGTAGTCCACCGAGTCGGCGGGACACTCGGAAAAGGCAGCCGCGTCCAGGCGGGTGAAGTCGAGGTCCCGCTCCGCGCCTTCCCAGGCACGCTGCGCGCACGCCGCCATGGCGGGCTCGTGTCGACCCAGCAGCTCCAGGAAGCGCGCCGCCGGGAACACGAACATGCCGCTGTTCCAGAAATGGCCGCCAGCAGCCAGAAACGCTTCGGCCCGTTCCCGTGCAGGTTTCTCGACGAAGGCCGCCACGGTCCGCGCCTCCTCGCCTTCGCCCGGCGCGTGGATGTAGCCGAAGCCGGTCTCGGGCCTCGTCGGAACGATCCCGAAGGTGACGCAGCGCCCCGAAGCCGCCGTCGCCGCCGCGCGCTCCACCGCCGCCGTGAAGGCCTCCGTGTCGGGAATCACGTGATCCGCGGGCAGCACCAGCATCAGCGCGTCGTGGCCCGCGAGGGCCCGTGCCTGATGAGCGGCGACCGCGATCGCCGGCGCGGTGTTCCTGCCGACCGGCTCGAGCATGATGGAAGAGGCGGTGCTGTCGAGTTCGCGCAGTTGTTCCGCCACCATGAAGCGGTGGTCTTCGTTGCAGACGACGATCGGCCGCTGTGCCGGTGCCGCGAGTGCGGCCCGAACGGCAGTCTGCTGAAGCAGCGACCGCTCTCCAGTGAGCGCGAGGAGCTGCTTCGGATACAGGTCGCGAGACAGGGGCCAGAGGCGGCTCCCTGAGCCGCCCGACAGGATCACGGGCACGAGTCGCGCACGGACGTCCTGGCTCATTCAGCCTTCCTCCTCGAGCGCGCGTTCGAGTCGCGCGATCTTGGCCTCGACCTGCCTGCGCAGTCCCTGTGCGTGCGCCTCGACGCGAGACCGCACGGCCGCATCCGTCGCGCCAAGCATGCGTGCCGCGAGCAGGCCCGCGTTGGTCGCGTTGTCGATGGCGACGGTCGCGACCGGAATCCCCGCAGGCATCTGGACGATCGACAGCAGGGAGTCGTGACCTCCGAGACTCGTGATCGCCACGGGCACGCCGATCACCGGCAGCGGTGTCAGGGACGCCACCATGCCCGGCAGATGTGCCGCACCGCCGGCGCCGGCGATGATCACCTGCAGGCCGCGGTCGGCTGCGCCGCGCGCATAGTCGAACATGCGCTCCGGGGTACGGTGTGCGGAGACGATCGTCATCTCCCACGGTACGCCTACCTCGTCCAGCGCACTCGCGGCACCCTTCATGACCGGCAGATCCGAGTCGCTCCCCATGATGATCCCGACGCGCGGGCTCTCCTCCCGGTCAGTCATGCAGGATCGCTCCCTTCGATACGCAGGACGTCGCGTGCTTCCGCAGCGGTCTGCAGTGCCGCGTCCATGGTTTCCGCAGTCACGGTGACGTGTCCCATCTTCCTGAACGGCGACACCGTCGCCTTGCCGTAGAGGTGAACGGCGACGCCCGGCAGCGCGAGGGCGGCCTCCATACCGACGATCACCGGTGTGCCTCGCGCCGTCGCGGTGCCGAGCAGATTCACCATCACCGCTGGGCAGTACTGGCGCGTCGAACCCAGGGGCAGTCCTGCAACGGCCCGGACGTGCTGCTCGAACTGACTCGTCGCACAGGCTTCGATCGTCCAGTGCCCGGAGTTGTGCGGTCGCGGCGCGATCTCGTTCACGAGGATCTCGTCGTCACGGGTGAGGAACAGCTCGACACCGAAGACGCCGACGCCATCGAAGGCTTCCACGGCTGCGATGGCCACGGCCCGCGCGCGTTCCGCCACGGCCGCATCGATGCGTGCCGGCGCGAGCAGCAGATCGAGGACGTTCGCCCGGTCGTCGAACACCATTTCCACGACCGGATAGGTCTCGACCTCGCCGCCGAGGCCGCGCGCGACGAGAACCGCCAGTTCGCAGCGGAAGTCGACGAAGCGCTCGGCGAGGCTCGGGACCGCCAGGACCTCCTCCTCGATCACCGCGGCCTTGAACACGGCCACGCCGCGACCGTCGTAGCCGCCACGACGGGCCTTCTGGACCAGCGGCAGGCCGAAGTCCGCGAGGGCGCGCGCGTCCGGTGTGTCGATCGCCACGAACTCGGCAGTGGGCACGCCCGCTCGTGCGAGCTGCTCCTTCTGCGCGAGCTTGTCCTGGATGCGCGCGAGCAGGGAAGGCGCGGGCCGGATCACGTGCCCCTCGCGCGCCAACGCTTCGAGCCCGCCCGTGTCGACGGTCTCTATCTCGAAGGTCGTCAGGGTGCTCGCCCGGACGAGTTCCGCGAGGCGCGATGCGTCGTCGAGTGCTCCGACGATCTGCTCCCCGGCGAGCTGCCCGCCGGGACTGTTCGGCGTCGGGTCGAGGACGACCGTATCCAGGCCGAGTCGCGCAGCTTCCGGGATCATCATGCGGGCGAGCTGCCCGCCGCCGATGATCCCGAGCCGCCCGAGCGGCAGGGTCCTTGCGTCGGCCATGGGCTTTCGGGTCTCCGCTAGCGGCGCAGTGCGCCCGAGAGAAAGCGGCGCAGTATACCGACCGCGTCCCGCGCGCGGGCTGCGGACCCGTGAGCGGGTCGCCGACCGATGCGCCAGGACATCCGGGTCGGAGTGCTATGATCTGGCCCGCTTCCGCGCTGCGGAATGCAGTCGCCTCCGGCCCAGCACGAGGATGAGGATGGACATGCCTCTCGCGCCGGCGCCGCTCCTCGCAGTGCTGCGGGAACTCGCCGCCGGCCAGACTCTCGACACCGTTCGCATCGCCCTGGCCACCGGTCTCGACGAAGCGCTGATCGAAGCCGCGCAGCCTCAGCTCGTCGACCATGGTGTGCTGCGGGACGAGTCGGGCCTCTGGCATGCACCGGCGGGTGTGGATCTGCTCGATCGGGGCCGCCTGGATCTCCTCCTCGCCGCAGCGGGCCCCCGCACCTGCCGCACGCAGATCCTGGGCGTCACCGGTTCCACCAACGACGATGCGCGCGAGCTGCTGGAACGCGTGGCCGACGAGGCGACCCGCCCCCGCGTCGTGCTGGCAGAAGCCCAGGTCGCCGGCCGGGGCCGCCGAGGGAAGAACTGGCAGTCCCCGGTCGCGAGCAACCTGTACCTGACGCAGATCGAGCCGCTCGCCGGTGGACCGGAAAGCGCCGGCGGCCTCTCGCTGGTCATGGGTGTGGCCGTGGCGGACGCCCTCGAGCGTCTGCACGGCATCGATGTCGCGTTGAAATGGCCGAACGATCTGCTGGTCGGCGGACGCAAGCTCGGCGGGATCCTGGTCGAGCTCGCCATGGCCCGGGGGCGCTGTCATGCGCTGATCGGTATCGGCGTGAATGTCCGCCTGCCGGGCTACGTCGCGCGCGCCATCGATCAGCCCTGGATCGATCTCGCCGCGCTCGGCGTCCGGGCGCCTGCCCGCAACGAGACCGCGGCCGCACTGATCTCCTCGGTGCGCGCGATGGCGCAGACCTTTCGCGGACACGGCTTCGATGCGCGCCTGCGCGCGCGTTGGCAGGCGCGCGATCCCTTCTTCGGTCGTGAGGTGATCGTCAGCGGTCGTGATGATGTCATCACCGGCATCGCGCGAGGGATCGACGACAGCGGCGAACTGCTCGTGGACACGCCCCGGGGCCGTCGCTCCGTCGGAGCCGGCGAAGTGAGCATCCGGCTCGCGGACGATCCGCAGGCCTCCCCGCATGCTTGGGCCGATGCTGCCGCATCGGGTGACGCGCACGTCGTCGAGCACGACGGGTGAGGACCCCGGTCGTCATGCCCGCCGGCGCGCGGGTGCTCGAGCTGGACGTCGGCAACACGCGACTGAAATGGCGCTGGCTCGGTGACGACGAGGGCCGCCTTGCGGCGGGCGCCCTGCAGCGCACGGAAGGCATGCCCACCTGGACGCTGCGCGCCGGAAGCCCGGTGCCGGCGGTGCGCGTCGTGAGTGTCGCCGGGGCCGACTACGATGCAGAGCTGGCCGCTGCGCTCGGGGACGCCGGCTTCTCTCCGCCGCGCTTCGCACGCGCTGCCGCCTGCAAGGGCAGTCTGCGTTCCGGCTACCTCGAGCCCGAGCGTCTGGGCGCGGATCGCTGGGTGGCCCTGGTCGCTGCTGCCGCCACGGTGCCCGGTCCCTGTGCGGTGGTCGATGCGGGCAGCGCGATCACTTTCGATCAGATCTGCCCCGCCGGCCGCCACGAGGGTGGTTGGATCGTGCCGGGCCTCGGTCTGATGCGCCGTTCGCTGCTGCGCGACACGGCCGGCGTCCGGTTCGAGCGTGGCGACTCGGAAGAGCAGCAGGCTCCAGGCGTGACGACCGCGCAGGCGGTGGCCGCGGGCACGCTTCACATGGCGCGGGACTTCGTCCGCAATCGGTGGGCGGCGCTCCGGGTGCGCGCGCCGGTCGCCACCCTGTTCGTGACGGGGGGCGACGGCGCGCTGCTCGCCGGAGGTCTTCCCGGCGATGTGCGCCACGTGCCCGAGCTCGTCCTGGACGGCCTCCGGATCTGCGTGGACTGAATCGTGCGAGTACTCGTCTTGCTGTTGCTGATCGTCGACTGCCTTCTGCTCGTGTGGGGGCTCGCGCGTGACGATCGGGTGCGCTCCGAGCCCGCGCCCGCGCCGCTGCCCCTCGGCGTCGAACAGTTGCGCCTGCTGTCGGAGCTGCGCGGCCGCGAGCCGCCGCCCGCGATCCCGTCTCGCGAGGGGGGCGTCTGCGTCAGCGCGCGTCCGCTCGCTCTCGAAGAGGATGCGCGCGCCGTGGCGCAGCGCGCAGGGAGCCTGGGTCTGGCGGCCCGGCCCGCTGCCCTCGAGCTCGTCTCCGGTCCGCCGGATCTGCAGGTGCATCTCCCGCCCCTGCCTTCCGCAGAGCAGGCGAGCCGGGCCGTGCGCGAATTCGCCGCGCTCGACATCGAGGCGTTCGTGATCCCCGACGGTGATCTCGCCGGTGGCGTGTCCCTGGGCATCTTCACGTCCGAAGCGGAGGCAGAGTCGCGGCGCGCCGACGTCGCCGGCCTCGGTTATCCGGTACGGATCGTGGAGATCCCGCGCACGCGACGCGTGTGGGAGGTCCTGCTCCAGGGGCGGAACGCGGACGAACTCGATGCGTTCATGCTAGGACTGGCGGACGACTGGCCGGATCTGGCGAGTGCTCGCATTCCCTGCGAAGTGCTCGCCTCCGCCGCCGACGAACAGCCTGCCGATGCCGCGGCGGCGCCGGCCGGGACTGGACGCCGGGCGCCGGCGCTCCCTAGAATCGCCAGCCCGCCGCAGGGCGAGAGCACGCCGCCTTAGCTCAGTGGTAGAGCAGCTCACTTGTAATGAGAAGGTCCAGCGTTCGAATCGTTGAGGCGGCACCAGACAAGCACGGAGGCGCTCGGACCCCGGTCGTGGCTGTGGGGGGCGGCGTCGGCGCGCGTCATTGACACGCGCATGCGGCAGGTGCAGAATCTGCCGCCCTTTCCGGAGGGGTACCCAAGCGGTCAAAGGGAACAGACTGTAAATCTGTCGGCTCAGCCTTCGAAGGTTCGAATCCTTCCCCCTCCACCATTTCGAGACCGGAAAGACGGACGAACGCGGCGATCGGAGATTTCGGCGGGGCGGGTGTAGTTCAATGGTAGAACCTCAGCCTTCCAAGCTGATGATGCGGGTTCGATTCCCGCCACCCGCTCCAACTTTCTGTTCCGGAAGGGATTGTCAGGTTCCGCTCACATAGCTCAGTCGGTAGAGCACTCCCTTGGTAAGGGAGAGGTCGGCGGTTCAAATCCGCCTGTGAGCACCAGTCGGGGGCGGCGCGCCTGATGGCGTACGTCCGGGCGCCGGGCCGGGTTGGCCGGCGATGAACGCGACGGCACGAGGGTGCCGACCGGGTGGTCGGTGATCCGGCGTGCCGTCGAGCGGTGTGAACGGCACAAACAGCACGGGGCTCCGCCCTGGCCTCAAGGAGACTTTCTCGATGTCCAAGGAGAAATTCGAACGCACCAAGCCGCACGTGAACGTCGGCACGATCGGTCACGTGGACCACGGCAAGACGACGCTGACGGCGGCACTGACCAAGGTGTGCGCGGAAGCGTACGGTGGTTCTGCGCAGGCGTTCGACCAGATCGACAACGCTCCGGAAGAGCGGGAGCGGGGCATCACGATCGCGACGTCGCACGTCGAGTACGAGTCTCCGAACCGGCACTACGCGCACGTGGACTGCCCGGGTCACGCGGAC
>JAZBPO010000095.1:0-3982 GCA_036351675.1 Pseudomonadales bacterium
CACGTAGAGGATGCGCGTGGAGAAGGCGCCCGGTATGCCCGTCAGCTGCTCGTACACGACGTCCGATATCTCGTGGGCCACGTCGCGCAGGCGATCGCGCGTGGCGTCCAGCACGCCCCCGACCAGTTCACCCTCCTGATACACGTCGTAGAGGCCGTAGTGCACGCGGAACGCGTCACCTACCGGCTCGAGCCGGCCGATGAGGACGTAGGAAACGCCCTGGATGCGCCAGTCGCGCCAGTACAGGTCCGCCGGCCGCGAAGGCAGGCTGAGCATGTCCTGCGGCCGGGTCATGGCGAACTGCCCCGAACGCGCCAGATCGAAGCGGACGATGTCGCCCAGGTCCTCCGGCGGCGGCCGCACGTCCTCCCAGCCGAAGGGCACGACCGCCAGCGGCACCGGGTCGTCCACACCCTGCGTGATCTCGATCGTCAGATCGGCACGCGGCGCGGGCGTGAGGAGCACGAACAGGACGAGGGCGCCGAGACGCCGCCATGGATCAGCTGTTGCCATCAGGTCTTCAGTTCCTCAGGTCCTCGGGGCGGAACAGGATGCGCAGATTCCGGAATTCACGCTCGAACAGTACAGGGTCTGCGGGAACCTCGAAGGGGGCTGCGTCACGAACCGCGAGAAGCGCCGACCGATCGAAGGCACTGTTGCCGCTCGACGCCGCGACCTCGACGGACACGACCTCGCCCGTCGGCACGAGGCCGAGGAGCAGCTCCGCGCGCATGCCGTTGCGCGCGCTCGGCGGCCGCGACCAGTTCTGCTCGATGCGGCGCACGATGGCGCCGACGTAGCTCGCCACGGCGGCCTCGCTGCGGCGGCTGTCGAGCAGTCGCGTCTCGGCGGCGATCGCGTCCTCGAGGGAACGGTCGAGCAGTTCGCGCAGGGCGTCGTCCTCGAAATCGGCCTGCCGCGTGGACTGCGGTGGCGCGGGCTCCGGCGCGGGGGCGGGGGCGGGGTCCGGCGTGCGCTCCGCAGGCACCGGCCGCGACTCCTGCGGCACCGGGCGCGGCTCGGTCGGCGTCGGCGCGGGCTGCGGAGGCGCTGCGGGTGTCGGTGCCGGGCGCTCCACGACTTCCGCCGCTGCCGGCGGCGCGGCGGCCTCGAGCTGGATCAGCTGGGCGTCGATGGCCTCGATGCGCGGCGCGAAACGCGATTCGTCGCTGACGGACCAGCCCTCGACCAGGGCGAGGATCGCGATCGCGTGGATCACCGAGGCGAGGAGCAGCGGCAGGCCGTAGCTGAACAGCGCGTTCGACCAACCGCCCCCGCCGGGCTGCTCCGCGACCGCCGCGCTCAAGGTTCGAGCTCCCCGAGCTGCACCGGCTCCGTGACGAGCCCGACGCTACGGGCGCCCCCCTGCTGCAGCACGGCCATGATCTCGATCACGCGGCCGTAGGCGAGCGTCGTGTCGGCGCGTACGTAGACCGGCAGGTCCGGGCGTGTCTCGAGGATCTTGTCGACCTGCGCCGCGAGGTTGCCGACGGAGACGCGCCGGCCCTCCTCGTCGTCGGCGATGCCGAAATTCACCCACACGCTGCCGTCGGCGCGCATGCTCACCACGAGCGGGTCCGGTTCGTTCGTGTCCGGCAGCGGCTCGTTGTCCACCGCCGGCAGCTCCACCTCCACCCCCTGTATGAGCAGCGGCGCCGTCGCCATGAAGATGACGAGCAGCACGAGCATCACGTCGATGTAGGGCACGACGTTGATCTCGCTCATGGGCCGGCGCTTGCCGCCCGCGCGGTGGGTCATCACGACCGGTGCGCCTGCGCGACGAGCGTGCGCTGGAGAATCGAGGCGAACTCGTCCGCGAAGGAGTCGTAGCGATTCATGAGCCCGTCCACGACCGCCGCGAAGCGGTTGTAGCCGATCACCGCCGGGATGGCCGCGAACAGACCGATCGCCGTGGCGATGAGCGCCTCGGAGATGCCCGGTGCGACCGTGGCGAGGGACGCCTGACTGACCGTGGCGAGCTCGCGGAAGCTGTTCATGATTCCCCAGACCGTGCCGAAGAGACCGACGTAGGGACTGGTGGATCCGACCGTGGCGAGGAACGACAGGTTCGAGGACAGGCGCTCCTCCTCGCGCATGAGCGCGACCCGCATGGCGCGCGAGACGCCCTGCATGACGAGATCCGGGTCGATGCCCTTGCTGGAGGACAGACGTGTGAACTCGCGGAAGCCCGCGACGAAGATCTGTTCACCGCCGGGATGGACGGCTCCGTCCTCCCGGCCCGTCGCCACCCCGTAGAGGGCACGCAGATCCTCGCCGGACCAGAAGTCGTCCTCGAAGTGCTCGAGCTCCTCACGCGCGGCGCGCAGCGTGATCAGGCGCTGGAAGATGATCACCCAGGATGCGAGGGAAGCGAGGACCAGCAGCAGCATCACCAGCTGTACGGGCACCGTGGCCTCGCTGACCAGGGACCAGATGGACAAACCTTCGCTCATGCCTACTCCGCTCGTGTGCGTACCCGGTCAGCCACCGGCCCGGTCGAGGTCGATCTCCTGCTGCGCCACGGCCGCCGGCGCCTTCAGGCCGAAGTGCAGGTAGGCCGTGCGCGTGGCCATGCGCCCGCGGGGCGTGCGCATGATGAAACCCTGCTGGATCAGGTAGGGCTCGATCACGTCCTCGATCGTGTCGCGCTCCTCGCTGATGGCGGCGGCGAGACTGTCGATACCGACCGGACCGCCGTCGAACTTGTCGATCATGGTGAGCAGCACTCTCCGGTCCATGGCGTCGAAGCCGTGCTCGTCCACGGCGAGCATGTTCAGCGCCGCGTCGGCGGTCTCGCGGTCGACACGACCGTCCTTGCGCACTTCCGCGTAGTCGCGCACGCGCCGCAGCAGTCGATTGGCGATGCGCGGCGTACCGCGCGAGCGCTTCGCCACTTCGCGCGCGCCGTCGCGGTCCGCGTGCACGCCGAGCTTGTCCGCGGAGCGGGCCACGATCGTCGTCAGGTCCTCGACATCGTAGAACTCCAGGCGCTGGACGATGCCGAAGCGGTCACGAAGAGGCGAAGTCAGCAGGCCTGCGCGGGTCGTCGCGCCGACGAGCGTGAAGCGCGGCAGGTCGAGCTTGATCGAGCGCGCCGCCGGGCCCTCGCCGATGACGATGTCGAGCTGATAGTCCTCCATGGCCGGGTAGAGGATCTCCTCCACCACCGGCGACAGGCGATGGATCTCGTCGACGAAGAGCACGTCGCCGGCCTCGAGGTTGGTGAGCATCGCCGCCAGATCGCCGGCCTTCTCGAGCACCGGCCCGGACGTGGACTTGATGGCCACGCCCATCTCGTTGGCGATGATGTTCGCGAGCGTGGTCTTGCCGAGACCGGGCGGACCGAAGACGAGTGTGTGGTCGAGGGACTCGCCCCGCCCCCGCGCCGCCTCGATGAAGATGCCGAGCTGCTCCTTCACCGCCTGCTGGCCGATGTACTCGTCCAGACGTGCCGGACGCAGCGCGCGGTCGAGCGCGACGTCCTCGCGCCCGGCGTCGCCGGTGACGATGCGGTCGGCTTCGATCATGTGGGGACGAAAGGGGTGAGCGGCGGCATGGCGCGCATGATACGTGGCGAGATCGCTTCGTAGCGAGGGTGTGGGGCCGGCATCGTCGGGACAGGTGCGAGGCAGAGCACGCTGCCGCCCCTTCGTGGAGCAAAAGGGTGCAGGGAAGCCTTCGTTCGGACGGGTAGACGCGTCAGAGCGCTGCCGCCGCTCCGTACGGCAACAAGGCGCGGCGGACTGCGCCGCCGGCACCATGTCGCCGGTCGCCGCCGGGTCGGGGCCGCTCGGAGCGGGGACATGAAGGTCACAGGGTCGGAGTCGATTTCCGTAAGCGGATATCGACTCCGACCCGACCGGTCGCGCGCTGTCGTCGAGGGCAGGTGGGAAGCGTCCGGCGCTGCCGCTGCTTCGCAAGGCGACAAGGCGCGGCGGCCTGCGCCGCCGGCACCATGTCGCCGGTCGGGGCCGCTCGGAGC
>JAZBPO010000096.1:0-4369 GCA_036351675.1 Pseudomonadales bacterium
GCTGAACCCGCACGACATCCTGCGCCTGAAGGGGGTCACCGACCTGGCCGAGTACGTGGTCAAGGAGATCCAGGACGTCTATCGCCTCCAGGGCGTGGCGATCAACGACAAGCACATCGAGGTCATCGTGCGGCAGATGCTGCGCAAGGCCGAGATCACGGACCCGGGCGACTCGCACATGATCCGTGGCGAGCAGCTCGAGTTCGTGGAGCTGTCGGACCGCAATGCCGAGCTCGAGGCCGAGGGCAAGGAGCCGGCGAAGTACGAGCGGCTCCTGCTCGGCATCACGAAGGCGTCGCTCGCGACCGAGTCCTTCATCTCCGCAGCGTCCTTCCAGGAGACCACCCGCGTCCTCACGGAAGCGGCGGTCACCGGCAAGCGCGATTATCTGCGCGGCCTGAAGGAGAACGTGGTGGTCGGCCGGCTCATCCCGGCAGGCACCGGCCTCACATATCACAGCGAGCGCAAGCGCAAGCGGGAGGAGGAGCTGGCCGCGCGTCAGGCCCGTGAGATGGGCGCTTCGGCCGAGGACGTGGAAGCCGCGCTGACGGAGGCGTTCCGGGAGGAGTGATCCCCGGAAGGCGCCTCGCCCGGAGCCAGGCCCTCGCGAAAAGTGGGGATGGACCATCGCTGCGCCGAAGGGCGCCGCACTGGTCCATCCCCGGGCGTAGCCAGGCCCCACTTCGTCGCGAAGCTGCAGCCACGGCCCGGCTTCTTGCCGGCCTTGTCACGGCGAGACGACAGGAATAGTATTCGCGGCCCTTCGCCGCGGGGTGTGCCTCGTTGGCCACCCGAATCGGTCACGGAGAAACAGGACACATGGCGACCATCGCCCAGCTCGTGCGCAAGCCGCGCAAGCGCAAGAAGACCAAGAGCGACGTGCCCGCCCTGCAGGGCTGCCCGCAGCGTCGCGGCGTGTGCACGCGCGTCTACACGACCACGCCGAAGAAGCCGAACTCGGCGCTCCGCAAGGTCTGTCGCGTGCGTCTCACCAACGGTTACGAGGTCAGCTCCTACATCGGTGGTGAAGGCCACAACCTGCAGGAGCACTCGGTCGTGCTGATCCGCGGCGGCCGCGTCAAGGACCTCCCCGGTGTGCGCTACCACACGGTGCGCGGCACCCTCGACACCTCCGGCGTCAACGATCGCCGTCAGGGTCGTTCGAAGTACGGCGCCAAGCGCCCGAAGTGATCAGCAGCTGAACGGATAAGCGAGTCGTTCCATCGAGCCCGCAAGGCTCCGCAGGACCACAACCTCATCCGACCGCATCGCCGCCGGCACGGGCCGGCGCGGTGCGGAGTAAGGCCCGGGCGGGGCAGGCCCCCGACTCCCGGATCCACCTGAAGCCAAGGAGCTCGAATCGATGCCGCGTCGTCGCGTCGCTGCCAAGCGCGAAATTCTCCCGGATCCCAAGTTCGGGAATCAGACCCTCGCCAAGTTCATGAACCACATCATGCGGGACGGCAAGAAGTCCGTCGCCGAGCGCATCGTCTATCGCGCGCTCGACCGCGTGCAGGAGCGCACGGGCAAGGATCCCGTCGAGGCCTTCGAGAAGGCCCTCGAAGCCATCGCCCCCATGGTCGAGGTGAAGAGCCGTCGCGTCGGTGGCGCCACCTACCAGGTGCCCGTCGAGGTGCGTCCGGCGCGCCGTGAGGCGCTGGCCATGCGCTGGCTCGTGGACTCGGCGCGTGCCCGCGGCGAGAAGTCCATGATCCTGCGCCTCGCCGGCGAGATCGCGGATGCCTCGGATGGTCGTGGCAGCGCGGTCAAGAAGCGCGAGGACACGCACCGCATGGCGGACGCGAACCGCGCCTTCTCGCACTACCGTTTCTGAGCGGCGCCCGCCGCGCCGGCCGCGCATCGGTGGCCGGTCGCGGCACGGCCATCGCAATCCCAAGGCTCGCGGCCCGGCGATCCCGGTCCCCTCGCCTGCACCCAGGAACCGCGGACGTGGCTCGCAGCACCCCCCTCGAGCGCTATCGCAACATCGGCATCGTCGCCCACGTGGACGCGGGCAAGACGACGACGACCGAGCGCGTGCTGTTCTACACCGGTATCTCTCACAAGATCGGTGAGGTGCACGACGGCGCTGCCGTCATGGACTGGATGGAGCAGGAGCAGGAGCGCGGTATCACCATAACCTCCGCCGCGACGACCTGCTTCTGGTCCGGCATGGCGCAGCAGTTCCCCGAGCACCGCATCAACATCATCGACACGCCCGGCCACGTCGACTTCACGATCGAGGTGGAGCGGTCGCTGCGGGTCCTCGATGGCGCCGTGGTCGTGTTCTGCGGCACCTCCGGCGTCGAACCACAGTCCGAGACGGTCTGGCGCCAGGCCGACAAGTACGAAGTGCCGCGCATCTGCTTCGTGAACAAGATGGATCGCGCCGGCGCCGACTTCCTGCGAGTGGTCGATCAGATCGAGCATCGTCTCGGCAGCACGCCCGTGCCGATCCAGCTCCCGATCGGAGCCGAGGAGGACTTCGAGGGCGTCGTCGATCTGGTCGCCATGCGAGCCATCCGCTGGACCGAGGCGGATCTGGGCGCGACCTTCGAGGCTTCGGAAGTCCCCGAGGAGATGCGCGACGATTGCGAGGCCTGGCGCGAGAGGCTCGTGGAGGCCGCTGCCGAAGCGGACGACGCGCTCACCGAGAAGTACCTCGAGGAGGGCGAGCTCTCGGTCTCCGACATCAAGGCGGGCCTGCGCAAGCGCGTCCTCGCCAACGAGATCGTGCTCTGTCTCTGCGGCAGCGCCTTCAAGAACAAGGGCGTGCAGGCCGTCCTCGACGCGGTCGTCGAGTACCTGCCGGCGCCACCGGAGGTGAAGGCCATCGAAGGGCACCTCGAGGGCAGCGACGAGCTCGCCACGCGCGAGGCGGACGACGAGGCGCCCTTCGCTGCGCTCGCCTTCAAGATCGCGACTGATCCCTTCGTCGGCACGCTCACCTTCTTCCGGGTCTACTCCGGTGTCCTCGAGTCGGGCTCCGTCGTATGGAACGCCGCCAAGGGCAAGCGTGAACGCGTCGGTCGCATGATGCAGATGCACGCGAACAAGCGTGAGGAGATCAAGGAGGTGCGCGCCGGCGACATCGCCGCGGGCGTCGGCCTCAAGGATGTCACGACAGGCGATACGCTGTGCGATCAGCACGCACGCATCGTGCTCGAGCGCATGGAGTTTCCGGAGCCGGTCATCTCCGTCGCCATCGAGTCCCGCGGCGTGCCGGACCAGGACAAGCTCGCCGACTCGCTCGACAAGCTGGCGCGCGAGGATCCGTCCTTCCGCGTCCGCGTCGACGAGGAGTCCGGTCAGACGATCATCTCCGGCATGGGCGAACTGCACCTGGAGATCATCGTCGACCGCCTGAAGCGCGAGTTCGGTGTCGATGCCAAGGTCGGCAAGCCGCAGGTCGCCTATCGTGAGACGCTCGGCGCGCCGCACGAGTACACGGCGGAGTTCGAGCGCGAGCTGGGCGGCAAGCCGCAGTACGCGCAGGTGCGCGTGCTCCTCGAGCCGATGGAGATCGATCGGGAGGCGCCCTTCGAGTTCGTGGACGAGTCCGATGCGGCGGAGATCCCGCGCGAGTTCGTCCCGGTCATCCGCCAGGGCATCTCCGAGTCGCTGCCGAGCGGCGTGGTCGCCGGCTATCCGCTCATCGGTGTGCGCGCGACGCTCAAGGGCGGTGCCTTCCGGGAGGTCGAATCCACGGAGGTGGCCTTCCGGATCGCGGGCTCCATGGCCTTGCGCGAAGGCGCACGCGGTGCGTCGCCGGTGCTGCTCGAGCCCGTCATGCGTGTCGAGGTCGTCACCCCCGAGGATTACATGGGCGACGTGGTCGGCGACCTGAACCGCCGCCGTGGCGTCGTGCTCGGCATGGACGAGGTGTTCGGCGCCAAGACCGTCCAGGCCGAGGTGCCGCTCTCGGCCATGTTCGGCTATTCCACGGACCTCCGCTCGGCGACGCAGGGGCGCGCCACCTACACGATGGAGTTCGCGCACTACGCGGAAGTGCCGACCTCGATGCTCGACGACATCCGCAGGAGAGCCTGAGCCGCGCATGCGCGCGACTCGGAACCGACAACTTCAGGCCATCAAGGGGTAGCAAGCAGTGTCCAAGGAGAAATTCGAACGCACCAAGCCGCACGTGAACGTCGGCACGATCGGTCACGTGGACCACGGCAAGACGACGCTGACGGCGGCGCTGACGAAGGTATGCGCGGAAGCGTACGGCGGCAGCGCGCAGGCGTTCGATCAGATCGACAACGCTCCGGAAGAGCGGGAGCGGGGCATCACGATCGCGACGTCGCACGTCGAGTACGAGTCTCCGAACCGGCACTACGCGCACGTGGACTGCCCGGGTCACGCGGAC
>JAZBPO010000097.1:0-30975 GCA_036351675.1 Pseudomonadales bacterium
CACGTCGGCGCCGAGCCCGCCCGTGAGCGCCTTCACCTTCTCCTTCAGTTCGCCGTCGGAATAGTCGATGACCTCGTCGGCGCCGGCGTCGAGGGCCGCCTGGCGCTTCTCCTCGGTGCTGGCCGCGGCGAGCACGCGCGCGCCCATGGCCTTGCCGAGTTCCACGGCGGCGAGGCCCACGCCTCCGGCCGCGCCGAGCACCAGCAGGGTCTCGCCGGGCTGCAGCTCGCCGCGCTGCTTGAGGGCGTGGTAGCTGGTGCCGTAGGTGGTCGACCAGGCTGCCGCCGTGCTCATGGGCATGCCCGCCGGGACCGGCCGCACCGCCGAGGCGGCGACGACCACCTGCTCCGCGAGGCCGCCGTGGCCGCCACCGGCGATCACCCGATCACCCACGGTGACGCCGTCGACGTCGGCGCCGACCTCGAGGATCTCGCCGGAGAACTCGCCCCCGGGCGAGAAAGGGAAGTCGGGCTTGAACTGGTACTTGCCCTCGATCATCAGGCAGTCGGGGAAATTGATGCCGACCGCGTGTACGCCTATGCGTACCTGGTCGGCGCCGCAGCTCGGGGCCGGTGTCTCCTCCAGCACGAGGGATTCGGGTGGGCCGTAGGCCTTGCAGAGCACTGCCTTCATGTCGTCTCCGGTCGTGGTGAGGTGCGCGGGGCTCACGCGCTCGAAGTCTACCTGCTAGCTCGGGCCGGCTCAGGGCAACCCGTGCTCGGCACGCCAGGCTGCGCCGGTCTCGAGGAGATCCTCGAGCAGCGCCGGGAAGCGCGCGGCGATCGGCTCGGCGAGCGTGTCCAGGGACGCATCGAGCGCCTGCAGGCTGCCGGTGCGGTGCGAACGGCGGGCGAGACGACGGAGCACACCGGTGACTGTCTCGCGCGCCGCGTAGCGCTCGAGCAGCGCGGCTTCGACGAGGCGCGCGAGGAAGCCGCGGGCGGCGTCGTCCATGAGCGGCGCGTGGCGTTCGAGGTCCGCGCAGGCACGCCGGGCGAAGGGGGCCAGCGCCTCGCCGGCGTGCACCTCGAAGTCCCGGGCGAGCAGATGATCGAACCAGACGTCGAGCGCGACCGGGGCCCAGCGCCGCTGCTGCGGGGGGAACAGGTCGACCATCTCGCGCACGACGGGATGGGCGTCCGTGTAGACGTCGACGAAGCGGTGCAGGCGGATGCCCGCCTCGACGCGTTCCGGGAAGCGGCCGCCGAGGCGGCCCCGCACGAAGTCGCCGAGGAAGCCGCCGGCGCGCAGTGCCGGATCGGGCCCCGACAGGAGCAGGTGTGCGAGATGGTTCACGCGCTCACGCCGCGGACCGCGACGCCGCGCTCAGAAACCCGCTTCGGGCAGCAGCGGCTGCTCGATGAAGCGGCGTCGGTAGGTCGCGAAGTCGATCTCGTCGGCCGCCTCGATGCGCGCCTGCTCGGTGAGCGAGTCGCGGCTCGCCCGTTCCAGCCGGGCGATGTCCTCGGCGCCGAGATCGACAGCGCGGAAGTGCTCGGCGTGGCGCTGCGAGGCGTCCATGGCGACACGGAAGAAGGGCACCTGGCGCTCGCCCATCTCGGCGAGGATGCGGGCGCTCGGCGTCAGCGACGCGTCGGCCATGCGCTGCCGTTGCAGGTGCACGGAACGCGTCGCGGCATCGTCGCCGCGGACCCGGTCGAGGGCCGCGGCGACGCGGGCGCAGTCCGCGAGGAGCGCCTCGCCCCACTCCACGAGCACGCGCGGGCCCGTCAGTGTCTCGAGCTGCACACCCGGTTCGCGGCCGCGCTCCACGACGGTGGTGCGATTGCGCTGCTGGGCCTCGATCTCCTCCGGCGAGTCGTCCGGTGAGTCCGTGAGCAGGCAGTGCAGGAGGAAGACGTCGACGAAGTGGATGGTCTCCGCGTCGATGCCGAGGGGCAGGTAGGGGTTCACGTCCATGCAGCGCACCTCGACGTACTCGACGCCACGCTCGCCGAGGGCGTGCAGGGGGCGCTCGCCGGAGCGGGTGCTGCGCTTCGGGCGAATGGTCCCGTAGAACTCGTTCTCGATCTGCAGCAGCGAGGTCGACAGCTGCTGGAACTCGCCGTCCCGCTCGAGGCCGATGGCCTCGTAGGCCGGCCAGGGTTCCGTCAGCCCACGCTCCAGCGTGCGCGCGTAGGAGGCGAGGCTGTTGTAGGAGACCTTGAGCGTGGCCTGAGCGTCGGACTGGTAGCCCAGTCCGCCCATGCGCAGCGACGTCGCGAAGGGGCGGTACAGGCTGCCCTCGTCGAAGGGCTCGAGGCCGTGCTCCCGACCCTGCAGGAAGCTCCTGCACACGGCCGGCGACGCACCGAAGAGATAGAACAGCAGCCAGGAGTGGCGCCGGAAGTTCCGGATGAGTCCGAAGTAGCGCTGCGTGGCGAGGCGCTGCAGATCGCCCTCGTGATTCACGAGCGGGGCGAGCCAGGCCCAGAAGGCCTCGGGCACGGAGAAGTTGTAGTGGATGCCGGAGATCGTCTGCATGGCGCGGCCGTAGCGATGGCCGAGGCCGCGGCGGTAGACGGTCTTGGAGATGCCGACGTTGGACGTGCCGTAGCGTCCGAGAGGGATGGCGTCGTCGTCGCGCAGCACGCACGGCATGCTCGCGCCCCAGATCACTTCGTCGCCGAGGTTCCGGTACACCCAGGCGTGGATCTCGGCGAGCTGCGCGAGGCAGGCGTCGACGTCGTCGAGTGGCTGCGTGATGAGCTCGAGCTGGGACTCGGAGAAGTCCGTCGTGATGTGCGGATGCGTGAGCGCGGAGCCGAGTGCGGCGGGATGGGGCGTCTGCGCGAGCGTACCGTCGCGGGTGACGCGCAGGCCCTCCTTCTCGATGCCGCGACGCAGCGACCGAAGATGTGCGAGCGCTTCGTCCGGCGCTGCCTCCAGCGCGTCGATGAGGCTCGTGCCCGGCTCCGTCACCGTCCCGTCTCCCGTGCTGACGTCGCCGGCGCGCGGCGCCTGGCCGTGGATGCCCTGCCCTCAGGCGAGCTTCGGACCCGCGGCGACGATCGCCGGATCGACGTCGAAGCGCTCGAAGTTCCTGACGAACTTCTCGATCAGCGAGCGTGCCGCGGCGTCGTAGGCGTCCGGGTCGGCCCAGGCGTCACGGGGCTTCAGGTAGTGGGCGTCGACGCCCGGGACGGTGGTCGGCACGGCGAGCTGCAGGCCGTCGAGGAACTCGGTCTCCGCGTCCTCGAGGGCGCCGGACTGGATCGCGTGCACGATCGCCCGCGTCACGGGGATCGGAAAGCGCACACCGACGCCGTGGCCACCTCCGGTCCAGCCCGTGTTGACGAGATAGACGCGCGAGCCGAACTGCTCCATGCGCTTCATCAGCAGGTCGGCGTAGACGCCGGCGGGGCGCGGGAAGAAGGGTGCGCCGAAGCAGGTCGAGAAGGTGGCGCGATAGGGCTCCGTGGAACCGACCTCCGTGGAACCGACGGCGGCCGTGTAGCCGGAGAGGAAGTGGTAGGCCGCGGCTTCCTTCGACAGGATGGAGACGGGCGGCAGCACGCCGGAGACGTCACAGGTCAGGAAGATGATGGAACGCGGCTCGCCGGCGCGATTCTCCGGGACCTTGAGCGCGATGTTCTCGCGCGGATAGCAGGCGCGGGTGTTCTCCGTGAGCGAGGAATCGGCGTAGTCGGGCTCGCGGGTGTCCGGGTCGATGACCACGTTCTCGACGATGGAGCCGAAGCGGATGGCGTCCCAGATGACCGGCTCGTTCTTCTGCGAGAGGTTGATGCACTTGGCGTAGCAGCCACCCTCGAAGTTGAAGACCGTACCGGGGCCCCAGCCGTGCTCGTCGTCGCCGATGAGGCGGCAGGACGGATCCGCGGAGAGCGTCGTCTTGCCCGTGCCCGAGAGGCCGAAGAAGAGGCAGGTCTCGCCGTTGTCGGAGACGTTGGCCGCGCAGTGCATGGGCAGCACGTCCTTCTCCGGGAGCAGGTAGTTCAGCACCGCGAACATGGACTTCTTCATCTCGCCGGCGTATCGCATGCCCGCGAGCAACACCTTCTTCTCGGCGAAGTTGATCATCACCGTGCCGTCGGAATTGGTGCCGTCGCGCTGCGGGTCACAGGCGAAGCCCGGCGCGTTCATGATCTGCCACACGTCCTTGCTCGCCGGGTTGTAGTGCTTCGGGCGGATGAAGAGCATGCGCGCGAACATGTTGTGCCAGGCCGTCTCGGTCGTGACCTCGATCGGCAGGTAGTGCTCGTCGCCGGCGCCGACGTGCAGATGGGAGAGGAACACGTCGCGGTCGCCGAGCCAGGCGGCGACGCGGTCCCAGAGGGCATCGAAGACCGCCGGCGCGATGGGGCGATTGACCGGGCCCCAGTCGATGGCGTCGCGGCTTCCCGGCTCCTCGACCACGAAGCGGTCGGCGGGCGAGCGGCCAGTGCGGTGGCCGGTGCGGACCACCAGGGCACCGTCGACGCTGAACTCGCCCTCGCCCCGCTGGATCGCGATCTCGGCGAGCCGGGCGGCCGGCAGATCCGTGTAGATCGTTCTGTTCACGCTCTTGTCGATGTCCAGTGCCATGCTCGCGATCCGTCCGAAATTACCGCTTCGATCTGATGGGTGCAGGGTGCCTGCGGGGGATGCGTCCGCTCCGGCGCCGGGGCCCGGGATACCGAGGTGCGACGAGCACTGCGCGAACGGCCGCGGAGTATGCCAGAGGGTCCCGGGGGGCGCGAGACGCGGTGCCCCTCGAAGCCGGGGTCAGTGCGGCGCGTCGGCTTCGCCGTCGTCCGGCTCCGGCTCGGCGCGCATGGCGAGCTCGAGGTCGATGGCGTCGAAGCGGTACTTGGCGTGGCAGAACTGGCAGTCCATCTCCACGAAGCCGTCCTCCTCGAGGATCGTCTCCAGCTCGTCCCGGGGCAGCGTGCGCATCGCTTCGCGCGTGCGCTCGCGGCTGCAGGTGCAGCGGAAGGCCAGGCTCTGGCGATCCTGCAGGCGGAGCTGCTCCTCGTGGAACAGGCGGTGCAGCAGGGTCTCGTTGCCCGTCGTCCGGAGTTCTTCCGCGCCGAGTGTGTCCGCGAGCATCGTGACGCGCGAGAAGTCCTCCTCGCGCTCCCGCGGCGTCCGGGCGAGGCGCGCGAGCTCCGGCGGCAGGGCCTGGATCAGGAGGCCGGCGGCGTCGGCGCCGGCTGCGCTGAGCCAGAGCCGCGTCGGAATCTGCTCGGACTGGGCGAAGTAGCCTTCCAGGGCCTCGGCGATGGTCGCGCCGGTGAGCGGCACGATGCCCTGGTAGGGCTCGCCCGCCTCGGGCCGGATCGTGATGGTCACGAGTCCCCTGCCGAGCAGTTCCGTGCCCATGGAGACTTCCTCGGGCGGCAGAGGGCCGTCCACGGGGCCGCGCAGGCGTGCGATGGCGCGGAGAGTCTCTCGGTTGCGGCACTCGGCCATGAGGACGGACACGGGCCCGTCGCCGGAGGCCTGTACGGTCAGCGTGCCGTCGATCTTGATGGTGTTCGCGAGCAGCGCCGTCGCCGTCAGCAGTTCCCCGAGCAGGCGCTGCACGGGGAGCGGGTAGTCGTGCGCATCGACGACCGCCTGCCAGGTGCTGCCGACGTGGGCGAGTTCGCCGCGGATGTCGAGCTCGGAGAAATGGAAACGCTGGATGCTGTCGCTCTCGGTCTGCGTCATGTCGGTCCGGGGTCGGTCGGGTGATGCGGTGTCGGGTCGCGGTGCGGGTGCCGGGGTCGCGGATCAGTCCAGGCCGCCCTGCTTCTTGATGCGTTCGAGGGTGCGACGGTCGCGCCGGTCCGGGCGCTGGTCCGGCAGGTCGACGAGCGCGCGCTGCGCGCGCCGACGCGCGGCTTCCTGTTCCCGCTGCTCGATGCTCTCGGCCGTCTCCTCGTAGAGTCCGGCGGCGTCGGTCGCGCCGCGCCGTTGCTCGGAAAGCCCGCGTACGTGCACCACGCGCAGGTCGAAGCCCTGGCGGATGCGCAGCTCGGCGCCGACGGCGATCTCCTTCGCCGGCTTCGCGCGGACGCCGTCGCACTCGACCTTGCCGCCTTCGATGGCGGCCTTCGCCTTCGCGCGCGTCTTGAAGAAGCGGGCCGCCCAGAGCCACTTGTCGAGGCGGACGCGGGCACTCTTCTCGCTCACGCGGCGGGCACCGGCAGCAGCTCCGTGAAGTCGTCGACCGCAGCGTACGGTAGATCCTCGAGCGGCGGTCTTCCCGAATCGGGCCGCGCCACGGCGCGCAGATGTGCGACGCCGAAGCGCTCCGCGCTGGCGAGGACCTCGAGGTTGTCGTCGACGAGCAACGCGCGTGCCGGGTCGAAGTCGAGGCGCGCCCGGACACGCTCCCAGAACGCCGGGTGTTCCTTCGGGTGGTCGTGGTCGTGGGCGCACTCGAGGGCGTCCACGCGATCGACGATGCCGGTGACGCGATGCTTGAGGGCGACGCCGGCCTGGTGGGCGTTGGTGACGATGATCGCTCGCCGGCCCGAGTCGCGCACGGCGCCGACGAAGGCCTCGGCGCCGTCGCGCCAGCCGATCAGATGCTGGAGATCGGGTTTCATGGCGACGATGTCGAGGCCCGTGACCTCGGACCACCACTCGAAGCAGTAGTAGTCGAGGCGGGCCCGGGCCTCGCGCATGAGGCCGAGCACGCGCGCGCGGGCCTCCGCTGCATCGACCGCGTGGCGCTCGGCGTAGCGTGCGGGCAGATACTCCTGCCAGAAGACCGTGTCGTAGCGGAGATCGAGGAGCGTGCCGTCCATGTCGAGCAGTACGGTGTCGACCTCGTGCCAGGGGAGCTGCATGCGGAGATGCCCTCGGGCGGCGGGCGCGCAGATATAATGCCCGGCACGCTCCGGTTCAAGGACCGGCAAGTCGTCCGCTCGATCAGCCAGGGAGCCTCCATGCCTCTTCGCAGCCTGCGCCCGCCCGCCGCCATCCGCTCCCCTCGGCGCTCGGAGGACGCGGCATGAGACAGTTCGAGAGTGTCGAGTACGCACGCCTCGGTGATGCGCTGCTCGAAATGGTGCGCGAAGCCGGCGACGCGATCCTCGAGGTCTATCGGCGAGACGATCTCGGTGTCGCCAGCAAGGCCGACGATTCGCCGGTCACGGAAGCCGACCTCGCGGCGCACGCCGTGCTCGTGCGTGCGCTCGAGGCGCTCGAACCGCATCTGCCTGTGCTCTCCGAGGAGGGCGAGCAGTTCGACGGCGCGACCCGGGCCGGCTGGGAGGCCTGCTGGATCGTCGATCCGCTCGACGGCACGCGCGAATTCGTCAACCGCAACGACGAATTCACGGTCAACGTCGCGCTCATCGAGCACGGCCGCCCGACGCTCGGTGTCGTCGGCGTCCCCGCCCGGGGGCAGGCCTATCTGGGCCGGGTCGCCGACGGCATCGCGGAGGAGGTCGACTTCGCTGCGGGGACGTCGCGCGAGATCCGCTGTCGGCCCTGCCCCGAGGCGCCCGTCGTCATGGCCTCTCGCAGCCATCGTTCGGAGGCGCTGGAGGGTCTGATCGGCGATCTCAGGGCGCGCTTTCCCGGACTCGACGAGCGCGAGGCGGGCAGCGCGCTGAAGCTCGTGGAGATCGCCCGCGGCGTCTGCGACGGCTATCCGCGCGTCGGGCCCACGTCGGAATGGGACATCGCCGCCGGCGAGGCCGTGCTGCTCGCCGCGGGGGGCTGCATCCGGGTGTTCGGCGCGGGTGAACTCGCCTACAACAAGGAGTCTTCGATCCTGAATCCGTTCTTCTGGGCCGCTGGCGATCCGGATGGCGCCCTCGCGCGCTGGTTCGACGCCCGCCCCGCCTACGATGGCTGAATGCACTGCGCCGGAACGGACCGGGGCCTCACCGTGGACCAGCCCGGAAGAGCGCAAAAAGACATCGAAATCAGGCACTTCGGCGGTGAGACTCACGTGGCCGGCATGCATGGAGGCATTCGCCCTGCCGAGGAGAACACTGTCATTCCATACAGTGCCGGCACGTGAGGAAACCAGCATAGCCGGATTCCCGGAGCTTGGAAAGCGCGCCGCCGGAGGGGGGCCGTGAGCCGCCTGCGTACCGAGCGCAGCCCCTCGAAGGCATCTGCGGCGGCGTCCGCGAGCGGTGCCGGCTCCATGGACCTCTACCTCGCGGAAGTCGCCCGGCATCCGCTTCTCGATGCCCGTGCCGAGCGGGCTCTCGCGTCCGAACTGGCCGATGCGCGCGCCGACTGGGCGCGCGCACTCGCCGTCGTCCCGGGTGTCGTCGACGGCCTCGCGGAGCATCTCGAGCGATGTCTGGCCGGCGCCGGGCGCTGGCAGGAGCTGGTGGACGGCCTGCTCGTGGAGGAGCCCGCCTCCGGTCCGGGCGACGACGCCGCGGACGTTGCGCAGGGTGCCGCGCTGCGCGCGGTGGAGCGGCTCGTCTCGCTCCAGCAGGCAGAGCGGCTGGAACAGCTCGATGCGGAGCGGCGCGTACTCGCTCGCGAATGGCTCCTGCGTCAGTTCGCGGCCATCCGTTGGCGCGCCGCGGCCGTGCGTGCCTGGGTCGCACCCTTCCGCAGCGCGCACGGACGCGTCGCCGAGCAGGAACGCGCACTGCGTCAGCTCTGCCGCTATCTCGGCGGCGTCGCCGCTGCGCGGCTCGACGCCATCGCGCCCGGCGCCCTGGACGAGGCCGCCCTCGACGCGCTCGCGTCCGGGCGCCAGCTCGCGCCGGGGTCCGAAGTGGCGTTGCGCGCGCGGCTCGCCGACGTCTGGCGCGCGCAGCGCGCGGCCGCCCTGCCGCTCGGCCTGACGCCGGCCGAGGTGCTGGAGCGCGGAGCCGTGCTGGCGCGGGCCGAGGCGCGGGTCTTCGAGCTATCGGGCCGCATGGTGCGCGCCAACCTGCGCCTGGTGATCTCCGTGGCACGCGCCTACCTCGGGCGCGGCGTCGAACTCGGTGACCTCGTCCAGGAGGGGAACATCGGTCTGCTGCGCGCCGTGGAGCGTTTCGACCATCGTCGCGGCTTCCGTTTCTCGACCTATGCCACCTGGTGGATGCGCCAGGCCGTGATGCGCGCCGTGGCCGAGCAGGGCCGGGCCATTCGCCTGCCGCAGCAGATGGTCGATCTGGTCCGCAAGGTGCGCGCGGTCTCCGCACGGCACCTCGCCAGCCATGGCCGCGAGCCCTCCTTCGCGGAGCTGCTGGCCATGGAGCTGGCCCCCGAGGCCCGGCTCCGGCAGGCCTTCGAGCTCGCGCCGGAGCCCGTTTCGCTCGATGCACCGGTGGCGGAGGACGCGACCGAGACCCTGGCCTCGCGCGTCGCCGCCCCCGACGGGCCGGCGCCGGAGATCGAGGCCGACGCGCTCTTCGTGGAGCGTGCGGCCGGGCAGTTGCTCGGCCTGCTGGATGCGCGAGCCGCCGAGGTGCTGCGGCTGCGCTTCGGTATCGGCACCGGGCGCGACCACACGCTCGTCGAGGTCGGGGCCGCCCTGGGACTCTCGCGGGAACGCGTCAGGCGAATCGAGCAGGAAGCGCTGCTCGAACTCCGGCGCCGGGCGCCGGAGCTGCGGGACCTGCTCGGAGACTGAGCCCCCGCCGTAGGCCTCAGGCGATCTCGGTGAGTTCGAGGTCGAAGACGAGCGTCTTGCCCGCGAGCGGGTGGTTGGCGTCGAGTTCGACGGCCTCCTCCGTGACGTCCGTCACCTGCACCGTGAAGGGCTGGCCATCCTGGCCGGTCACCTGCAGCGCGCCGCCGACGACGAGTTCGATGTGGTCGGGAATCTGCGCTCGCTCCACCGTGGTCACGAGCTCGGCGCGGTGCGGTCCGTAGGCGTCCTCGGCCGGGATCTCCGTCCGGCACGACTCGCCAGGGGCGAGGCCGGTCACGGCGGCTTCGAAGCCGGGGATCACCTGACCGGTGCCGAGCGTGAACTCGAGCGGATCGCGGCCCCGCGAGGAATCGAACTCGGAGCCGTCCTCGAGGGTTCCGACGTAGTGGACGCGCACGACGTCCCCGTGTTTTGCCTGGGTCAATCTGGTCACCACTGGGTAGATGCATGAGCGACGGACCGAGCGGCCGCCGAGTCGTCGACATCGTCGCATGCGTCCCTGGCGCGTGACAAAACGGCGGATCCCGCTCAGAGGGACGTGATCCACGTCAGCCAGGCGGTGACGACGAGCGGGCCGAGCACCCCGGCAACGCCTCCGAGGAGCAGGAAGTCGCGTGTGCGCAGGCGACCGCTGGCGTAGGCCAGGGCGTTCGGGGGGGTCGCCACCGGTAGTGCCATCGCCGTCGATGCGCACAGGGCGACCGCGAGCGCCGCCGTCGTGCCGCTGCTCCCGGCACCCGCCCCGACGGCGGCCGCGCCGGCCGACAGCACGAGCGGTACCAGCACGTTCGCGGCTGCGGTGTTCGACATGACGTTCGAGAGGATCACGGCAGCGACGCCCGCGGCGAAGGTGAAGGCCAGCGGGCCGAGGTCCCGTGCTGCCGAGCCGCCGACCAGCCAGTCGGCGAGGCCCGTATCGACGAGCATCTGGCCCAGCACGAGCCCGCCCGCGAGCAGGAACAGGACGTCCCAGGAGAGGCTGCGGAAGGCGTCGACGGAGAGGACGCCCGTCGCCGTGAACAGCACCACCGGGACCACGGCGACGACCGGCGTCGGCAGGCCGTGCAGATCCTGGGTGAGCCAGAGTCCGAAGGTCGAGGCCAGCGTCAGGGTGACCACGAGCACCTCCCAGCGTGGGGCCGGGGGCGCCGCCGGCAGGGCCACCAGCGCGGCGTCGGCGGTCGCCGTGTCCCGCGGTATGCGCAGCACGAGCAGGGTGATCAGGGCAGCGGCCAGGATCACGGCCGGCGGCAGGCCGATGCCGAACCACCGGGCGAAGGAGATCTCCCTGCCGGCCTGCTCGGCGAGCAGCGCTGCCGCGATCGCGTTCGGCGGCGTCCCCACGAGCGAGCCCATGCCGCCGAGGTTGGCGCCGGCCGGGACGGCGAGCACGAGCGTCGCGGCGAAGCGATCCTCCTGCGGCCGCGTCGCCACCAGGGGGCCGACGAGGGCGAGCATCATGGCGCTGGTGGCCGTGTTCGACATGACCATGGACAGCAGGAAGCTGATGCTCGCGACGGCTACGACCAGGGCGGCGGGCCGATGTGCGAAGCGCGTCAGGGCGTGCGTGGCGAGCCAGCGGTCGACGCCGGCCTCGCGCATGCCCGCTGCCAGCATCAGACCGCCGAAGAAGAGCCAGATCAGCGGATGGCCGATCATGAGCATGCTCGCGTCCCAGCCCGGTGCGCCAGAGGCCGGTGCGCCGATCAGCAGCACGTCGAGCGCGATCACCAGGATGCTCACGGCGAAGGCCGGGATCGTCTCCGTGAGCCAGAGACCGACGGCGAGCAGCAGGATGAACAGTGCGCGGCGTGCTTCGGGCTCGAGCTCGGCGGTCGCGGGCAGCAGGTCGACGCCGAACCAGGCGATGGCCGTGATCGCCGTGAACAGGCCCAGGCGACGCGGCGAGGAGAGCTCGAGCCAACCGAGGATCGAGTCCGGCAGCTCGTGCGGGTGTTCGAAGCGGTCCGGGCCGCCCGGGTCGCTCACGGCGTGCTCCCCAGCGTGGGAATCCTATCGAGCGACCGTTCGGTCGACTTCATTCCGCCTCCGCGTCGGCATCGCGCGGCGAGCGTCGTGCAGCACGCCCCCGAGCGCAGCGCGACCTTACGCCAGTCACCGCGCCGAGCGCACGGGCGCAGCACGAGCCGCCTCGATCGTTGACGTGGGTCAACTCTCGCCACACCGACCGGGAGGAAGCTCGGACTTCACCTGGCGACAACGGGCAAGAGCCACGATGGATCTTACCGACGAGCACGATCCCCACGCGGGCACCGACATGGACACCATGCGCCACCTCGTCTACGTGGTCGGCGCACTGATCCTCACGACCTTAGGCCTCATGGGGGTCGTGGCGCTCATCGTCTGAGCGCCCTGCGGTCCTTCGCGGCCGCGGCCGACAGCCTGCGCCGAGACGCCCTCGCCCTCGGCGTTGATGCTCGTGCTCGGCCTCCCTAGACTCCGCGCTCCTCGCGAGCGCCGGGGTCTCTCTTGGCCATCAGCTTTCCCGAAGCACCCAGCGTCGCGACGCATCACGAGCTCGACGATGCCGTCGCGGCCTTCGAGCGCTTTCTCGACGCCCACCCTCGCCTCGTCGTCCTCACGGGCGCGGGCTGCTCCACCGATTCCGGCATTCCCGCCTATCGCGACGAGGACGGCAGCTGGCGTCAGCGACGGCCCGTGCAGTATCAGGACTTCGTCTCCGATCCGGCCTGGCGGCGTCGCTACTGGGCGCGGAGTCTGCGCGGCTATCCGCTCATGGCGGGCGCCCGCCCGAACGCCGTGCACGGGTGGCTGGGGGCGCTCGAGCGGGCGGGCCGCCTCGAACTGCTCGTCACGCAGAACGTCGACGGGCTGCACCAGCGGGCGGGCAGCGGCGACGTGATCGATCTGCACGGCAGCATCCACCGGGTCGTGTGCCTGGGCTGTGGCGCGGTCAGCGAGCGTGCCCGCATGCAGGCGCGGCTGCTGGCGGCGAATCCGGGGTTCTCCGCCGAGGCGCCGGCGGAGCCCCGGCCCGACGGCGACGCGGAGCTTGACGACGGAGCGCTGGAGTCCTTCGAGGTTCCCGCCTGTGAACGCTGTGGCGGCGTGCTGAAGCCGGACGTGGTGTTCTTCGGCGAGTCCGTGCCCCGGGAGCGTGTGGAGCGGACCTTCGCGGCGCTGGAGCGCGCCGACGCCCTGCTCGTCATGGGTTCATCGCTGATGGTGTTCTCGGGCTTCCGCTTCTGTCGCCAGGCGGCACGTATCGGCCGGCCCATGGCGTCCGTCACGCGCGGCCGCACGCGCGCCGACGATCTCCTCGATCTGCGGCTGCGCGTCGGCTGTGCGGAGCTGTGCGAGCGCCTCGCGGCGGCGGGCTGAGCGCCCGCCGGTGCATCACTGGGCGGCGTAGTAGGCCGCCAGCACGTCGATGTCCGTGTCGCTCAGCTCGGCGGCGAGGGGGTTCATGATCGCGTTGACCCGGTCACCGGCCCGGTACTTCTGCAGCTGGGTGCGCAGATAGCTCGGCCACTGGCCGCCGAGATTCGGGAAGGTCGGTCCCGTGCCCTTGCCGTTGAGACCGTGGCAGGCGATGCAGCCCTTCTCCTGTGCGAGGGCGGCGCCGGCCGCCGCGACGTCGGCGGACGGGCGCTCGCAGCCCGTGAGACAGGCGAGCGTGAAGAGGGCTGCGGCGAGGCCGAGCTTGCGCGTCGTGGTCATGGTCGTGTTCCTCAGCGTCGCTGCTCGGCGAAGTAGGCGGCTAGATCCGCGATGTCCTCGTCGGAGAGCGGACGGGCCTGGCCGTTCATCTGGTTGAGCGGCTCCTCTTCGTCGCGGAAGTACTTGAGCCGCGCCTCGAGGTACATGGAGGGCTGGCCCGCGATGTGCGGATAGCGCGCGTCGCTGGTGACGCCTTCGGCGCCGTGGCAGGTCATGCAGCGGTGTTGCCAGGCGAGGTCCTCGCCTCGATCGGGATCGGCTGCGTGGGCCGTGACGGCGCTCAGCGCGCAGGTGAAGAAGAGGGTGCCCGCGAACGCGACCCGCTGGAATGACATCGACATCGACTCTCTCGGTGACTCGGCGCCGGGCATTCTAGGGAAACGCTGATCGATTCGCACACCCTCTGGCGCACTGCACCATCGATGCATGATGAAGGTCGCTACGGGCCCTCCCGAAGTCCCTCCGCCAGAAGCAGAAAATGCCGGAGATTCAGTGAGCTGCAGGTAGCAGGCGCGCCTGCTGCAGCCTGCTGATCCAGTCGCTGAACATGTCCTCGGAGTCGATGCAGCCCTGGAAGCCCGCGCGGCGCAGGGCGATGGGCGAGAGGAAGGTCGGTGGCGGCGGCGCGCTGCGCCCGTAGCCGAAGAGCATGTCCGCGTAGATCGGCGAGTCGCCGGTGAAGGCGGCCAGTTCCGGCGCCAGCAGTCCGTCCCGGGAACGGATGCGCTCCCAGCTCTCGGCCCGCTCCGCGAGCCAGCTCGCGAGAGGTCGGGGCTCCGGCGCAGCCGCTGGCACGCTGAGCGCTTCGGCGAGGGCCGGCCAGAGGTCCGGCCAGTGCACCACGTCGCCGTTGGTGACATTGAAGGTGGCGCCGCGGGCGGCCCGGGCATCGAGGGCCCAGGCGAAGGCGTCGGCGAGCAGCCGGGCGTCGACGATGTCGATGGGCCCGCAGGCGCCGCCCGGAAAGGCGAAGCCCTCGCCGGTCTCGCGGGTGATGGCGGCGTAGGCGCCGAGTACGGCGAGCACGTTCATGGGCGCGCCGAGCGCATGGCCGACGATCACCGGCGGACGCCAGAGGGTGAATGTGAAGGCCCGTGCGGCCGCCCGCTCGCGCAGGAGGTCCTCCTGGAGCCAGTAGAAGTTGGGGTGCTCGACGCGCGGCTCGCGCTCCCGCCCCGGCACCCGCATGCGCATGACGTGTGCGCCATAGGCCTTCGTGCCCTGGAGCAGGCTGACGTGCTCGACCGGATGATCCGCCAGTCCGTCGAGACAGTTGGCGAGCATGGCCCGGTTGATCTCCATCTGGTCCGCCTCGAGCCAGCCCGCGAGCAGGCCCGGCTTCTCGTAGAGCGCGGCGTAGACGACATGCGTGACCGGGGGGAGATCGGCGAGGGCGCTGCGCGTCGCCGCCGCGTCCGTGAGGTCGACCGCCAGATGGGTACCGGCGTCCGTGTCGGGGCGGCGCGGGGACAGGCCGAAGGTGCGATGGATCGGGGCGAGCCGCTCGAGCGCGGCGCGGCCCACGACGCCGCTGGCGCCGGCGACGAGGACCGTCCGCTCCCGGCTCATGTCTTCAATCGAGCGTGTTGATGTAGGCGACCACGTCGCGGATCGCCTGCTCGTCCACCAGCGCGCCGGACATGCCGGCCATCTGCGCTCCGTAGCTGTCGCCGTCGGCTGCGCCGCGGACGCCACTGCGGAAGTGCTCGAGCTGGCGGACCATGTACCAGTCGCTCTGGCCCGCGAGGGCCGGTGCCCCGAGGGCCTCGTTGCCGAGCCCTTCCGGGCCGTGGCAGGCGGTGCAGGTGGCGTAGAGGGTACGCCCGCGGCCCGCGTCACCCTCGACCGTCGCCATGAGTTCCGGCGCGGCGAAGGCGGCGAAGTATTCGGCGGCGCCACGCACGGCCGCCGCGTCTGCAAGCGCCATGGCCATGGGGCGCATTTCGCCGCCGTGATAGTCGCCCTCGTGAGTCCCGCGCCAGCCGGCGCGGAAGGACAGCAGCTGGCGCTCGATGTACCAGGCATCGAGGCCGCCGATGCGGGGCGCGTTGATGGAGACGTTGCCGCGGCCTTCCGTACCGTGACAGACGATGCAGTAGTCGTAGGGACCTTCGCCCGGAACGGCAGTGTCCTCGGCCATGGCGGCCAGGGGCAGCAGGGCGAACAGCAGGCAGATCAGTCGCATCGGGTACTTTCCCGTTCTCTTGGGGCCCGTGGGGCAGTGCGGTCGCGCCCCCTGGTTCAGGGGCGCGGCGGGGGATCATTCCGGTCGCGCGTAGATCGCCTCGATCTCGACCAGCATGCCCGGCGCGGCGAGCTGTGCGACGCCGACGGCGGAGCGGGCCGGCAGATTCATGCGGCCGGCGTCGGCACCGAAGTGCTGCGTGTAGGCCTCCATGAAACCGCCGAAGTCCATGCGCCCGGTCTCCGGGACCGGCACCAGGAACACGGTCATCTTGACGATGTCGTCGAAGGACAGGCCGAGCTCGTCGAGCGACTCCTCCATGCGCGCGAACACGGATTCGGCCTGGGTCTTCGTATCGCCCCAGTACTCGGTGCTGAAGCGCTCCGCGTCGGGATTCGCGGGCCGCGGCGTCATGCCCGAGTGATAGACGAGCTGCACGCCGGGCGGGACCTCGACGGCGCGGGCGATCGGGAAGTCGCTGCCGATGAGGCCGTGCTGGATGCGATGCGTCGCGTCTTCTTCCATGCCCTCGTGGTGATCGGCGAGCGCCATCGGCGCGGTACTCGTGCAGGCGGCGGCCAGCAGGCCGGCGAACAGGGTCCTTCTCATGCCCGGTACTCTCCTCGGTCGGAAGCCGGCGCCGACGCGCGCCGGTCTCGGGTCTCGTCCTCAGGCGCTCACCGCGTCTCCGCGCAGCTCCGCCTGAACGCGAGCGTCGATGTCGGCGAGCGCGTGATGCGCGCTGCGCATGGCCCCCTCCTGCCAGCCCGAGTGGTGGCTGATCTGGTCGCCGACCATGTAGTGGCGGCCTTCCGGCGCCTGCAGCGTCCTGTAGAAGGCCTTCGAATCTTCTTCGCTCCAGCGCGCGGAGCAACCGAGCATGTTGTTCATGCGGTGCCAGGGCACGCTCACGGCCGCCTCGACGTACTGGCGGATGTCCGGATGCACCTTCTCCGCCTGGGACAGAGCGAGGTCCAGGCGCGCCTCGCTGGACAGCGGGGCGAAGGTGTCGCCGCCCTGCGGGCCGAAGGTGTACGCCCCGAGCATGACGCCCTTCTCCTTGAAGAAGCCGTGCGACGGATACCAGAGCTGGGTGATGTCCTGCTCGGTCCAGCTGATGCCGCCGAAGATGCGCTCGTCCTCTTCCCAGAAGCGGCGCGAGAGCTGGTAGCCGATCTTGAAGAGCTTGCCGCGCTGCGGCGCATGCATGGCCCGCGTGTACTCGGATCCGAAATTGTGGTCGATGCCGGTGACGAGATGCGTCGGAATGCAGTTGATGCAGAAGTCGCCGCGCAGGGTCTGCAGTTCGCCGTTGGAGGCGTAGGTGACCTCGACGCCGTCCTCGAGGACGCGGATCCTGCGAACCGGCGCGTTCAGCAGCAGTCGGTCGCCGACCTGGCGCGTGAAGCCGGCGACGACGCGGTCCATGCCGCCGACGGGTTGCATCATGGTCGCCGCCTGATCGGCGCCCTCGCCCCAGTGCATGGCGAAGCGCCAGAAGTTCGACTTCATGAGCTCGGAGAACTCGTGCGGCGTCTTCAGCTCTCCGTGCTCGATGAAGCCGCCTGCCGCGTAGCCGGCCCGGTTCGATCCCTGGTAGAGGAAATCCGCGTCGAGATCGCCGAAGGCGCGGAAGAACTGCAGCATCTTCTCCGCGTCGACGCCGTCGAAGGGCAGGTCCAGGCGTTCGTCGACCGTGGCCTTCGCGACCAGTTCGCTGATGAAGCCACGGACGTCGGCCCGGTACTCGCGCTGGCGCACGGGCCTGCCGTCGAGCATGTCCGGCGCTTGCACGTAGGCGTTGCGGTTGTCGTTGACGAAGGGTTCGAGCTCGACGCCGAGCTCGCGGCAGTAGCCGACGAGCAGGGTATGGTCCTGAGGAATCCGCGCCGGGCCGCAGTTGAAGTAGAGGTGCGGTTCGTCGTCGAAGGCGCAGACCTGGCGGTTGCCGATCTCGTCGACGATGTCGCCGTGACGCACCGTGAGGTTGCGGCCGCCGGCGCGGTGGCCGGCCTCGAGGATCGTGTAGTCGTAGCCCGCCTTCTTCAGCTCCCAGGCCGCCGTGAGGCCCGAGATGCCCGCGCCCAGGATCAGTACGTGGCGTTTCTGGCCGCCGAGGTTGCGCACTTCCGTCGCAGGGGCCGTGGATGGTGCGGCGACGAGGCCGAGGGCGGTCGCGGCGCGGAGCATGGCGCCCGAACCGGCGGCCACGCCCATCGCTTCGAGGAAGGCGCGGCGGGTGACGATCGTCATCGAAGACTCCACTTCGTGCGGGGCGAGGCGGCCGTCAGCGCAAGAGGCGTGCCAGTACCCCCGGGCCCGTGTGCGGCGTAACCGCGAGCGGGATAGTGCCCGAGGCCGGTGCCTGCACGCCAGCGGTGCGGTCAGGCGCACCGCTGCGGGGCGTGGGCTGCCGGTGCGTCAGTCGCGACGTCCTGCGAGGTCCAGATCGTCGATACGGTGGCCCCAGAGGCGCTTGGCGGACAGATAGTCGCGGTTGTAGTTGCCGACGCCGACGAGGTGCTTGACCCGCGTGACGTCCGTGAGGCCGGAGGCGGCGAGGTCCTCGAGCTTCTTGGGATTGTTGGTGAGCAGGCGCATGGGCCGGCCGCGCAGCACCCACTTCAGGATCGAGGCGGCGTCGGAGAAGTCGCGGGAATCGTCCGGCAGGCCGAGCGAGCGATTCGCCTGGTAGGTGTCCTCGCCGGCGTCCTGCAGCAGATAGGTCGCGGCCTTCGCCCAGAGACCGATGCCGCGGCCCTCGTGGCCGGCCATGTAGATCAGATAGCCGCCCTGCGCATCGCCGTGGATCCGGTCGACGGCGGAGACGAGCTGGGGCCCGCACTCGCAGCGCCGCGAGCCGAACACGTCGCCGGTCAGGCAGTTCGAGTGCACCCGCACGAGCGGCTGCTCGGCCCCATCGGCGTCGCCGATCACCAGCAGGCTGTTCACGGCCATGAAGTTCGACAGCGACGCGAACAGGCGCTGGCCGCCCTGGCGCCGCAGCTCGGCGGCGAGCTCCGAGGCCTTGGCGAGCTCCGTGCGGCGCACGAAGGCGTACCACTGCGTCTGGATCTCCGTGCCGGTCAGGTCGATGGGCAGGGGGATCGGGCCCAGCACCTCCAGCGCCGGGTCCACGGGGAGCTCCGTGGAGACCACGTCGATCTCCCGGCCCTCGGCGTCGATGCGGCGCAGCTTGCGCTGTTCGATCAGGCGCTCGCGGACGCTCGGGTCGATGTAGGTGAACATGGTTCGGCTGGCGGATCCTCGGCGCGGGGGCGGCAAGGATACTCGTGGCGCGGCGCCGTGCCACGCGCAGGGCCCGCATGGCCGCCATGCGCCCCGCTCGAGCCGCGCTCCCTGCTCCGCTCCAACCTGAACAGCTGACCCCGGGTCAGCTGTTCAGGTTGGTGGGGGTGGCTTCACGCTCGCGGCGGCTGCGCGGTTATGCTCCGCCGCCGGGAGAGGAGAACTTCATGAGTGCAGGGGACGAGGCGCCGGGCATCCGCAGTGCGCCCGCGGACGTGGACGCCGCCTGGCTGACGCGGGTGCTGCGCAACGCCGGTCACGACGTCGTGGTCGCGGACTTCGAGCGCGAGAACGTCGGGACCGGGCAGGTCGGCCAGAACGTGCGTTTCACGCTGCGCTACGCCGAGGGCAAGGGGCCTGCGAGCGTCGTCGGCAAGTTCGCCTCCGAGGATCCGGAGAGTCGCCAGACCGGCATCGCGCTCCTCAACTATCTCCGCGAAGTGCGCTTCTACCAGGAGCTGCGCCCCACGCTCGACATCCAGACCCCCGAGGTGCTGTTCACGGACATCGACCCGGCCACGCACGCCTTCGTGCTGCTCATGGAGGACCTCGCGCCGGCGGTGCAGGGCGACCAGCTCGCCGGCTGCGACGCCGCCGCCGCCGAACTGGCGCTGACGGAGCTGGCGAGGCTGCACGGTCCGCGCTGGGGCGATGCGCGCCTGTTCGACGTCGAGTGGCTCGGCGGTTCGGACCCGGAGGCCGACGGCACCGTGAAGGGCCTCTGGGACACGCTGCGCCCCGCCTTCCTGGAGCGCTACCGCGAACGGCTGGAGCCCGTCGTCCTCGAATGCCTGGCCGGTCTCGACGCGCGCTTCGAGGGCTACGCGGGCGGCGCCGAGGGCCCGCGGACGGTCACGCACGGCGACTACCGACTCGACAACATGCTCTTCGGCGGCCCCTACCCGGTCGCCGTCGTCGACTGGCAGTCGCCGGCGATCGGCAACGGACCGGCCGATGCGGCCTATTTCATGGGCACGGGCATGGACCCGGAGCCGCGTCGTGCCTGCGAGCGGGCCCTCGTCGAGCGCTACTTCGAAGGGCTCTCGGCCTACGCGCTCGAGGGGTACGACTTCGACGCCTGCTGGCGCGACTATCGGCGCGCCAGCTTCGCGGGGCTGGTGATGGCGGTCATCGCCTCCATGATCGTCGGCCAGACCGAGCGCGGCGACAGCATGTTCATGGCCATGGCGCATCGCAGCGCGGCCATGGCGATGGATCTGGACGCGCTCTCGCTGCTCTGAGCGCACCTGCACGAACGCTCCGATTCCGTGCGCGTCCGCCGACCTGCACCGCTTTCGGGCGTGAAGTCGGTCACGTTTCCCGGTTTCAGCGGTGTCCGACGTGTTACCGAATTCTGTCGATAGTTCGCGCCGGGGTTCAGGAATCGTCGCTAGTGCCGATGATCGGCTTGGCTTTTTCCTTCTGAATGGGTCTATGCTTGCGCCTGTGCAGTCCGTGTCCTGGACTGTGCTTGGCAGGATGGAACGTCCGCGGGGTGTCCGAAGACCGCTGGCCCGAATGCTGCAGCCATGTTTCACCGCTGTTGCGGTAACGCTGCCGGGTCGAGGTTTTCTGCCGTGGCGCTTTCCATCAAGGGGAGCCGGCTGGCGCCGGCAGGCCGCAATCGGCCAAATCAAGCAAGAACCCAGGGTTCAGGAGTTCGAGTCATGAAGAACATCCGAAATCGTTCCAACGCGTGGCGTGTCGGCAGTCTTGCGATGGCCGTCGCGCTCGCCGGTCCCGCGGCCACGCTGCCGCTCTCGGCCGGCGCGCAGGAAATCGAAGAAGTCGTCGTCACCGGCCTGCGCGGCAAGCCGCGTGTCGCCACGGACGCCGCGGTGCCCGTCGACGTCTTCAACACCGAGACCGTCGAAGCCGTCTCCTTCGTCGAGACCGGTGACGTACTTCAGTCGCTGGTGCCGTCGTTCCAGAACCCGCGCTCTCCGATCGCGGACGGCGCGACCTTCGTGCGTCAGTTCAGTCTGCGTGGCCTGCCGCCGCAGTACACCCTCACCCTGGTCAACGGCAAGCGTCGCCATCGCGCCGCGCTGCTGCAGCCGGGTACCGGTAACCAGGGCCCGGATGTCGCGACCATTCCGTCGGTCGCCATCGGCAGCATCGAGGTCCTGCGCGACGGCGCCTCCTCGCAGTACGGTTCGGACGCCATCGCGGGCGTGATCAACTTCAACCTGCGCGAGAACACCGAAGGCTTCGAGTTCGCCTACGACACGGGCGAGCAGTACGACGTCGGCGGCTTCCAGCAGACGCTGCAGACGAACATCGGTTTCCCGATCGGCGACCAGGGCTTCATCAGCTTCTCCGGCGAGTACACCGACGTCGAGTTCACCGAGGTCGCGAACCAGTACTGCGGCGGCACGAACCCCTGCATCGATCCGACGCGCCCCGAGTTCGCGACGATGAGCCAGCAACTGCAGGACATCGTGCTCAGCCAGCCGTTCCAGGACGCCGTCGGCAACGCGGATATCCGCGGTAGCGTCGTGCAGCCCTGGGGGCAGCCCGAGAACGAGGCGTGGCGCTTCTTCGTCAACACCGGCTACACGCTCGACGACGGCACGGAGCTCTACGGCTTCGGCAACTTCTCCCGCAGTCTCGGCGACGGCCCCTTCAACTATCGGGTCCCGAGTTCCGGTGCCGGCATCGGCAGCGTCTTCGGTGCAGTCCGCCTGGCCGACGGCCGCCTCTGGGAAGAGACCAACAACCTCGGCATCGGCCCGGACTTCCCCGCGAGCTTCACGCCGCGCTTCGAAGGCCTGGTCACCGACTATTCGGCCGTCGTCGGCGCACGCGGCCAGCTTCCGAGCGGGCTCAACTGGGACGTGAGCGGTCGCTACGGCTTCAGCGAGGTCGCCTATCGCCTCAGCCAGACCGTCAACCCGTCTCTCGGGGAGCTCTCGCCGACGGACTTCGACGTGGGTGATCAGCGCAACGAGGAGTTCCAGCTCCAGGCGGACTTCAACCAGGATTTCGAAGTCGACGGCCTCGCGAACCCCGTCACCCTGGCCTTCGGTCTCAGCTACTTCGACGAAGGCTTCGAGATCGTCGAGGCGCAGGACACGGCTTCCTTCCAGGTCGGCCCCTACGCCCTCCCCGATCCCTACGATTTCTGCGACGGTTCGGGCGCCGGCGCGACGCTCACGCTCGCAGGTCAGCAGGCGAACGCGAACCCGAACATCGGTACGCCCATCGACTGCACCAACACGAGTGACCCGGTGTTCCGGACCCGCGGCCCGGGCTCGAACGGTTTCCCGGGCTTCTCGGACGTCGCGGCGGGCCAGCTCGGTCGTGATTCCATCGCCGCCTACGTCGATGTCTCGTCGGACGTGACCGACAAGCTGCTGCTGCAGGCCGCGGCGCGCTACGAGGACTACTCCGACTTCGGCGATGCGCTCGTCGGCAAGGTCGCCGGCCGCTTCTACATCACCGAGGACTTCGCGGTGCGCGGCTCCGTCGGTACGGGCTTCCGGGCGCCGACGCCGGGTCAGCAGGGCACCACGAACATCCGCACCACGCTGCCCTTCGGCGTGCCGGTCAACGTCGGTCTGTTCCCCGCAGGGGGCCCGGTCGCGGGGGCACTCGGCGCATCGCCGCTGGATTCCGAGGACACGTTCAACTACACGCTCGGTTTCACGGCCAACATCGGCCAGCTGACGCTCACGGTCGACGCCTACTGGATCGAGATCGAGGGCCGGGTCAATTCGACCTCGCCGCTGCCGGTCTCCACGGATCCGGCGGACGCCGCCGGCTTCGCCAACCTCCAGGCGCTCCAGGCCGCTGGCGTTCCGAACGCGGAAGACCTCGGCGAGGTCAACTTCTACACCAACGCCTTCGACCAGACCAACATCGGTGTCGACGTCGTCGCCACCTACCCGGTCGAGTGGGGCAATGGCCACACCACGGACTTCTCGCTGGCCTACAACTACAACCAGCAGGAACTCGAGGGCGACGTCAGCCAGTTCTTCGCACCGTTCTCGCAGTTCAACTTCGAGAACGATCTGCTGGAGAGCAACGCGATCCTGACGGCGACGCACCGCTACGAGGACTTCACGGTCGTGGCGCGCGCGCGCTACTTCGGCGAGTACTCGCTGGCGCAGCGGCCCGACTCCGGCAACCCGACCAACTCGCCGGTGTTCGACACGCAGACCTTCGACCCGGAGGTCTACTTCGACCTCGAAGGCGCATACCAGATCAACGAGAGCATCCGTCTCACGATCGGTGCGCGGAACATCTTCGACGAGTACCCGGACGAGATCTCCCTCGACCAGCTCGCCACGCGTGGCCGGATCTACAACTCCGGATCGCTGGTGCCCTGGCAGGGTGGCTACTACTACGGCCGGATCAACCTCAGCCTCTGAGGGCGGTACCGGTCTCGACCGGGAGGGGCGGCTTCTGCCGCGCCTCTCCGGAACGACACGGCGCACCGGACGGTGCGCCAACCGCGCGGGGCGGCCTTCGGGCCGCCCCGTTGCGTTTCCGGTCAGGTGCACGGTGGTTCGGTCGGAGGCCGAGGGCTTCCGTGGAAGGTCGGAGCGGGTGCCCCCGGCGGCCGGCGTCAGCCCGCGGCCTGGGTCTCGCGCGCTTCGCGACGCAGCCCGGGCAGTTCCTCGCTCGACCAGATCTTGCGGCGGAAGCGCGGGTTCTTCGACGACATGTCGATCTGATAGAGGCCGTCGCTGGCGCCCGCGAGCGGCAGGTCGAGGATCTCGGCCAGGTTCCGGGCCAGCCAGTGCTCGATCTTCAGGACCACCATCTTGCGGCGCAGGCGGCCCTGCACGTCGCGGTTGAGCACCGTGGGCAGGGTGTTGAGCGTGAGGATCTCGTCGAGCGCCGTGCTCGCCATCTTCTGACGCCCCTCCTCCGACGCGTAGAAGTGGGAGACGCCGAACACGATCCGGCCGGGTGATCCGGTCCGCAGCAGCTCGCAGGCCTCCACGACCGTGGAGCCGGTACGCACCATGTCGTCGACGAGCACCACGTCGTGGCCCCGCAGATCCTCGAGGCGCGTCTCGCTGTCCCGGTGCAGGCACACCCGCACGTCCCGTTCGCCGCTGCGCTCCTTGTGCAGCAGCACGCTGCGCGCGGCCGGTAGGTCGAGCTCCTCGCGCAGGCGCTCGACGAACTCCCGCGCGCCCTCGTCCGGCGCGCACAGGGCGAGGCCCTCGCCCTTCGGTCCGAAGTCGACGATGTCGGACTCGCGCAGGTAGTCCGCGAACAGCTCCGTCGGCAGCAGATTGTGGAAGCGGCCCTCGAACTGGCGCGCGTAGAGTTCCTGCACGGCGTCGGAGTGGTTGTGGACCGTGATGACCCGATCGACGCCCGCCGTGCCCAGCAGTTCGGCATAGAGCTTCGAGGAGAAGGGCTGGCCGTCGAACTTCTTCAGGTCCTTGAGGTCCCGCTCGGCCCCGGGCATGCCCAGCTCGGGCCGGGGACCGCGGTCCTGGGCGCTGAAGTACAGATCGGGCTCGACCAGGACGACCTGCGCGGCGCCGTTCTCGCGCGCGGCGCGGGCGATGAGCAGCGTGCGCATGGCCAGGTCCTGGCGCGTGAGCGTCGGCGTCGAGGTGCTGACGATCACGACCGTTCGCCCCTCGAGCGTGTGGCCGATGCCGTGCAGCTGACGTTCGTCGGAGATGAAGCGCGGACAGAACTCGCCGTTGGCGAAGACCTTCAGGCTGATGAGGTCCGCGATGTCGACGGCCTGACCGATCGCGTAGGCGAGATCGATGGCGAAGGGGTCCTCGGACGCATTGCCGACCAGCACGACTCCCCCGGATCGTCGCGTCTCGTGCATGCCCAGAACCCCCGTCCGCCCGACACCGGCAAGGTGACGTCCGCGCTCCAGGGGGTCAAGGCCGCGGCGACCTTGTCCGACCCGTGGAAACGATCGAACGCCCGTTCGGGAATCGCGGTCCGGAGCACGCTCGGACGGCTGCGCCTCTCAGGGCTCCTCCCGCTCCGCGGCACCGTGCGCCTCGGCCTCCGGGTACTCGGCGCCGAGGATCACGTTCAGGAAGTCGTCGCCGTACTTATCGAGCTTGGCGTCGCCGACGCCACTCACCTCGAGCATGGCCACGAGCGTGGTCGGCCGGCGCCGTGCCATGTCGAGGAGCGTGGCGTCGTGGAACACCACGTAGGGCGGCACGCCCGCCTCGTCCGCCAGGCGCCGGCGGCAAGCGCGCAGCGCATCGAAGAGAGCGACGTCGGCCGGCGGCAGGGCCGCTTCGATGCCGCCGCCCCGCTCCCGCCGCGAGGCCCGGGCGGGCCTCGGGTCCCGGCGCAGGTGGAGCGTCTCCGCTCCCTTCAGCAGCGGGCGCGCCCGGCCCGTCGGCCGCAGGGCATTGAAGCGATCCGGATCGGCCGTGAGATAGCCCCGCACCACGAGCTGACGCAGCACGGAACGCCAGCCCTTCTCGTCGAGTTCCGCGCCGATGCCGAAGGTGCTGAGCCGATCGTGCCGGTGCTGCGAGACCTTCTCCGTGTCGCGGCCGAGCAGCACGTCGATGACGTGCCCGCCGCCGAAGCGCTGCTCCGTGCGCAGGACGCAGGAGATCAGCTTCTGCGCGGGGACGGTCGCGTCCCAGGTCTCCGGGGGCTCGAGGCACACGTCACAGTTGCCGCAGGGCGCGGGCAGGGTCTCGCCGAAGTAGGCGAGCAGGGCGACGCGTCGGCAGTCCGTGAGCTCGCACCAGCCGAGTAGCGCGTCGAGCTTGGCGCGCTCCACGCGCTTGCGATCCTCGTCCGACTCGGAGCCGTCGACCATCTGGCGGATGCGCACCACGTCCTGCAGGCCGTAGAGCAGCAGGGTCTCCGCGGCCAGCCCGTCGCGTCCCGCGCGGCCCGTCTCCTGATAGAAGCCCTCCATGCTCTTCGGCAGATCGAGGTGCACGACGAAGCGTACGTCCGGTTTGTCGATGCCCATGCCGAAGGCGATGGTCGCGACCATGATCACGCCGTCCTCGCGCAGGAAGCGCTCCTGGTTGCGCGCACGCACCTCGGCGGGCAGGCCCGCGTGGTAGGGGAGCGCCGTGCGGCCGGAGGCTGCGAGGGTCTCGGCCGTCTGCTCCACCTTCTTCCGGCTCATGCAGTAGACGATGCCGGCCTCGTGCTCGTGCGTGCGCAGGAAGGCCTCGAGCTGGCGTCGCGCATCGGTCTTGGCGGCGACGCGATAGCGGATCTCCGGTCGGTCGAAGCTGGCGACGAAGCGCGCCGGCTCCGCCAGCGCCAGGCGCTCGGCGATCTCCTCCCGGCTGCGTACGTCGGCGGTGGCCGTGAGCGCCATGCGCGGTATGCCCGGGAACAGCTCGCGCAGGGCGTGGAGGCCCAGATAATCGACGCGGAAGTCGTGACCCCACTGGGAGACGCAGTGCGCCTCGTCGATGGCGATCAGCGAGAGCGGTACATCGGACAGCTCGGCCCGGCCGCGATCGGTGAGCAGGCGCTCCGGGGCGACGTAGAGCAGGTCGACCTCTCCCCTACGCAGGCGATCGACGATGTCCTGCTGCGTCCAGCCGTCGAGCGTCGAGTTCAGATACTCGGCGCGGATGCCGAGTTCGCGCAGTGCCGTGACCTGGTCCTGCATGAGGGCGATGAGCGGCGAGATGACGAGTCCGGTGCCCGGACGCACGAGTGCCGGGATCTGATAGCAGAGAGACTTGCCGGCCCCCGTGGGCATGAGTACCAGCGCGTCGCGCCCTGCGAGCGCGGCTTCGATCACCTCGCGCTGCAGGCCCCGGAAGGTCTCGTAGCCGAATACGCTCTGGAGCAGGTCCAGGGCCGGATCGGTCGTGTCCGCCGCACTGACTTCCGAGCTGTTCATGCCGCTCCCACGATCTTCGCGAGGGGTCATGGTGGGGCCTCGCGGCGATCGTCGCCAGTGCGTGCGGCGATTCCGCACGCGGCGAACGGCGATCGGACCCGCGCGTCGCCGCGCCGGGTGCGGTCTGCCCTCCGTCGGGTCGCGAAGAACGGGCGGCGTTTCCTGGCGTCCCGGACCCGCGAACGAATCCGCGACTCGCCTCGGGAAGACGCAGTGCCGGCGAGCGCCGGAACGAGCAGCGCCCGCGGCATCGGAGCGATGCCGCGGGCGCTCGGGGTGGGGCGCGTCAGTCCGTGCTGTCGGCGTCGATGTCGTCCGCCAGGAAGGAGCCGTCCTCGAGGATGGTGCCGTCCACGTCCACCTCGTCGCCGATCTCGACGCTGGCCGCGAAGGTCTCGAAGTCGACTTCCTCGTCGTCCAGCTCGAAATCCGTCTCGGCGTCGATCGCGAAGACCACGCCGTTGACCGTGATCGACGCCATCGAGAGCGCGTCGAGCGGCCCCTCGACCTCGATCGGTGCATCGTCGTCGGCGGAGTCATCGCTGTCGTCTTCGTCGTCGTCGCGCTCGACACGGGCTGCCTCGAGCGTCCCGTCCACGAGCACGCCGCGCACTTCGACGAAGTCTCCGACGACGAGATCCGCCAGTGAGAAGGTGCGCAGGTCCAGGTCGCTGTCGTCCTCGAACTGGGTCGACGCCGTGATCGTCACCGTGATGCCCAGCAGCGTGAAGGTCCCGTTCTCGAGGTCGATGGCGTCCACCAGCCCTTCGAACTCGCTGTCGACTTCTTCGTCGAAGTCGACTTCGTCCGCGATCAGTTCGCCCTCGGCGCTGATGTCACCTTCGAACTCGGCTCGGGCGCCGACCACGAGGTCTTCGCGGCTGCCGTCCTCGAAATCCGCATCCTCCGCGATGCGCAGGTCCACGGACCCGACGGTGACGATGTCGCCGTCGACGGCGGTGATCACGCCCTCGAAGTCGAACTCGCGATCGTCGTCATCGTCGTCATCGCGATCGAGGAAGGGCAGATCGTCCTCGAGCTCGACGAGGGTCGCCTGGAGCACGTCGCCGTCGAGCGTGTCGGCACGGACCTCGACGAACTGACCGTCCGCGAGCGCTTCACCGTCGAAGTCCTCGAGCACCGCCGAGCCGTAGTCGACGGTCTGCGAACCGATGTCGAAGGTGGCGGCGCCGCTGTCGAGGTTCGAGACGAAGCCCTTCACCTCGAAGTCGGTGTCGTCGGACTCCTCGATGCGCGTGGCGAGCACTGCACCGCCCTCGGCGAGCAGCCCCGACACTTCGACCCGGTCACCGACCATGAGACCCTCGATCGACGGCGGCGCGAAGTCGTCGTCTTCGAAGACCGTCGCGCGATCGACGATGACGGTCCGACCGAGCACCACGAAGGTACCGGCGTCGACGTCGATGGCAGAGATGGGTCCTTCGACTTCCGCGTCGTAGAGCACGCGGGTCGCGACACCGGTCGTGCCGTCCTCGTCGAGGGTGCCTTCGACCACGACGTAGTCGCCGACCGCGAGGCTCGCCTCGTCGATGGCGTCGTCGTCGTCGAGGATCGTGGCGCTGCCGGTCTCGTAGCGGACGCCGTTGACGATGATCGAGCCGAAGCCGGTGATGGTGCCGACGGACAGGCCCGAGCGGTCGACACTCACGCCCACCGCCGGGGGCGGAGCCGCGCCGCCGCCGCCGGCCGCCGGAGCCGGGGCAGACGATCCGCCCCCGCCGCATCCTTGCAAGAGCATTGCTGCTGCCAGGGTGGCGCAGGCTCTAGTCGTCTTCATCGCTGCATGTCTCCGATTGGTCCTGGATCATGTAGAGACCAACACCGAGCCGGACCTCGCCACCCGCTTCCGCGCGCGCCGACATCCACTCGTCGATCTCCTCTAGGAAGGCCTGCCCGCGTTCGTCGAGCAGGACCCGCAGGGCCTCGGCGGTCTCCGCAGAGACGCCGGTCAGCTGGGCGCGACCCTCGAAGCGCGGACGCTCCGGGTCGTCGCCGAGTACGTTGTGGTTCAGGGTGGTCAGCAGGTCGCCCGCGACCGAGCCGTAGCGATCGATGCTCTGGGCGCTCAGACCTGCGAGCAGGTAGTAGGTCGACCGCAGGTGGACCGCTCCGTCCACGACCTCCACGGCGCCGGCACGTTCGAGTTCCTTGCGTACGGCGACCGGTGGCAGCCCCGGGGCAGCGCTTGCCGCCAGCTCGGTGAAACTCGCGTCGCCTTCCAGCGCCAGCGGGCGCGCCGCGCCCGCTTCGGAGAAGCGGGCATCATGGGTCCAGGTGAAGAGCACCTGACCGAGGGGGTGCGACGGCTCGCTCGCGAGGATGTCCCGTGCCCGGAGCGCATCGCGGATCCGCGCGACCTCGCGGCGATCGAGGCCCGTGAGCATGGCGACGCGCGAGGCGTTCGTCGGCCGTCCGCGGATGCCGAATTCGGCAAGCGCCGTTTCGACCATGGCTTCGCGCAGCAGCTGCTCGGCTTCGCGGCTGGTGACGCCGGCGCGCAACAGCAGGCGCGCGAAGGCGCGCGCCAGGCGGCGGAGGGCGTTCAGGGCTGCGCCATGTGTTTCCATATGTGAACGCTAACGGATCACATTTGGAATCTCAACCCCTGATCGATCGCGCGCTGTCCGACGCGCTCGGCTGCCGCCGGCCTTGCGCCGTCCTCTCCGACTCGTCGCACCGCGGCGGCTGAACGACTGACCGGGAGTGTCGCGTCGCCGTCACCTCGGGCGGGCAACGTCGGGGGATCGACCGCCACAGAGCCCGCCGATGTTGCGAATCCTGCTGCTGACTGCTGACTGCTGACTGCTGACTGCTGACTGCTGACTGCTGACTGCTGACTGCTGTCTTCGCTTCGCTACCAGCGCCGCTGGGCGCGGAGCCGCTGCTGCTGCAGGCGGAAGCGATCGCCGCCTTCCCCGCAGAGAAGGCACGCCAGGGTGCAGCCGTCGACTTCGAGGCCTTCTACGCGATCGTCGACAGCGCTATCGGCCGCTACAGCCGAGTGACCGGTGAACGGATCGCGAGCTGGTCCCTGCCCTGCGGTGGGCCTGTCCGGCACATCAACAACAGCTGCCACGTCGAACTCGATCGGTCCGTGCTGCTCTGTGCCGACTCGAACTTCCCGGAGACTCCGATGGCGAGTTCCGTAGAGGTGTTCGATGCCCGGAGTCTCGCGCATCTCGCGAGTCACTCGCTCGGCCCTACGGACGGCTCCCTCGTATGGTTCGACCGCTTCGATCGCACGGGCCTCGAAGGTCAGTGGATCGCGGGCTTTGCGCACTACGACGGACGCGGCGGCGTAGCAGGTCGTGATCGCCGCGATACGCGAATCGAAGTGCTCGATGCATCGTTTCGTCGTCTGGCCGGCTGGTTGCTGCCCGATTCCGTCCTCGAGCGCCTTGCGCCGCACAGCGCCTCCGGCGGAGCCATGGGACCCGACGGGATGCTCTATCTGCTCGGGCACGAGCGGGAGGAACTCTACGTGCTCGCGTTCCCGGCGCAGGGCCCGAAGCTCGAGCGCTTGGCCACGGTGGCCCTCGGTCTTCCGGGGCAGGCGCTCGTCTGGGACCGGACTTCGGCGGAACGCATCGTCTGGGGCATCAGCCGTCCCGACCGCGAGGTGCGCGCCTTCAGAATCCCGACGATCCGCCTCGACTGATCAATCCGGCAGGGCGAAGGCGATCAGGTGATCGCTCGTCCCGGCGATGCCCGTGCGCGCGTCGCCGCCTGCGGCGATCACGACGAACTGCTTCGGCCCGTCCGCCGTTTCCACGGTGTAGCTCATGGGCGTGGCGTTGCCGGGCTCCGGCAGGCGGTGTCGCCAGAGCTCCTCACCGGTATCGACGTCGTAGGCGCGGAACGCGCGTTCCGCGCCGCCGCCCATGAACAGCAGACCCGTCGACGTCAGCAACGGCCCGCCCATGCCCGGCATGCCGGTCCCGATGGGCAGCAAGGCGGCGTCCCGGACCGTGCCGTGCGGCCTGCGCCAGCGTTGCTGGCCTGCGGCGACGTCGATCACCAGCACCTCACCGAAGGGCGTGCCTGCACAGGGGAGCCCGAGCACGGGGTCGAGGAACGCGTGCCGGGCCATCATCCACGGCTGGCCCTCCTGGAGCGCGATCTCCGTGTCCGGACCGATGTCGAAGGCCTCGGCGAAACCCCGGCGCGCGACATCCTTCGCGGCCTCGGAGGTGTCTTCGTCGAGGATCACGGAGACGAACTCGTCGGCTGCCTCCCGCGGGATGAGTTTCGTGCGGAAGGGCACGCTGCTCGTGGGCAAGGCGATCAGGCCACGCGCCCCGTCCACGGCGATACCGCCCCAGTTCGTGGCGCCCATGTTGCTCGGCAGGCCGACGGTCCAGGTCTCGCTGATGG
>JAZBPO010000098.1:0-10694 GCA_036351675.1 Pseudomonadales bacterium
AGGCCGCGCGCAGGACCGTCGCCGACCTGCGCGCGGCCCTGCCGCGACTCGAGATCGACGTCGCACCGGAACTGGAGCGCGCCGTACGGGCAGCGGACATCGTCACCACCGCAGTGCCCTCGCGCGAAGCCTTCCTGGAGGGCGCCTGGCTTGCGCCGGGTGCGCATCTCGACCTCATCGGCAGCTATCGTCCGGACATGCACGAAGCGGACGCCACGGCGCTCTCGCGCTGCACGAAGTTCGTGGATACGCGTGCGGGCGTCCTCGCGGAGGCCGGCGAGTTCATCGACGCCATCGCGCTCGGCCAGATGAGCGAGGACGATATCGTCGCGGACCTGGCCGAACTCGTGGCCGGTGCGCATCCGGGGCGGACCTCGCCGGAGGAGATCACGCTGTTCAAGTCCGTGGGCACGGCCCTCGAAGACCTCGCGGCGGCGCGCCTCGCAGTGCTCGGCGACTCCGGGCGTCGGGTGTCGTGAAGCGCGCAGTGCGCCCGAAGTCGGGGACGGCGCTCGTGCGGCGCACACGCTGGAGAGACCCGGGCCGGCCCGGGGGCCGAATCCCCAGGGGGACCCACCTGCTGGAGCATCCCATGAACAACGTCTGGATCCGCGGCGTCGCCGCTGTACTCCTCGGCATCGTCGTCGGCGGCGCCGTGAACATGACCATCGTCATCGGCGGCGGCAGCCTCGTCCCCCTGCCCGCAGGCGTGGACCCGACGGACAGCGCCAGTATCGCGGCGAACATCGACCGCTTCGGGCCCGAGCACTTCGTCGCGCCCTGGCTCGCCCACGCGGCGAACAGTTTCCTCGGCGGGCTGATCGCAGCGCTCGTGGCGATCCGCCACCGCATGCGCTTCGCCCTCGGCATCGCGGCCTTCACCATGCTCGGCGGGATCGCCAACGCCTTCATGCTGCCGGCGCCGGCCTGGTTCATCACCGTGGATCTGCTGCTCGCCTACCTGCCGATGGGCTGGCTCGCCGGGCGCCTCGCGCTGGTGCTGCGCCCGGAGCCGCCTGCGGCTGCACCGGCCTGAGCGAGCGCCGCGAGCCTGCGCCTGCGCGCGCGCCGGTCCGTCTGCAGCCAGAGCGAGGTGGTCACGAGGCGCAGGAGCAGGAAGGCGCCGAGCAGCAGGACCCAGCGGTGGCCGGGCCAACCGGTGCTGCCCGCGTGGAGCGGATAGAGGGCATCGAGGACCGCAGGTCCGAGTCCGCGCTCGCGGGCGTCGATGCGTTGCAGCAGCGCGCCGGTCGTCGGCTCGACGACCACGTAGCTGCCGCCGTGGGGATGCAACTCCTCCGGCGTGCGCAGACGCAGGACCACGACACCGTCCGCCGCTGCCGGAAGCGTCACGAAACGCAGGCGCCCCTCCGGGAAGGCCGCCCGTCCCGTGGCGAGCACGGCGGTCCAGTCCGTCGGCCCCGGTGGCACGGTCCGCGCGTGCACGATCGGACGCGTCGGCCCCGTACGGCCGAGGGCGGCGTCCAGCACCGCTCCGGCCGCCTCCGGGAACACGAAGGTGACCCCCGAGAGCGCGATCGCGAACAGGAGACCGGACGCGAGCACCCCCTGGGCGACGTGACTGCGCAGCACGGCCTGCGGCGTCACCTCGCTCACGGCCACGCTGCGCAGGTCGAAGGCCCGACGTCGGCGCAGCCAGAGCAGGAGGCCTGCGAGCAGCGTCCCGAGCAGCACGATCCCGAGGACGCCGACGACACGCTGCCCGACGTCCCCCGCAAGGAGCATGGCGTGGAGATCGTAGAGAAAGGAGACGAGCGAACTCGTCGGCGTGTGCGAGGCGAGCAGACTGCCGTCCGCTGGGTGCAGCAGGCACGCTGTACCGTCGACGCGCTCGACGTGCGCCCAGGGGGCGCCGGGGCGCGCGAGACCGACCCAGGCGACGGGGCCGCCCGCACCCTCGAGGAGCCGGACGAGCGTCTCCGCCTCTGGCCAGGCCGGCACCGGACCAGTGTCCGCGACCGCCAGACGCCAGCGCAGCCAGGCGTCCGAGAACAGCAGCAGACCGCCACTCAGCGCGACGAGCACCAGCCAGGCGGCGAGGCCCACGCCGATCCAGCGATGCAGTCGCGGTAGCAGGGGCCGGCGTCTGCGCATGCGTTCAGGGCCGCGTCCGCGGTGGCGGCGCGCACTCCGGCTCGGGACGGCGCACGGGATTGCAGCGCAGCGGACCACCGCCCGGCAGCACGACCTGGTAGCCGGTCCTGAAGCGCGGATCGGGCCGGTAGTAGTCGGTGCTCACGTACTGGGCGCCGGACGCGAAGGCCGCTTCGCGCCGCGTGACGTCGCCGCTGCGCGCCTCGAGCGTGTCCGCGTCGGCGCGGGTGCGGACGAGGAAACCGGCTTCCACCGCCGCCCGGATGCGCTCGGCCTGCGCGATCGGATCGTTCAGGATCAGGAAGGCGGCCGCGGGATGGTCCTCGGGCACGATCGCGAACATGGCGCGGCCGGCGAGCGACGGGTGGCCGTCGAGGTAGCCCTCGAGCACCTCCATGCGCTCGTCGAGCACGAAAAGGAAGCGCCCCCGCACCGCGTCGAGCGTCGGCCAGCCGCTGCGCAGCACGGCCCGGCGCAGGCTCTGCGCCGCGCCGCGGACGTCGTCGGGCGTCAGCAGCCGCTCACGTCCGAGGCCGGCGACGAGCGCCGCGTCGAGGGCGTCCCAGGCCGCCGCGTCGAAGGCCAGCGGCACGACGCCCTCGAAACCCGACAGCGGTGACTGCTTGGCGTTGATGGATACGGCGATGGGCAGGTGCCCGGGGTGAGCCTCGGACCAGGCGCGGAGCTCGGCGAGGCAGGCTGCGAGCGTCGGGCAGCGGCTGCGGAAATCGAGGTCCTGCACGTGCAGCACCTTGAATCCGGGCGTGCGCATCGCGTCGGCGTCGAAGGGGACGGCCGGCGCGCCGAGCGCACGGACCATCGCGAGGCCGGCCGGCGCGGCGTAGCGGCCGCCCTCCGGGTCGTGGAAGACGTCGAGCTCCAGCTTCAGCAGACCGAGATCGAGCTGTTCCGTGAGCGTCGGGTGTGCGTAGTCGAGGGCGAGCATGCGGGGCCCCGCCTCGTCGAGCAGACGCTCCATGAGCGCCGCATCGATGGGCATCTTGTAGCTGTTGTGCGAGGCGAGCGCCTGGATGTCGTTCAGTCGCAGCGGCGCGTCCGCGGGCACGCCCGCGCACCCCGCGAGCACGAGCGCTGTCATGAGAAGTGCCGCGACGCGCATCCGTCCCTCTCCGATCAAGGGTCAGAACCCTATCAGTTCCGCGGCATGACCAGCGCCGTCTGCACCACGCGGGCGACGAGGCCGTCCGCCTGCCAGCACTCGGCCGAGACGAGGGCGCGCCCGCCCGGGTGCGCCTCGTTGCGGGCGACCATGGCGATGCGCTTCTCCGTCGGCGCCCGCAGCAGGTGCAGCGAGATGTCGGCATTGATGAAGCCGATGCCACCGTCCCCGGTCAACTGCACCCGCTGGGCGAGACCGTTGGCGAAATCGGAGCAGGCCGCGAGATGGGCGACCGGCGTGAGCGGCACGCCCGGTGCGAGGTCGAGGGGCAGCCGCATCCAGGCGCTGCCGGCACCAGAGCCCGGCGTCCCCGCGCCGCGACGGACGAGGAGCCGGTGATGGAGGCCGTCCGCGCCGGGCAGGGACGGCCCCCCTTCCGAACGCACCGAGCCCGCGAGCGTGGTCTCCTCGACCTCCTCCATGCCCGGCAGCGGACAGGCCGGGGGATCCACGGGTTCGGGCAATGTGATCTCGTCGCCATGGACGCTCACGGCACGCACCAGCTCCCGGTCGCCGGCGCTCAGGATCGCTTCCTGCACGGCGAGGCGGCGACCGATGCGCAGCGGGCGCACGCTCACCTCGAGCGGCGCCGCGGGCACGGGCCGGAACAGATCGAGCGTCACGCGCGCGAGCGGCCCCGGCGCCGCCTCGAGGGCGTCGAGCACATGCGCGAGCAGCGCCGCCGGCGCGCCGCCGTGCAAAGACGCGCCCCAGGGGCCGAGCGCGGCCGCCGAGGGCACCCAGGCCGCGCCGTCGCGCGTGAAGATGCTGTCCATCAGGGCGCCTCCTCCAACTCGAAGCCCCGGCGCTCGGCCCAGCGCGCGAAGCGATGGGCGTCGAGCTCGTTCGTGAACACGACCTCCGTGCGCCGCGAGTAGCCGTCGCGGACCAGTTCCGTGGCCCCGACGCGGAAGCGCTGCGGGTCGAGGTGCTCCACGAGCCAGTCCCAGAGCAGCACCTCGTCGGCCATGACGCAGGTGCACACCAGGCGGCGGACGACGGGGTGGGTGAGTTCGCGGGGCTTCGGCATGCGGACCAGCGCGGACCTCTGGCGGTAATGGATCGCCATTAATACACTCCGGGCTCCCCGCACGACAGCCGGAGCCCCCGATGGATTTCAACGACACCCCGGAAGAGGCCGCGTTCCGCAAAGAAGTCCGCGCCTTCCTCGACGCCAACGCCCGCCCGCGCACTTCCGCGAGCGAGTCGGCCTACGACGGGGCCGAGGATCCGGTGGCGGTCGCCAAGGCCTGGCAGAAGCTCATCTACGATGCCGGCTGGGCCTGCATCGCCTGGCCGAAGCAGTTCGGTGGCCGCGACGCGACCCCGATCCAGAGCGTGATCTGGAACCAGGAAGTCTCGCGCTACGTCACGCCCGACGGCATGTTCATCATCGGCCAGGGCATGTGCGCACCGACCCTCATGGCCTACGCCACGGAAGAACAGAAGGCCCACTACCTGCCGCGCATCGCGTCCGGCGAGGACGTCTGGTGCCAGCTCTTCTCCGAGCCCGTGGCCGGCTCGGATCTCGCGGGCATCAAGACCCGCGCGGTGAAGGACGGCGACGACTGGGTGATCAACGGTCAGAAGGTCTGGACCTCCGGCGCCCACTACTCGGACTGGGGCATCCTCATCACGCGCACGGACCCGTCCGTGGCCAAGCACAAGGGCCTGACCATGTTCTTCCTGGACATGAAGTCGCCCGGCGTCGAGGTCCGGCCCATCAAGCAGATCAACGGCAACCAGGACTTCAACGAGGTCTACTTCACCGACGTGCGCATTCCCGACAGCCAGCGCCTCGGCGCGCCCGGCGAGGGTTGGAAGGTCGCGCTGGTGACGCTCATGAACGAGCGCCTGGCGGTCGGCGGTGGTCTCTCGAACACCGTGCTGGACGTGTTCGCGGCGGCGAAGGAAGTCGACGTCGACGGTGCGCCCGCCATCAGGGACAAGGCCACCCGCGAACATCTCGCCGACTGGTACTGCCGCGAGATGGGCCTGAAGTACACGAGCTATCGCATGATCACCGCGCTCTCGAAGGGTGAGGACCCGGGCCCGGAGGCCTCCATCAGCAAGGTCGTGGTCGCCGCCAACAACAACGAGAGCGCGAACTTCGCCCTCGACATGCAGGACTACGGCGGCATCCTCGACGCCGACGTGGACGACGCCGGCTTCGGCGGTCAGTTCCAGCGCCAGTTCCTGCGCAGCCCGGCGAACCGCATCGAGGGCGGCTCGGACGAGATCCTGCGCAACATCATCGCCGAGCGCGTACTCGGCATGCCGCCGGACATCCGCCCGGACAAGGACGTGCCGTTCAGCGAGATCCCCCAGGGCAACGTCAAGGGCTGACCCCGACCCCGAACCTGAACAGCTGACCCAGGGTCAGCTGTTCAGGTTCAGCGGAGCCGCCTCGTCTCCGGGGCTCAGGCTCCCCCGCCATGTGATCGTGGCATGCTCGCCCGCAGGGAATGCGGGAGCGAGACACCATGAGCGAAGTGCTGACCGAGGACCGCGGCCACGTCCGCTGGATCATCCTCAACCGCCCGGATCGCATGAACGCCATCACGGGCGAGATGCTCGACGAGATCAACGAAGCGCTGAAGGCCGCGGACGACGACCCGCAGGTGCGCGTCGTCGTACTCACGGGCGCCGGCCGGGGCTTCTGTTCCGGCCTGGACCTGAAACAGGCGGCCGCCGGCGAAGGCATCGGCGGTGCGGGCCTCGCCAGTGCCGGCGCGCGCCACTACAGCACCCGGGAGATCTGCACGGTCACGCTCCAGCGCATGGACACGCCGGTCATCGGCGCCATCAACGGCGTCGCCGCGGGCTACGGGCTCGACCTGGCGCTAGGCTGCGACATGCGCCTCATGGCCGACGACGCGAAGCTCCTGCCCGGCTTCGCCCGCATGGGCGTGGTCCCGGAGAGCGGCGGCACCTGGTATCTGCCGCGCCTGCTCGGCTGGGCGAAGGCCTGCGAGATCGCCATGCTGGGGGACCCGCTGAGCGCCGAGGCGGCGCTCGATCACGGCCTCGTCAACCGCGTGGTGCCGGCGGCGGAACTGGAAGCGACGGCCACGGACTGGGCCGAGCGCGTCGCCGCGAACGCACCGCTCGCCATCGCCGAGATGAAGCGCCTGTTCCGCCACGGCCTCACGCAGGACTTCGAGTCGCACTCGCACCACGTGCTCATGTCGGTGCTGCAGCTGTTCCGGTCGAAGGACTTCTCGGAGGCCGTCGCGGCCTACGGCGAGCGCCGCGCCCCCGAGTTCCGGGGCGAGTAGCGCCTCACTCGAGGCGCAGGGTCGTGTCCAGCAACTCCGCGATGCGCGCGACCGCCGACTCCGGCGACGTCAGCACCGGCACCCCGGACGCGACGAGAGCAGGTCGGACCGGCCGCATGGACGCCTGGCCGAGCACAATGCAGCTGATGCTCGGCTCCACGGACAGCGCCGCGGCGACCCAGCGCGCGATGGTGGCGCTGAAGGCGTCGAGATCACCCGCCTCGCGGGCGGGCCAGGCGTCCGGAATCATCAGCATGCGGTAGTCCGGCTGCCGTCCCGCTGCCTCGAAGCAGCTCAGCAGCAGGTTGCGGCTCGCCTCCTTCGTGCTGTCCAGACAGAGCACCAGCAGCACCTGGCCGCCGACGGCCACGGCCCGCTCCATCATCGGCCGATCGACGCGCAGCACGTTCTCGGCGCCGAGCGAATCGGCGATGGGTCCGAGCGTGGAGCAGGTGCAGAGGACCACATCGGCTTCCCCGGCGAGGCGCGAGAGCAGTGCGCGCACCTCGCCGAGCAGTTCCACGTCCACGCCCCGCTCGCGCGCCCGGGCGAGCCATTCCTCACGCACTTCGTGGACGGCCGCGACGTCCATGCCGGTGGCGGCGAGCAGGGCGTCGAAGGTCTCCACGTGGTCGGGGGTGGAGTGGAGAAAGGCGACCGTGTGCGTCATCGAACGATACTCACCCAGAGAACATCACCAGACCGGCGAGGCCGGCCAGCACCCAGAACAGGACCAGCCAGGCGCAGCCCTTGCTGGGCACCCTGACCGGCGCATCGGCCTCGGCCCGGCCCTCGAACATGTCCATGTACTCGAGCACCTGCTCGAAGGGCAGTTCGACGGGCTCACCGCGCATGAGCGCGCCGGCGATGTGCGTCAGCCCGGCCTCCGACAGATTGTGCGTCGTCGCGACCATCGACTGCGCCTTCTCGTGCGAGGACAACGGCTCGAAGGCGCAGGCGGGGCAGGCGTCGAGGGCCTTCGCCTTCGTCTCGCCGCACTGGATGCAGATCGCGTGGGCCATGACGGTGAGCGAGCCTACCGCAGAGTCCGGGCCATGCCGATGCCCCCACGGCCCGAGACGGGCGGGAGCATGGACCAACGGAGCCGCGTCGGCACCGAGTGCCCCGGTTGGCGCCAGTGCGAGACCGGCGCTGCCGCGCACCGCACGGGCCTCACGGCGCGATCAGGGCAGCCGGGCACAGGGCGAAGGCATGGAGGACGCTTCGAGCGCCAGCGTGTCCAGCGTGGCGGCCAGCGTGGCGAGGCCCTGCTCGAACTGGGGATCCACCGTCGCCGCACCCGTCACGGGCCAGGGCACTCGCAGCGCCGGCGCCACCCCGACGCCCTCGATGCGACGACCGTCCAGGCGCGGTTCGGCGACGGCCGTGAACAGGAACCAGCCGTCGCCGACGGTACCGAGACCGGCGCTGAAGGCCCCGGCCGTCCGCTCGCCGACGAGCACGGCCCGGGAGGCCTTGCGGAACTGGAACGCGAGCGCCTCCTTTCCGGAGCGGGTATCCCGGTCGATGAGCACGACCATCGGCCCCCCGAAGCAGCCCACCGGCCGCCGTGGGCCGGGCTGCGAGCGGGAGATCGCGCCCGTGCGATCGACGCTCTCGACCTCGAAGAAGGCGTCACGATCGCCGAAGAAGGGGTCCAGGTAGTCGTGCCAGGCCCCCCCGAAGCCACCGCGAAGGTCCAGCAGCACGCCGTCCACGCCGGCGAAGCGCTGCAGCACGGCTGCGTCGAGGATCGCGAGCAGCGCCTCGTGGGTTCCGCTCCAGAGGTGCAGATAACCGAAGCGGCGGCCCCGGTACTCGACGATGCGCACGCTCTCCCGCGTCGCCTCGATGAGCGACCGATGCGGGTTCGAGAACTCGGGCCGCAGCGTGACGGTCGAGACGGCGCCGGCGCGTTCGAGCTGGAGTTCGACCGTCTCCGCGGCCAGGTCCGAGGGCGGATCGAACGGCGCGCCGTCGGCGCGACGTAGCAGATCCCCGCGCCGGAGCCCCGCACGCGCGGCGGGTCCCCCCTCGGCCACGTGGACGACCTGCTGAGCACCGTCGGCACGCGCCCGGAGGAAGGCGCGCAGATGGCGGATGCGCGGGACGTCCGGGTCGCGGGTCTCGAAGAGCGACCGGTAGAAGGCGTGCTCGAAGCCGCCGTCGGCCACGAAGCGGGTGTGCGACCAGCCGAGGGCACGCAGCTTCTCGTCGAGCACGGGCGCCAGGCCCGCGAGGCCTTCGGCGCGGGCGAGGGCCTCGAGGCGCGCACGCTCGCCGCCGGAGAACACCTCGGCCACGGCCTCGGATTCGATGAAGCGTTCGTCCAGCACACGCAGCGTGGTCGCCAGGGCCACGAGGGCTGCGGAGGCAGGAGCGTCCTCGGCGCCAGCGGCGGCCGCCTGCGCAGCGCCGGTGAGCGGCGCGAGGGACAGCGCGGCGGCGAGCGCGGCAGCCAGCCATGCGGCGAAGCCGAATGCCCGGATGGATTCGAGGAAACCGAAGCGAAAGCCTCTCATATCCGATTTGTCCGATGAGAATCGTCCGAAGACCATGCCGCCGGTCCACCACAGCGGAGGGAGCCCGATCATGACCCGGGAAGCCCGACACAACATTTCCATCTTCGCCCTCGGCACGATCGTGCTGACCGCAGCCGCGCTCGCCCAGCCTGCCGACGAGGACACGCGCGCGACGAGCGTTGAGCAGCCGACGCAGAGCGCCGAGATCCTCGACGCGGGCAGCGCCACCGGCCACTGACGCCCCGCGTGTCGCGGCCCCGTCGATCCGCGTAGAATCCCGCTCCCGGTTAATTCAAGTGCATCAGCCTCGGGCGACCGGGGCCAGCCAGGAGAGACGACGTGGCCGCAAGCGAAGCCTGGATCATCGACGCCGCCCGCACCCCGCGGGGCATCGGCAAGCAGGGCAAGGGTTCCCTCGCCCACCTTCACCCGCAGCACCTCGGTGCCACCGTCCTCAAGGCGCTCGCGGAGCGCAACGGGCTGAACACGGCCGAGGTGGACGACGTGATCTGGGGCACGAGCTCGCAGAAGGGCAAGCAGGGCGCCGACCTCGGCCGCATGTCGCTGCTCCTCGCCGGCTACGACACCGCCGCCTCCGGCGTCACCCTCGACCGCTTCTGCGGCTCGGGCATCACCAGCGTGAACATGGCCGCGGCCTCGATCATGTCGGGCATGGAAGACGTCGTCATCGGCGGCGGCTGCGAGATGATGAGCTACACCGCCACCCAGGGCGGCGGCCTCCTCGACGCCGGCAACATGGCGCTGCGCGACATGCATCCGCAGTGGCACCAGGGCATCTGCGCCGACCTCATCGCCACCCTCGAAGGCGCCACGCGCGAGGACGTGGACACGATCGGCTTCGTCTCGCAGCAGCGCGCGAAGGTGGCCATGGAAGAGGGGCGCTTCGCGAAGTCCGTGGTGCCCGTGCACAACGAGGACGGCACCCTCGCCCTCGACCACGACGAGTTCCCGCGTCCGCAGACGACCATGGAGGGCCTCAGCCAGCTGCCCGCCGTGTTCGAGAACTTCATGGCCATGCCCGTGGACGAGACCGGCGAAACCTTCGATCAGCTCGTGAAGCGCGCATACCCGGACACGCAGATCCAGCACATGCACCACGCCGGCAACAGCTCCGGCGTCGTGGACGGCGCCGCCGGCGTCCTCCTCGCCTCGCCGGACTACGCCAAGGCCCAGGGCTGGAAGCCGCGTGCGCGCATCGTCGCCATGGCGAACGCCGCCGGCTCGCCGCAGCTCATGCTCAACGAGCCGGGCCCGGCCGCGCGCAAGGTCGTGAAGAAGGCCGGCATGACCCTGAACGACATCGACCTCTTCGAGATCAACGAGGCCTTCGCCGTGGTCGCCTGGAAGTTCATGCGCGACCTGGAGCTCGACCCGGAGAAGTGCAACGTGAACGGCGGCGCCATCGCCCTCGGCCACCCGATCGGCGCCACAGGCTCCATCCTCATCGGCACCCTCCTCGACGAGCTCGAGCGTCAGGACAAGACCACCGGTCTCGTGACCATGTGCGCCGCCGGCGGCATGGCTCCGGCGATCGTGATCGAGCGGATCTGATCCGCGGCACCCCCTTCCGACCGCGGG
>JAZBPO010000099.1:0-13340 GCA_036351675.1 Pseudomonadales bacterium
ACCGAAGACTGCTGGGTCGAGGTGCGCGACGCCGACGACGCCAGTGTCTTCCAGGATCTCGTCCGCGACGGCGAGGTGCTCGAACTCTGGGGTCGTGCGCCGTTCCGGATCCGGCTCGGCTATGCGCCGGCCGTGGAACTGACCTACAACGGATCGCGTGTGGCCCTGCGGCCCTTCACGCGCAACGACGTGGCGTCCCTGACCCTGGGGCGCTGAGGCATCGGGAGCTGACCATGGAGTTCGAATCCCCGATCAGGCGACGGAAGACCCGACAGATCCGGGTCGGTGACGTGCCGGTGGGCGGTGATGCACCGATCGCGGTGCAGAGCATGACGAACACGGAGACGACGGACGTCGCGGCCACGGTCGCGCAGATCCGTGCGCTCGAGGACGCGGGCGCGGACATCGTCCGCGTCTCCACGCCGTCGCTCGAAGCGGCCGACGCCTTCGGCGAGATCCGCAGGCAGGTCCGGGTCCCGCTGGTCGCGGACATCCACTACGACTACCGCATCGCGCTGCGTGTGCTCGAACTCGGCGTCGACTGTGTACGCATCAACCCCGGCAACATCGGTGCCGAGGAGCGCGTGCGTGCGGTCGTGTCTTCCTGCCGCGACAAGGGTGTACCGATCCGCATCGGCGTCAATGCAGGCTCCCTCGGCAAGCGACTGCTGAAGAAGTACGACAACGAGCCCTGCGCGGAGGCCATGGTCGAGTCGGCGCTCCATCACATGGACATCCTCGAGCGCCTCGACTTTCACGACTACAAGGTCTCCTTGAAGGCCTCCGACGTGTTCATGACCGTCGATGCGTACCAACGTCTCGCCACGCAGACGGACAAGCCGTTCCACCTCGGCATCACGGAAGCCGGCGCGCTCCGTTCTGGCACGGTCAAGTCGGCCATCGGCCTCGGCATGCTGCTCTATCAGGGCATCGGCGACACGCTCCGGGTCTCCCTCGCGGCCGACCCGGTGGAGGAGATCAAGGTCGGCTTCGACATCCTCAAGTCTCTGCGTCTGCGCACGCGGGGCATCAATTTCGTCGCCTGTCCGAGCTGCTCGCGCCAGAACTTCGACGTCATCGGCACCATGAACGAGCTCGAACGGCGCCTCGAGGACGTGACGATTCCCATGGACGTCGCGGTCATCGGCTGCGTGGTCAATGGCCCGGGCGAGGCCCTGAAGGCCGAGGTCGGCCTGACGGGCGCGTCGCCTGCGTCTCTCGTCTATCTGGACGGCAAGCCCGCCGAGAAGCTCCCCAACGAGGACCTCGTCGATGCGCTCGAGCGCATCGTCCGCGCCCGCCTGGAGGAGAAGGCGAAGCAGGAAGAGAACCTCATCGCGCGCGCCTGATCCGGGCGCGCTGCAAGCAAGAGACCGCGAGTTCATGAAGAAGATCCAGTCCGTGCGCGGCATGCAGGACGTGCTGCCCGGCGACAGTGCGCGCTGGCAATGGGTGGAGCGGGCCGTCGGCGACGTGCTCGGACGCTTCGGCTATCGCCAGATCCGCCTGCCGCTGCTCGAGGACACCGGGCTCTTCGCTCGTGGGGTCGGCGAGAGTTCCGACATCGTCATGAAGGAGATGTACACCTTCGACGATCGCGGTGGTGACTCCGTGACGCTCCGCCCCGAGGGAACTGCCGGCTGCGTGCGTGCCTGCGAGCAGGCGGGTCTGCTCTACAACCAGACCCAGCGACTCTGGTACTCGGGGCCCATGTTCCGCTACGAACGACCGCAGAAGGGCCGCTACCGGCAGTTCGAACAGATCGGCGCGGAGGCCTTCGGTCTGCCGGGGCCGGACATCGACGCGGAGCTGCTCATGCTGACGGCGGAGCTCTGGCATGCGCTCGGCGTCGATCGGGCCGTGCGTCTCGAGCTGAACACGCTCGGCTCGTCCGAGGCGCGAGCCGCCTGGCGCGAGGCGCTCGTCGCCTATCTGCGGCCCTTCGAGGCGGAACTCGACGAGGACAGCCGCCGCCGCCTCGAGACGAACCCCATGCGCATCTTCGACTCCAAGGTGTCGCGCACGCAGGAGATCGTCGCCGACGCGCCCACCTTCGACGACTGGATCGACGATGCCTCGAAGGCGCACTTCGACGGCCTCCTCGCACTGCTCGATGCCGCGGGCATCGAGCCCGTGCTGAATCCGCGCCTGGTCCGCGGCCTCGACTACTACAGCCGCACGGTCTTCGAGTGGACCACGGACGCACTCGGGGCCCAGGGCACGGTCTGCGCCGGCGGCCGCTACGACGGTCTCGTCGAGCTGCTCGGTGGCCGGCCGACGCCGGGCATCGGCTTCGCCATGGGCGTCGATCGCCTCGTGCTCCTCGCGGAGGAAGTCGGCGCGCTCGCGAATCGGGCGACACAGGAGGTGGATGCCTATCTGGTGCCCCTCGACGACGACGCCGCCGCCGCGGCCCTCACGCTCGCCGCGGAACTGCGCAGGGCGCTGCCGCGGCTGCGGCTGCTGACGCACTGCGGCGGGGGCAAGATCAAGGCGCGCCTGAAGCGCGCCGATGCGAGCGGGGCCGACTATGCGTTCATCCTCGGCAGCGAGGAGCTCGCGCAGGGTACGGTCACACTGAAGGCGCTGCGCGAGGACCGGCCTCAACGCACGTTGACGCGCGCGGCGCTGATCGATGAACTGCGCGCCCCGTACGGCTGAGCGCGCGCGAGGCCCGGACGCAGCGGATCGAGCCAGCGCCGATCCGCGATCGAAATCCCGAGAGGACTGCACGTGAGCGAGTACCGCACCGACGAGGAAACCGTCGAACAGATCCAGCGTTTCTGGCGCGAGAACGGGCTGACGCTCGTGGTCACGCTCGTGCTTTCCGTCGGGGCCGTACTCGGCTGGCGCGCCTGGGACGATGCCAGGGCCGCGGCCGTCGGCGACGCGTCGGCGCGCTATCTCGAGTGGCGCGAGGCACTGGCCCCGGACGGTGGTCCGAGCGAGGAGGCGACGCGGATCGCCGAAGCGCTCCGCTCCGAGTACCCCGATTCGCCCTACGTGAGCCTGATCCGCTTCCACGTGGCGCGTCACGCGGTCGAGTCCGACGACGCCGAGGCGGCGCGCCGCGAACTGCTCGCCGTGCTCGACGCGGATCTGCCGGAGGCCTTTCATGATGTCGCACGGCTGCGCCTCGCGCGGCTGGCGATCGCCGACGACGATCCGGCGGCGGCGCTCGTGCTGCTCGACGCGATCGCCGGTGCCCAGGCCCTGCCGACGGTGCTGGAGCTCCGGGGCGATGCGCTCCTCGCTTCCGGTGATCGGGCGGCGGCTCGTGCCGCCTACGACGCGGCGATCGAGGCCGCGGAGGATGCAGGCGGCGTCGGTCGTCCGCTGCTGGAGATGAAGCGCGACGATCTCGCGATCGCCGCCGCTCCGGAGGCGCCCTGATGACGATCCGCCGTCGCCGCCTCGACGCTGCTCCCGTACTACTGCTGCTGACGATGGTGCTCGGGGGCTGCAGCTGGTTCGGTGGTGACGACGAGGAACTCGGGCCCGAACCGCTCATGGAGTTCGAGCCGGAAGGTGAGGTCCTGGAGCTCTGGGACGGCAGGGTCGGCGCCGGGCTCGGTGAACGCTACACGCGTCTCGTGCCGGCGATCGACGGCGACGTGCTCTACGCGGCCGACGCCTACGGCGTCGTCGAGGCGCGCCGCCTCGAGGACGGCGAGCGCCTCTGGCAGACGCGGATCGGAAGTCCCGAGGGCGGCGTGCTCGGTGCCGTGGCCTTCTGGGGTCGCGACGACGACGAGGGCAGCTTCGTGACCGGTGGCGTCGGGGCCGGCGAAGGGCGCCTGTTCCTCGGGACGGAGAACGGGGAACTCGTCGCGCTCCGCGGGGCGGACGGTGAGGAACTCTGGCGGTTCCAGCTGTCCTCCGAGATCCTCGCGCCGGTGGCTGCGGGCGACGGCAGGGTCTTCGTCGTCAGCGAGGACGGCCGCCTCACGGCCCTCGCGGCCGAGGACGGCACCCGGATCTGGTCCTATGACACGCAGGTGCCGGTGCTCACGCTGCGCGGCACGGGCGCGCCTGTCTGGAGCGACCCGATCGTCTTCGCCGGCTTCGCGAACGGCCGCCTCACGGCCCTGCGCGGCGAGAGCGGGGAGGTCCTCTGGGAGCATGTGGTGGCGCTGCCGAGCGGGCGTTCGGAGCTCGAGCGCATCGCCGATCTCGACGGCTCGCCGCTGCTGACGCCCGTCGGCGCCTTCGTCGCCAGCTATCAGGGCGCCATCAAGTCCCTGCGCCTGCAGGACGGAGCCGTGCAGTGGGAACGCCCGATCTCCAGCCACGCGGAGCTGGCGGAGGGCTACGGGCAGATCTACAGCACCGACGAGGACGGCGTGATCCGGGCCATGGATCAGGTCAGCGGCAACGTCGTCTGGGAGCAGGCGGGCCTGGCGCGGCGCGGCGTCACGGGCCCGGCCGTGTTCGGACCCTGGCTCGCGGTCGGCGACTTCGAGGGCTGGGTACACCTCTTCGCCCAGTCCGACGGGCGGCCCCTGGCGCGGGTCCGCGTCGACCGGAACGGCATCCGCAACGCGCCGATCAGCACCGGCGACCGGCTCGTCGTGCTGGGTAACGGCGGTCGACTCGTCGTACTCCGCTTCGAGCGCGGCTGAGGCCGCGCCCGTGTCCAGGGTCATCGCACTCGTCGGACGCCCCAACGTCGGCAAGTCGACGCTGTTCAACCGCCTCACCCGCAGCCGCGACGCGCTCGTCGCCGACTTCCCGGGCCTCACGCGTGACCGTCAGTACGGCCTCGCCCGTCTCGAGGACGGGCCGTGCATCGTGATCGACACGGGCGGGCTCTCCGGTGAGGAGGCGGGGATCGACGAGGCCATGGCGAAGCAGACGCTGCAGGCGGTCGAGGAGGCGGACCTCGTGGTCTTCATGGTCGACGCGCGGAGCGGCCTCTCCGCCGGCGACACGCTCATCGCGGACCGGCTCAGGCGCATGGGGCGCGACGCGCTGCTGGTCCTGAACAAGGTCGACGGCGTCGGCGACGATGCCGCGCTCGCGGAGTTCGCGGAGCTGGGTTTCCCGGACACCTTCCCGGTCTCCGCGGCGCACGGGCGCGGCATGCGCGGACTGCTCGCGGCCATCGCCGAGCGCCTCCCGGGGGAGGCCGAGGATGCCGACGCCGCCATGATCCGGGGCATCGCCATCGGCGTCGTGGGGCGCCCGAACGTCGGCAAGTCGACGCTGGTCAATCGCATGCTCGGCGAGGACCGGGTCGTGGTCTACGACGAGGCGGGCACCACGCGGGACTCCATCTACATACCCTACGATCGGGACGGCGAACCCTTCACGCTGATCGACACGGCCGGCGTGCGGCGCCGTGGGCGCATCGGCGAAGCGGTGGAGAAGTTCAGCGTCGTGAAGACGCTCGAGGCCATCGATCGCGCCTCCGTGGTCGTGCTCGTGGTCGACGCCCGCGAAGGCCTCGTCGAGCAGGACCTGCATCTGCTCGGGACGGTCCTCGAGCACGGCCGCGCCATCGTCCTCGCCGTGAACAAGTGGGACGGACTCGCGCCGGACGTGCGTGACCGGGTCCGCCGGGAGCTCGATCGCAAGCTCGACTTCGCGCCCTGGATGCGCGTGCACTTCATCTCCGCCCTGCACGGCTCGGGCGTGGGCGGGCTCTACGATGCGGTCCGCGAGGCGGACGCCGCAGCGAGCGTCGATCTGCCGACTCCGAAGCTGACCGCGGCGCTCGAGACCGCGGTCCGCGAGCACTCGCCGCCGCTGCGTCACGGGCGGCGCATCAAGCTGCGCTACGCCCACCAGGGCGGCAGCCGGCCACCCGTGATCGTCGTGCACGGCACGCAGACGGAGCACCTGCCTGCGGCCTATCGTCGTTTCCTCGAGAATCGCTTCCGGCAGGTCTTCGGCCTCGTGGGCACGCCGATCCGCGTCGAGCTGAAGAGTGGCGCGAACCCCTATGCCGGCAGGCGCAACAAGCTGACGCCGCGGCAGGAGAAGAAGCGCAAGCGGCTCATGAGGCACGTCAAGAAGCGGTCTCGCTGACGGCGTGCCGCGCAGGAGGCGACGGGGCGCGTCGGCGCTGGGTAGGGGCGAGGGCGCACGCGGCCGGGTCGGCGCGATCGCTCCGCGGCGCGATGCCGGGGCGCACATCGTCACGCCCGGCGTCTGCCTTCGACACGGCCTGATTGCCCGGCCGGCCCGCCGGTGTAGCATTTTCCGCGAGCTCGCAACGGACGACCGCGTCCCATGGCCGACACCCTCGCCGGCTACGTCTTCTACGAATTCGCCGCCCTGCTGGTCCTCGCGGCCGGCGTCGGGTTCCTCGGGCTCCTGCTGCGCCAGCCGCTGATCGTCAGCTTCATCGGCGTCGGCATCCTCGCCGGACCCTCGGGCCTCGCCATCGCGCGGAGCGAGTCGCACATCGACCTGCTCGCGGAACTGGGCATCGCCGTACTGCTGTTCCTCGTGGGCCTGAAGCTCGATCTCAAGCTGGTCCGCACGCTCGGTCCGGTGGCGCTGTTCACGGGCCTCGGGCAGGTGCTCTTCACGACGGCCTTCGGCTATCTGATCGGCCTCGGCCTGGGCCTCGACGACGTCACGGCGATCTACGTCGCCGTCGCGCTGACGTTCAGTTCGACGATCATCATCGTCAAGCTGCTCTCCGACAAACGCGAGATCGACTCGCTCCATGGCCGTATCGCGCTCGGCTTCCTCATCGTCCAGGATCTCGTCGTGGTCCTCGCCATGATCCTGCTGTCCGCGCTCGCGGCGGGCGACGGGAGCGCGGCCCCGGGCGCGGCCATCGCGCGCATCGCCCTGGCCGGCGCCGCCACGCTCGTCGGCGTGCTGATCTTCGTGCGCTTCCTGGCGACGCCGCTCGTGACGCGCCTCGCGAGGGCGCCGGAACTGCTCGTGTCCTTCGCCATCGGCTGGGCCGCGCTGCTCGCGGCCGTCGGCCACTTTCTCGGCTTCGGCAAGGAACTCGGCGGCCTCCTCGCCGGCGTGTGTCTCGCCTCGACGCCCTTTCGCGAGGCCATCGCCGCGCGCATGGCGGCGCTCCGCGACTTCCTGCTCCTGTTCTTCTTCATCGCGCTCGGCGCGGCTCTCGATCTCGCCGTGCTCGGCGAGGAGGTCGGGCCTGCCCTGCTGTTCTCGCTGTTCGTGCTCGTCGGCAATCCGCTGATCGTGCTGCTCATCATGCGTGCCATGGGCTACGGCACGCGCACGGGCTTCCTCGCGGGGCTGACCGTCGCGCAGATCAGCGAGTTCTCGCTGATCTTCATGACCATGGGTGTGTCCATCGGGCACGTCGACGACAGCGCCCTGGGTCTGGTCACGCTCGTGGGGCTGATCACCATCGCGGCTTCCACCTACATGATCACCTGGTCCCATCCGCTCCATCGTCTGCTGGCGCCGCTGCTCGCTCGCATCGGCCCGGCCGAGGGGGCCCGGGAGGCGGCCGCCGCGCCGGTGCCGACCACCGAGGGCGCCGTGCTCCTGTTCGGCCTGGGGCGCTACGGTCGTGCCATCGCTGCCGATCTCGCGGAACGCGGCGTGCGGGTCCTCGCCGTCGACTTCGATCCCCTCGCGCTCGAGAGCGCGGCCGAGGCGGGCCTCGACGCCCTCTACGGGGACGCCACGGATCCGGAGTTCCTGGCACACCTCCCCCTGCACGACGTTTCCTGGGCCCTGTGCGCCATGCCGGTCCAGACGGGTGGGCTCACGCACGACGACGGCCGCCTCAGCGTGGTCCGGGCACTGCGGGATCACGGTTTCGAGGGCCGCATCGCGGTGACGTCCCTCGGCGGCGAGGACGAGGTCGCCATGCGCGAGGCCGGCGCCGATCTGGTCCTCCAGCCCTTTCGTGACGCAGCGGCGCGGGCGGCCCAGCTCGTCGCCACCGGCGCCGTGGCATCCGGCGAGTTCCCCACCGACCCGCTCGGGCAGAAGGAGCTGGCCGCATGAGCGACATGCCACCGGTGCCCTGGGGGCGCATCCTCGTCGCGGCGCCGAGCGAGGCTGCCCTGATCGGCATGCTGCCCCTCGCCGAGCGCCTCGTCGCCGAGGGTCGCGCGCGACTCACCTTCCTGCTCACGCTGCCGGCGCTTCCGGATCTGGAGCGCGTCGCGAGTCTCGCGCAGCGGCCGGCCGGTGAACTCGATGCGCGGCGCAGGGAGGAGCATCGCAGCAGGGTCCGCGCGCACCTCGACGGGCTCACGGCTCCGGACGACGTCGCGCTCGAGGTCCGGACCGGGGAGCTCTTCCTGGAGACGATCCGCCTGGTGGAGGCGCAGGGCTTCGATCTCGTCGTGAAGCCCGCGGAGCGACGCTCGCGGCCCGGCCTCGAACGCATCGCGGACGCGTTCCGTGCCAGCACCGACCAGCATCTGCTGCGCAAGTGTCCGGCGCCGGTCTGGCTCGTCGAGGGCGACCTCCGACAGCCGCCGGCGCGAGTGCTCGCGGCGATCGACGTGGACCTGGAAGCGGCGAGCGAGCCGGACACGCTCGTCGCGCTGAATGCCCGGATCCGCGAACAACTGCTCGGCTTCGTGGCGCTCGGCGCAGAGGAGATCGTGCTGCTGCACGCCTGGGAGGCGCCCGGCGAGGGCCTGCTCCGGCGCTGGATGCCGGCCGACGAGGTCGACGGAGCGCTCGCCGCCTATCTCGGCGACATCGAACGGGGTCGACGTCGGGCGCTCGAGCAGTTCGGTGAGGCGCTGCGCGTCGAGATCGCGGCGCGTGAGTGCCGCTGCGTCGTGCGCCTTCGCCTGCAGCGCGGCAGCGCCCGGATGGTCGTCCCGGAGGTGGTGCGCCGCGACCGGCCCGATCTGCTGCTGCTGGGCACCGTCGGGCGCTCGGGGGTGCGCGGGCTGCTCATCGGCAATACGGCCGAGGACGTCCTCAATGCCGTCGAGGGCAGCCTCTTCGCCGTCAAGCCGCCGGGCTTCGTCTGCCCCCTCGAACTGAGCTGAGGCGCCTCATTCCGCGTCCGGGTCCGCTCCGGTCACCTGCAGCGTCAGGCGGCCACGGGCCAGGCGCGCCTCGATCGTCTCGCCGGGCGTCACCCCGGTGGCATCGGTCACGGCTTCGCCGAAGCGCACGCCGGGCGGCGCGGGGCGCGTGAGCAGAGCGTAGCCTCGATCGACGACGGCGAGGGGACTCAGCGCCTGCAGGGCGCCGGCGAGGCGGCGCAGTTCGGCGCCCGCGCGGCTCCGCAGCTGTGCCTCGCCCTGCGCCAGCCTTCGCTCCAGCGCGGTCAGACGCTCCGCTTCGCGGCGGATGCGCTGGCGCGGGTCGGTCTGGGCGAGGCGTCGAGTGAGCTGCGACAGGAGGCGCGCCTCGCGCTGCAGACGGCGCTCCGGACTCGCCGCGGCGAGCCGCCGCTGGAGCGCCCGCAGGCGCTCGCTGCGTCGAGCCAGGCCTTCGTCCGCTCGCCGCTCGAGGCGCAGCGCCAGTTCGTCCACCCGCTGCGTGCGTTCGGCGATGAGCATCGCCGGGTCGCGCAGCCGCGCGCGGCGCTGGGCGAGTTCGCGCGCCGCCGCGTCCAGCCGTCGCCGCTGCGCTGCGCGCAGGGCGCGGCCGAGGTTGCGTACGCGTACGCGCCATTCGGCCGCGTCGGGCGTGACGAGCTCGGCTGCGGCCGACGGCGTCGGCGCGCGCAGGTCCGCCACGAAGTCGGCGATGGTGTAGTCGGTCTCGTGGCCCACGGCGGAGACGACCGGGACCGGACAGGCGGCGATGGCGCGCGCGACGGCCTCCTCGTTGAAGCACCAGAGGTCCTCCATGGAGCCGCCGCCGCGGCCCACGATCACCAGGTCCGGTGCCAGCGCCGGGCCACGCTCGCAGGCGCGCGCGATGCGCTCGAAGGCCCTCACGATCTCCGCTGTCGCCGCGTCGCCCTGGACGGCGGTCGCTACGACGACGATCTCCGCCGCGGGCCAGCGTCGCGCGAGTACCGAGAGCAGGTCGCGGATCGCGGCGCCGGTGGGGGAGGTGACGAGGGCGATGCGCCGGGGCAGGGCAGGCAGGGCCCGCTTGCGTTCCGCGTCGAAGAGCCCCTCCTCACCGAGGCGGCGGCGGAGCTGTTCGAAGGCGAGGCGCAGGGCGCCCTCGCCGGCCGGCTCCATGCTGTCCACGACGAGCTGGAACTCGCCCCGTCCCACGTAGAGGCTGACGCGGGCGCGCAGCAGCACGTGCATGCCGGCCTCGGGCGTGAAGCGCACGCGGCCGTTGCGGCCCCGGAACATGGCGCAGCGGACCTGCGCATTGCGGTCCTTGAGCGTGAAGTACCAGTGTCCGGACGCCGGGCGGGAGAAGTTCGAGAGTTCGCCCTCGATCCAGACCACGCCGAAGTTCTCCTCCAGCACGACCTGGGCCTCGGCGTTGAGGAGGCTCGGGGTGAGGACCCGGCGGGTCGCGTCGGGGCGGGCGGCGTCGGTGGTCATGGCAGCGATGCTACCCGCTTGTGGACGGGCGACGGAAACCGGTTTACCTCACGCCCTGCTGGGCGTAGAGTGCCGCGCTTATTTTCAAGGGGGCCACCATGCTGCGGATCGCCCACGACGCTCTCACGTTCGACGACGTTCTGCTCCTGCCTGCCTACTCCGAAGTCCTGCCCTCGCAAGTCACCACCGACGCCCGCCTGACGCGCAACATCCGTCTCCACATACCGCTCGTCTCCGCCGCCATGGACACGGTCACGGAGGCGCGACTCGCCATCGCGATCGCCCAGGAAGGCGGTATCGGCATCATCCACAAGAGCATGAGCGTGGAGCAGCAGGCGCGGGAGGTCCGCGCCGTCAAGAAGTACGAGTCCGGGGTCATCAAGGATCCGATCACGATCACGCCCGACGCCACCGTCGGTGAACTGCTCCAGCTGACTCGTGAACGCGGCATCTCCGGCGTTCCGGTCGTTTCCGGTGACGAGCTGCTCGGCATCGTCACGAGCCGCGACGTACGCTTCGAGCCGCGCATGGATACGCGCGTAGCCGACGTGATGACGCCGAAGGACAAGCTCGTCACGGCCGCCGAGGGCGCGGATCCCGGGTACATCCAGGAACTGCTCCACCGCCACCGCATCGAGAAGGTCCTCGTGGTCAACGACGACTTCGAGCTGCGCGGCATGGTGACGGTGAAGGACATCAACAAGGCGCAGATGTATCCGAGCGCCTGCAAGGACGGCGACGGCCGCCTCCGCGTCGGGGCGTCCGTCGGGACCTCCGGCGAGACCGAGGAACGTGTCGCCGCGCTCGTCGAGGCGGGCGTCGACGTCATCGTCGTGGACACGGCGCATGGCCACTCGCGTGGCGTCCTCGATCGCGTCCGGTGGATCAAGGCGCATCATCCGGACGTCGACGTCATCGGCGGCAACGTGGGCACGGCGGCCGGCGCGCTCGCGCTCGTCGAGGCCGGGGCGGATGCAGTCAAGGTCGGCATCGGCCCCGGGTCCATCTGCACCACGCGGATCGTCACCGGCATCGGCGTCCCGCAGATCACCGCCGTCTCCGAGGTCGCGGCGGCGCTCGCGGACACGGACGTCCCGCTCATCGCCGACGGCGGTATCCGCTACTCCGGAGACATCGCCAAGGCGGTCGCCGCGGGCGCACACTGCGTGATGATCGGAAGCCTGCTCGCCGGTACGGAAGAGGCGCCCGGCGAGGTGGAGCTCTATCAGGGGCGCACCTACAAGGCCTATCGGGGCATGGGCTCCCTCGGCGCCATGGCGAAGACCCACGGATCCTCCGATCGCTACTTCCAGGGCTCCGAGCGCGATGCCTCGAAGCTCGTTCCGGAGGGCATCGAGGGCCGCGTGCCCTATCGGGGGCCCATGGGCGCGATCGTTCATCAGCTGGTCGGGGGCCTCCGTTCCGCCATGGGCTACACGGGCTCGCCGGACATCGAGACCATGCGCACACGACCGGAGTTCTCCCGCGTCACGCACGCGAGCATGATCGAGAGCCACGTCCACGACGTGGGGATCACCAAGGAGCCGCCGAACTACCCCCTGAGCTGACGCCTCCCGGGGAAGCGGCCTTTGCAGGGGGTCCCGCCGCGCAGCGTCGCGCCGGGATTCCCTCGAACCGCGGGCGCAGCGCCCGCATCGACGGAGCCGCACCTTGAGTCAGGACCGTTCCGCGGAGCACCCCGCGCACGACATCCACGACGAGAACATCGTCGTGCTCGACTTCGGATCGCAGTACACCCAGCTCATCGCCCGGCGCGTCCGCGAACTCGGCGTCTACTGCGAGATCCTGCCCTTCGATGTCGCGCCCTCGGTGATCAGCGAGCGCGGCCCGCGGGGCGTGATCCTCTCCGGCGGCCCCGAGTCCGTGACCCTCGACGAGACGCCGCGCGCGCCGCAGGTGGTGTTCGAGCTCGGCGTGCCCGTGCTCGGCATCTGCTACGGCATGCAGACCATGGCGGGCCAGCTCGGCGGCGTGGTCGAGGAGTCCGACGAGCGCGAGTTCGGCCACGCGCGCGTGAGCGTCACGGAGGACTGCTCGATCCTCGACGGTCTCTCGGACGTCCGCGACGACGAGGCGCCGGCGCTCGAGGTCTGGATGAGCCACGGCGATCGGGTCGCTGCCGTGCCCGAGGGCTTCCGCGTCGTCGGCACGTCGCCGAACGCACCGATCGCGGCCATGGCCGACGAGCACCGGCACTTCTACGCGCTGCAGTTCCACCCTGAAGTGACGCACACGCGCCAGGGGCAGGCGATCCTGCGTCGCTTCGTGCGCGAGATCTGCCACTGCGAAGCGCTCTGGACGGCGGCGAACATCGTCGACGACGCCGTGGCCCAGGTGCGCGCACAGGTGGGGGACGGTCGCGTGATCCTGGGTCTTTCCGGTGGCGTCGATTCCTCCGTGGTGGCGGCGCTGCTGCACCGCGCCATCGGCGAGCAGCTCACCTGCGTGTTCGTGGACAACGGCCTGCTGCGCCTGCACGAGGGCGATGCGGTCATGGAGGCCTTCGCCCAGGCGACGAACAATGCCTTCGACCTGAACATCGTCCGCGTCGATGCCGAGGACGAGTTCCTCGACGCCCTCGAGGGGGTCGCGGACCCGGAGCGCAAGCGCAAGATCATCGGCGAGAAGTTCGTGGAGGTGTTCGAGCGCGAGGCGAAGGCGATCGAGGGGGCGCGCTTCCTCGCCCAGGGCACGATCTATCCCGACGTGATCGAGTCCGCGGCGTCGAAGTTCGGCAAGGCGCACGTGATCAAGAGCCATCACAACGTCGGGGGCCTGCCGGAGCGCATGGCGCTCGAGCTCGTCGAACCGCTGCGCGAGCTGTTCAAGGACGAGGTCCGGCGCATCGGTCTCGAGCTCGGCCTGCCGCACGACCTGATCCACCGG
>JAZBPO010000100.1:0-2092 GCA_036351675.1 Pseudomonadales bacterium
CACCGAAGACCGCCTGTGGTCGCAGGGCTACAAGGGAGAGCTCGGCGACCTCTTCGCCATCCAGGAGCGCATCGCGCAGGAGGTCGTCGCGTCGCTCGACGTGGCGCACCCGGCGGAGTCCGGCGATCGGTTGACCCCCGGGCCGATGGGCGACGTGGCCGCGTGGCAGTGCCTGGTCCAGGCGCGGCAGGCCGGGCTGCGCTGGCGGAAGGACGGCATCGACGAGGCCGTCGAGCTACTGACGCGCGGTCTCTCCGTCGTGGGTGACGACGCTCGCCTCCACGCGGCGCTCGGCCGGACGCATCTGCACTATCGCGAGATCGGCGTCGACACGAGCGACACCCCGCTGAAGGCCGCGGAGTCCTGCGCCGCTCGCGCCTCGGCGCTAGAGCCCGGACTCGCGGTCGTGCATCAGCTCGAAGGCTGGATCCGCTACTCGCGAAGCGACATTCGGGGCGCCGTGGATGCGCTCGAGCTCGCGCGAGCGCAGGAGCCCAACGACCCGGACACCTTGGGACTGCTGGCCAACTGCCTCCTCATCTCGGGGCAGGTCGAGGCTGCACGCCCCTTGATCGAGACATTGGTCTCGATCGACCCGCTGACGCCGCTGACCCGTTGCATGCCGGGATGGGCGGATGCGATGGAGGGCAACTTCGAGGCGGCTCTCGGTCCCTACCGCGACATGTTCACGATGGACGAGGGCAACCCGATGGCGAGGCTCTTCTACGTCTACATGCTCGCGGCGTCCGGGCGTCGCGACGAGGCGCACGACGTCGCAGAGGCGCTGCCCGAGTATCTGAGAAGCTCGCCGCCCGGACGCATCATCGGGATCTTCGCCAAGGCGCTGGCCGGCGAGAGGCCCGATCCGCTCCCACCTGCCGAAGGCGAAGCCCTGGCTCGCGGGACCGACGTGATCCCTCGCTTCCTCGCGCAGGCCTATGCCCTGGGAGGTGACGAGGAGCAGGCGGTGACCTGGGCTGCGAGAGCCGTGGATCGCGGGTTCATCAGCCACGCCTTCCTGGCGAACCACGATCCCTTCCTCGCGCCCCTGGTCGGGCATGCGGGCTATGACCAGGTGCTCGAGACCGCTCGCGCCAGGCTGCGGGAATTCGTCGCGAACGAGTAGCCAGGAGCGCAATCGGCGCTTCAGGACGCCGCGCCGTCGCCGATGACAACCCTGTAGCTCTCCTCGGCTTCGCGAAAGCTCACCCAGAACGAAGGCGCGTCGATGCCGCGCGCTTTCGCGCAGAACACCTCGAGGTGTGCGTGCCACCCCGCCGCGACCGAGAGCTTCTCGCCGAAGCGCTCCATGTCGAACTGCGTGAGGCGCAGCTCGACCTCGTCGCCCTCGGGGGTCAGCTCGATACGCACGCGCGAGCGCTGCCCGTCCTGCTCGATGAGCAAGAATTCGATCAGCCGCGGCGGCGCGATCTCGAGCACCTCTCCCTTGAAGCGCATCTCGGCCGGCATGTCGGCGTAGGCCTCCGGCGCGCGGTCGCCCGGGTGGCAGAGGGTGTCGTTCCTGAAGACGAGCTCGACGCGGCCGCCCGGCGCGAGCTGCCACGCGCCGCCCGCCAGCCACTGGGCGCGTTTCTCCGCGACGGTGACCCACTCCCAGATGCGCTCCACGGGGCCGGGAAGCCGCCGGATGAACTGGATCGTGCCGGGTGCGATGAGGCGTCCCATCTCGTGCTTCATGGTGTGCGTCCTTTCTCGGCGTCAACTTCTGCGCGGACGGCGGCCTCGAGCGCGTCCAGGCGCCCGAGCCAAAGCGTGCGCGCGCGGGCGACCCAGTCCGCGGCCTGGGCGACCCTGTCCGGGTTGAGCGAGATGCGCTGCTCGCGCCAGACCCGCTCGCGCTTCACGAGACCGGCGCGCTCGAGCACGCGGACGTGCTTCGAGACCGCGGGCAAGGACACCTCGAAGGGCTCCGCGAGCGTCGAGATGTTGGCCGGCCCCTCGCTCAGCCGATCGAGGATCGCGCGGCGCGTCCCGTCGGCGAGCGCGTGAAGCAGGCCGTCGAGCTCCGGGTCCGGAGGAGCGGGTGCTTGCAGGTTCATTAAACGCATCTGTTAAATGATGCCTGGGAGGG
>JAZBPO010000101.1:0-2310 GCA_036351675.1 Pseudomonadales bacterium
CTCGAGCATCCAGTGGCCCTGCGCGTACGCCTTGCCGCGATCGCCCGGCCGCTTGGGGCGCACGAACGCCCAGTTGATCTCCTCGAGGTCGAACAGCGTCCCCCGCCGCCAGCTCTCCGCCAGCATGACGCAGTCGCCGTACTCCCGCGGGGCCAGCTCCATCATCACGGCGGCCGCCTCCGTGAGCCAGTGCGGAATGCGGTTCTCCGTCAGGTCCAGCGTCACGGTGTGCGTGTACTCGTGCCGCGCCACCCGCACCCAGTCGTACAGCCCCGTGTGCGTCCCGGCGCCGCCTTCCCGCGGCGCCTCCATCGCGATGATCGGCCCCGTGCACGCGGCGATCGTGTACACGTCCGGCATGCCGGTGATGCGCACGGCGAAATGCGCGTGGTCCGGCATGAGCTCGACGATCGTCTTGCGCGGCGGCTCCCAGTCGAATCGCCCGCCCACGATGTCGTGCATCCTCTCCAACTCGGCCGGCATCATCGCCGCGACCGCCTCGTCCACGCCCGGGCGATAGCGCACGATGAACCGCTCCGTCTCGATCGTCTCGAACCCGAGCAGCGCCTCCATCAACTCCAGCGCATTCCCGGCCCGCATGTTGAACGGCTCCGCCTGCACGGCGTCGCGCAGGAGGGCCGCGGCCTGCGCATCGTCCCCCGTCTGCGTGTGCATGACGCCCAGCTCGACCGTCGGCTCGAGCCAGTTCGGCGCCCGCCTCCTCGCTTCATCGAGCATGGCCGCCGCCGCGTCGTACTGCCGGTGGAACGAGAGATACCGTCCCGCTTCGTGCGCTGCCTGCGCTGCGCCCGGCGACCGTTCTTCATATCGCGCCCGCGCTTCCTCCAGCCGATTCGGCTCGCCGTACATCAGGGACGCCGCCGCCACGCGCAGCGCCAGGGCCCGCCGATGCCCGGGATGTCGCGCAAGCGCCTCGTCCAGGACGTCCATCGCGCCTTCCGGGTCATCCTCCGTCATGCGCAGCTCCGCCCGAAGGAGCAAGGCGAACACGTGCCGATCGTCCAGCCGTTCGAGGGCCGCCATCGCCCGCTCCGCCTCCTCGAACGCGAACACGTCGAGCGCGATCCGCCCCAGCTCATACCACGCGGCCGCGCTGCGCGGGTTCAGCTCGAGCGCCCCGTGCAGCGCCTCCACCGCCTGCTGCCGATTGTGCTTCCGCGCGAGGATTCGCCCCTCCTCCACCATCGCGGGCCAGTAGAGGCGATCGACCGACTGGTGCGCCCGGCCGAGCAGCTCCATCATCTCGCGCGAGCTCGCCTCGGTCGCGCCGTTCAGCTTCGCGTCCAGCTCGAGGAGCTTCGCCCGGTCGACGAGCATGCCCGCCGTCGCGTCCGTCCCATCCACCGGCACGGCCAGGCCAAGCGCGGCCGCCTCGCGCGCCGGTTCGTGCTGCCCCATCCGCCACAGCGCTTCCGTCTTCAGCCATTGCCGATGCAGCAGCGTGGCCCAGCCCTCGGCCTTGCCCGCCGCGTCGATGAGATCGAGCATGCGCTGCAGCTCCCCCCGGCCGAGCATCGCCTGCGCCTGGAGCTCGAGCGGCAGGTTCGCCGCCAGCTCGCCGTCATCGCCGAAGACCGGATCGTCGAACCGTCCCGTGATGAGCGCCGCCCGCGCGCGCAGCTCGTCCGTCGCAAGGTCCCGCTCGTCCCACACGCCGTGGAAGATGCGTCCCGCCGCGCGCTCGGCGTCGGTGAGCCACGGCGCCTCGATCGCCGCCCGGGCTGACTCGCTCATCGCGAACCCGTCCGGAACCAGCCGCCGCGGGGCCTCCGCTGGCCCCTCGCCGCTGCCGCTCGGCCCCTGTCCGTGGGCCGTTCCGCCCAGGAGCAGCGCGACGACTCCCATGCCGATCGCGAGCCCCACGAGCCCGCCGACCGCGATGCACATCCAGCAGCGCCCGCCGTGCTCCCGTTGCTCCATCGACCTCGCAAGCAGCTTCGCCATGCCGTCCGCTCCTTCGTTGGCGATCGGATCCCTCTCTTCAACTCTAGCGGCGTCCCATCTCTTCCGCCGATCGGCCGGCCTCCTTCGACGCGTCAATACCCCCGTCCGCGTCCCGCGAGCATCGCCTCGCCCTCCAGGGCCGCCACGAGGTAGCGAAGGGCGTCCGCCGCGTGGTCGTGCCCGTCCTTCACGGGCAGTTCCGCCTCCGGTTGATCGGCCGGATAGCGGTACGCCGTCAGCGAACGAATCAGACCCGCGCACCGCGGGTCGATGAGCAGGCCGATTCGCCCGTCCGCCGCCTTCAATCGCCGCGCCACGGCGCGGACGCCCGGCTGAATGCCCCAC
>JAZBPO010000102.1:0-12158 GCA_036351675.1 Pseudomonadales bacterium
ATGGTCGTGCTCGCGGGCGAGATCCGCCTGCCGCCGGACACCTTCATCGACTATGAGGAACTGGTGCGGAAGACGGTCCGGGAGATCGGCTACACCTCCTCCGACGTCGGCTTCGACGCCGAGACCTGCGCCGTCATCAACGCCATCGGGCAGCAGTCCGCCGACATCGCCATGGGCGTCGACGAGTCCGAGGATCACGAGCAGGGCGCGGGCGACGCGAAGCGCGAGAGGCATCGCCCTCCGGGCCATTCGCGGCTAGAATGCGCGCCTTCATCGACGCTCATCGAACATTCGAGATCACACGAGGCCCCAGCCAAGATGTCCGAATACGCCGTCTTCACCTCCGAATCCGTCTCCGAGGGTCACCCCGACAAGATGGCGGATCAGATCTCCGACGCCATCGTCGACGCCATGCTCGCCGTCGACCCGGACGCGCGGATCGCCGTCGAGACGCTGGTGAAGACCGGCATGGTGGTGCTCGCGGGCGAGATCCGCCTGCCGCCAGGGACCTTCATCGACTACGAGGAACTGGTGCGGAAGACGGTGCGGGAGATCGGCTACACCTCCTCCGAGGTGGGCTTCGACGCCGAGACCTGCGCCGTGATCAACGCCATCGGCCAGCAGTCGGCCGACATCGCCATGGGCGTCGACGAGTCCGAGGACCACGAGCAGGGGGCAGGTGATCAGGGCCTCATGTTCGGCTACGCCACCAACGAGACCGACGTGCTCATGCCGGCGCCGATCTCCTACTCGCACCGCCTCGTCCAGAAGCAGGCCGAGCTGCGCAAGTCGGGCAAGCTCGCCTGGCTGCGCCCGGACGCGAAGAGCCAGGTCACCTTCCACTACGACGCCGACGGCAAGCCCGTCGCCGTGGATGCCATCGTGCTCTCCACGCAGCACGACCCGTCCATCTCCCAGGCCGACCTGCAGGAGGCCGTACGGGAGGAGATCATCAAGGCGGTGATTCCATCCAACTGGATGTCCGCGGACACCAAGGTCTACATCAATCCGACCGGCCAGTTCATCATCGGCGGGCCGGTCGGTGACTGCGGCCTCACGGGCCGCAAGATCATCGTCGACACCTACGGCGGCATGGCGCGTCACGGCGGCGGCGCCTTCTCGGGCAAGGATCCGTCGAAGGTCGACCGCTCCGCCGCCTATGCGGGCCGCTACGTGGCGAAGAACATCGTCGCCGCCGGCCTCGCGGACCGCTGCGAGATCCAGGTCTCCTACGCGATCGGCGTCGCCGAGCCGACCTCCATCTCCGTGAACACCTTCGGCACGGGCAAGCTCCCCGACGAGAAGATCGTGGCGCTCGTCCGCGAGCACTTCGACCTGCGTCCGAAGGGCCTCATCTCCATGCTCGACCTGAAGCGTCCGATCTACCGCGACACGGCGGCCTACGGTCATTTCGGTCGCGAAGAACCGCAGTTCACCTGGGAGCGCACCGACCGGGCCGATGCGCTGCGCGCTGACACCTGATCCGGAGCACCGCCATGGCTGCCCTCGACCGCGTTTCCTTCGAGTTCTTCCCGCCCAAGTCCGAGGAGGGCGGGCAGAAGCTGACCGCCGTGCGGGAGCGGCTGGAGGCGGCCCGGCCCGAGTTCTATTCGGTCACCTACGGCGCCGGCGGCTCCACCCGTGACCGCACCCTCGACCTCGTGCTCCAGATCCAGGGCGAGGGGCGGGCCGTGGCGCCCCACCTGTCCATGGGATCGGACGATGCACAGGCCGTGCGGGAACTCGTCGATCGCTACCGTGCGGCTGGCGTCCGGCGCATCGTGGCGCTGCGCGGCGACGTGCCCTCGGGCATGGGCGGACGGGGTTCCGTGCACTACGCCGCCGAGCTGGTCGCGCTCCTGCGCGAGCACGCCGGTGATCACTTCCGCATCGAGGTCGCGGCCTATCCGGAGGTGCACCCGGACGCCGAGTCCCCCGAGGCGGATGTCGCACACTTCGCGGCCAAGGTGGCGGCCGGCGCCGACGAGGCGATCACGCAGTACTTCTACAACGCCGACGCCTACTTCGACTTCCTCGACCGCGCCGCGGCGGCTGGCGTCACCGTGCCGATCATCCCCGGCATCATGCCGATCACGAACGTCGACGGGCTCAAGCGCTTCTCCGCGGGTTGCGGCGCGGAGATCCCGCGCTGGATCCTGCTGCGCCTCGAGCAGTACCGCGACGACGCGGAGGCGTTGCGCGACTTCGGCCTCGACGTGGTCACGGCGCTCTGCGAGCGACTCGTCGCGGGCGGTGCGCCGGGCCTGCACTTCTACACGATGAACCAGTCCAAGCCGAGCCTCGAGCTGCTCCGGCGTCTGGGCCACGAACTCGCCTGACGCATGCGCGTCCCGCGCCTGCTGCTCGACGGGCCGCTGGCGGCCGGCGAGCGCGAACTCGAGAGTGAGGCGGCGCACTACCTCGTGAGCGTGCTGCGCCGCCGCCCGGGCGACGCGCTCCGCGTGTTCGACGGCGCGGGCACCAGCGCCGATGCACGCGTGCTGCTCGCCGAGCGGCGGCGCTGCGTCATTTCGCTCGACCCGCCGTTCGCGGAGCAGGTCGAGTCACCGCTCGCCGTGCATCTCGGCATCGCTCTGTCCCGCGGCGAGCGCATGGACGTGGCGCTGCAGAAGGCCTGCGAACTCGGCGTCCACGCGATCACACCGCTGTTCACCGAGCGCACCGAGGTGCGCCTCGAGGGCAAACGCCTCGACAACCGGATGCGCCACTGGGGCGAGGTGCTGCGCCATGCCACGCAGCAGTCGGGCCGCACGGTGCTGCCGGCGCTGCATGCGCCGCTGAGCCTGGATGCTCATCTGCGTGCACGTGGCGAGGTACCGGGCTTCGTCATGGACCCGTCCGGCCGACCGCTCGCTGCGCTCGCTCCGGGGGCCTCGGCCCGGGCGCATCTCCTGACGGGACCGGAAGGGGGCTTCTCCGAAGGCGAGCTGAGCGCGGCGGACGCGCTGGGCTGGCTGCGTCTGGCCACCGGACCCCGTGTGCTGCGTGCGGAGACGGCGCCGATCGTGGGGCTCGCCCTGCTCCAGGCGGTCTGGGGCGATCTCGACGGAACCTGAGCGTCAGGCGCGCCGGCTCAGACCGGGCGTGAGGCGGTTCTGGACGACCAGTTCCTCGAAGTAGGCGAGGCGCGGCACCGTGACCTCGTCCTGACCGAGCCTCAGCTTCGCCGCCTCGGCGGCGGCGAGGGGCCCGTCCACGACCTGGAGGTCCTCGGCGGCCACCCAGAGCATGCGCGGCATGGCGCGCGCGAGCATGACGTAGAACTCGACGCCCTCGATGGGGCGCGAGCGGTTCATGACCAGCAGCGAGCAGCTCGGTGTCCGCATCGGCGGCTCCGGGTCGCCGCGCTCGGCGAGCACGTGCTCGGGCGAGAGCACCGGGAGGATCTTGCCTCGCCAGGAGGTCATGCCCAGCAGCCATTCCGGGGCGTCGCCGACGACCTGGATGCGCTGCATGCGCACGACTTCGGCCACGGTCACGTTCGGCAACAGCATCTGACGATCGTGCAGCGCCACCAGGACGCAGGCGATCTCGCGTTCGTCACTCAACTTCGCACGCCCCTCATGACGTGAGCATCTCGATCTCGGCGAGCAACTCGACCTCCTGGAAGGGCTTGCCGAGGAAGCGGTTCACGCCGATCGCCTCGGCCCGCTCCCGGTGCTTCTCGCCGGTCCTCGACGTGATCATGACGATCGGCAGGGCGCTCAGACCCGCTTCGTTGCGCACGTGCGTGGCGACCTCGAAACCGTCCATGCGCGGCATCTCGATGTCGAGCAGCATCACGTCGGGCTTCTCCTCGGCGAGCGCCGCGACGGCTTCGACGCCGTCCTTCGCCACCGAGACCCGATAGCCCTTGCGCTCCAGCAGGCGCGTGGTGACCTTGCGTACGGTGACCGAGTCGTCCACGACCATGACGTGCGTGGGGCCCGCGGACTCCTCGCCGGTGCCGTACAGATCATCGCTCGCGCCCTGCAGATCGAGCGTGGTGCTGGTGGTGCGCAGCAGGGCCGGCAGATCGAGGATCACCACCACGGAGCCGTCGCCCATGATGGTGGCGCCGGAGATGCCGCCGACGCCCGCGAACTGAGCGCCGAGGCTCTTCACGACGATCTCGCGGCTGCCGGCGATGGAGTCCACGTGCACGGCCCGGGCGAGATTGCCGGAGCGGACCATGATGATCGGGATCGACGGAACGTCCTGCGGGACGCGGCGTGGATCGCCGAGCCACTCGCCGAGATAGGAGAGCGCGTAGTCGCGACCGGCATAGGAGAAGCTCGCGCCGGCGCCCGACTCGTACTTCGAGGCGAGCTGCGCGGGCGAGACCCGCACGATGCCCTCGATGCCGTTGAGCGGTACCGCCAGCACGTCGTTCCCGACCTGCACCATGAGTGCGCGGTTCACGGACACGGTGAAGGGCAGGCGGACCGTGAAGGTCGTGCCCTCGCCGAGCTTCGACGCGATGGAGATCGTGCCGCCGAGCTGCTTGACCTCGCTGTTCACGACGTCCATGCCCACGCCGCGGCCGGAGATCTGCGTGACACTCTTCGCGGTCGAGAAGCCCGCGGCCATGATGAAGGAGAGGATCTCCGCGTCGCTCACCTTCGCGTCGGGCTCGAGCAGCCCGCGTTCCACGGCCTTCGCGCGCACGCCCGCGACGTCGATGCCGGCGCCGTCGTCGGCGACCTGGACGAGGATGTCACCACCGTCACGATCGAGACGCAGGCGGACGGTTCCCTGCGGAGGTTTGCCGGCGTCGCTGCGCGCCTCGGGGGTCTCCAGACCGTGATCGACCGCGTTCCGGAGCATGTGCTCCAGCGGCGCGATCATGCGCTCCAGGACGTTGCGGTCGAGCTCACCCTCGGCGTTCTCCACCACCAGATCGACCGGCTTGCCCAGTTCCCGCCCCACCTGGCGCACGATCCGCTTCAGCCTGGGCAGGAGCCGCGCGAAAGGGACCATGCGCGTGCGCATGAGCCCCTCCTGCAGCTCCGTGTTGATGCGACCCTGCTGCACCAGGAGCGTGTCCGTGTCGCGCAGGCGCTCGGCGAGCGTGTCGCGAAGATCGGTGATGTCCGAGGCCGATTCGGCGAGGGTCCGCGTCAGCTCCTGAAGCTGGGTGTAGCGGTCCATCTCCAGCGGGTCGAAGTCCTCGTAGCCCGCGCGCTCGGCGCGATCGAAGGCTTCCTGCTTCGACAGCAGTTGCTCCTGTGCCTCCGAGTCGAGCCGCCGCACCTGATCACGCAGCCGCTCGATGGTGGCCGAGAGTTCGTCCAGGGAACCACCGAAGTCGCTGATCTGCTGCTGGACACGGCCGCGCATGATGCTGGTCTCGCCGGCCAGGTTGACCAGCTCGTCGAGCAGACCGGCTGAGACGCGGATCATCTCCTGCGGTGCATCCTTCGCCGACTCGCGCATCGGCGAGGCAGCCTCCACGTCCGCGGCCTTCGCCGGCGTCGGCACCGGGGGCGACGCCGGGGGCGGTGCAGGCGGCGCGGGCGGCAGGACCGTGGTGTCGATCGCCGTCAGGGGCGGCTCGACCTCGATGGGTTCAACGGGTTCCACGCCCGCTGCGTCACCCGAGTCGGCCGAGAGTCCGGCGATGCGCCCGGACAGCGCGTCCATGTCGGTCTGCACGCGCGCGAGGAACTCCGCGTCGAGGTCCTCGCTGCTGCCGTGGCGCTCGATGATCCGCGCCTCGAGTTCGTGGACGCGTTCCCCGAGCGCCATGAGACCCGCCATGCGCGCGCCGCCCTTCAGCGTGTGCAGGGCACGCAGGACGCTCTCCATGTGGATCTCGTTGCCGGGTTCGTCGCGCCAGCCCTGCAGTGAGCCGTCGAGTATCTCGGTGAGCTCGGCGGCCTCCTCGAGAAACAGCGCGAGGATCTCCGGGTCGGTCTCGGCGACGTCGTCGTCGATGTCCGCTTCCATCGCGGACGCGGGCGTCGACTCCACCGGTGCGGGGCTCGCGGGCTCCGCGGCGGGCGGCGGCGCCGCCGGGAGTTCCTCGATCGCCGGCGCCGGTTCGCCTTCGGGCATCGGTCGCGGCGCTTCCGTCGCAGCGCCCTGGCCGGCGCCCTCTCCGGCGACATCGCGTACGACCACCTCTCCACGGCGCAGCATGGCGACATGCTCGGCCATCACGTCCGCCCGCTCGCGCAGGGCACGGAAGAATGCGCCGTCGGCGGACGCGCGGCGCTCGCCGATCCAGGTCTCGAGATGGTGTGCCTCGTCGCCGAGGCCGGTGAGGCCCGCCATGCGCGCGCCGCCCTTGAGCGTGTGGAGGCTGCGCATGATCTGGTCCGCGGCGCTCGCGTCGCCCGCGGGCCAGGCCTCGAGGGCGCCTTCGATGGCCTCGAGGATCTCGTCGGCTTCCTCGAAGAAGATCTCGACCATCTCGGGATCGAGATCGAGTCCGGCGACGCTCTCCCGGATCTGTTGCGCGGCGTCGGGCGTCGACGCGGTCCCGAGCGAGCGCAGCTGGGCGATGTGCTCTTCGACGGGTGGAACGTCGAGGCCTGCCGCGAGCGCATCGAGCGTGCTCATGAGCGTGTCGTGGGCGCCCTCGAGCACCGGCCTCGCGTCGGCCGGCAGCGTCACACCGAGCCGTTCGTGGGCATCCTGGAGTGCATCCGCCAGTGCAGCGATCCCGCTCTGCCCTGCGCGCCGGGCTCGATTGGACAGCTCTGCGAGTTCCGTGCGGAGGGCCTCGACGCGCGATGTGACGCCCGCACGCATCCACTCGCCGAGCACGCTCGCCGCGTCGAGCAGCACATCCACGTTCTCGGACGAGAAGATCTCGCGCTGGCTGCCGGCGGTGCCCGCGGCCGCGCTGCTGCGGAGTTCCGAGTCGAGGCGGTCGAGGAGCGCCGTCGCAGCGTGGAGATAGTCCCGGTCGGGCTCGGCGAGCGGCGCTTCGCGACCATTGCTGCGAAGTACCTCGAGGCCTTCCTCTATGCGTTCGAGGCCGCGCTCGACGACGTCCGAGAGCCGGTCGTCCGCCTCGCGGCGCAGCTCCAGGTAGGCTCTGACCGCCCCCTCCAGCGGTGCCGCGAGCGCGGCCAGCCCCGAATACTCGGCCATCGCCGCACTGCCCTTGAGCGTGTGCAGGGCGCGGCGAAGGGCTTCGGAAAGGGGTGCGACGCCCCCCCGGCTACGCGCCTCGGTGACGAAGCCGCGAATCACCGCGAGATGTTCCAGGGCCTCCTGCTCGAAGATCCGGAAGACGCCCGCGTCCGCGGCCGACGGAGCGCTCTGCTCCGCGGCGACGGCGCTGTCGGGGGCGACGTCCGCTTCGACCGGCTCGGTGAGCGCCGCGGGCGCATCGTCGCCGGGCAGCTCGAGCGCTCCGCCGAGATCGAAGTCATCCTCCACCGGGGCGGTCAGCGAGGACGGCTCGTCCCCGGCGTGCACGTCCGGATCGATGGACTCCTCCGGGGCCCCCGCTGCTTCGGTCGCAGCATCGACCGAAGCGCCCAGATCGAAGTCGTCTTCCGCCGGCGCCGTCAGCGCCGAAGGCTCGTCTCCGGCCGCGACGCTCGACCCGGGCGCCTCCTCGAGCGCCACCTCCTCCGGCGTCGCGGTCTCGAGTGCCTCACCGAGATCGAAGTCGTCTTCCACCGGCGCCGTCAGCGCCGAGGGCTCGTCGCCGGCCGTGACGTCCGACACGGACGCCTCCTCGAGCACCGCCTCCTCCGGCGTCGCGGTCTCGGGCGCCTCACCGAGATCGAAGTCCTCTTCCACGGGCGCCGTCAGCGCCGAAGGCTCGTCTTCGGCGTCGACCCCGGCCGACATCGGAACTTCCGTCACGTCACCGAGATCGAAGTCGTCTTCCACCGGCGCGGTGTGCGAGGAGGGTTCGTCGGCCGGCGGTGCCTGCGCAGCCTCGGTGTCGGGCAGCGGCACGCTCTCGAGGTCCTCGGCACTGCCCCCGGAAGCGAGCAGATCGGCTCGCTCCATCCAGGGGGTGACGTCGATCTCGGGTGCGCGCTGTTCGGCGAACGCGACGCGAAGCTGCGGGATCCGAGCGCGCGCGGACTCGACGAGGTCCACCACCGCCGGTGATGCGTCGATGGTGCCGTCGATCACGCGATTGAGCATGTTCTCGATGGACCAGGCGAGTTCGCCGATGACGCTGGCGCCGACCATCCGACCGCTGCCCTTCAGCGTGTGCCAGGCGCGCCGCAGCTCGCTCAGTGCGTCGCTGTCGTCCCGGCGGGCGCTCCAGACCGGCAACGCCGCGTCCATGTTCTCCAGGACCTCGACGACCTCTTCCTGGAAGATCTCGAGGATCTCCTCGTCGATGAGGGCGTCTTCCTCCTCGCCGGCCGGCGCAGGCGCATCCGCTGCCGCGCTCGACTCGGGGCGTGCCGTCTCTTCGGGCGGCACTGCCGCAGGCGCCGTGTCGGCGACGTCATCGCCGGCGGGGGTCGATTCCGCTTCGCTCGGCGCGCCGGCCTCGAGCTCCGCAGCGGACGCGCGGGCAGCGTCGACGCCCCCGGCAAGATCCGCGGTCACGTCCTGCGGCATCTCCTCCGGAGCGCGCACGTACGTGGCGTCGAGATCCTCGTCGGCGGCGAGATCGAAGTCCGGGTGCTCGACCGGCGGCAACGCGTCCGGCTCTTCCGGCGCGCGCACGGCTGTGGCGTCCAGGTCCTCGTCGGCGGCGAGATCGAACTCGTCGCTCTCCACCCGCTCGACCTGTGGCATCTCCTCCGGCGCGCGCACGTCCGTGGCGTCCAGATCCTCGTCGGCGGCGAGATCGAAGTCGTCGAGTTCCATCCGCTCGACGGGGGGCATCTCCTCAGGTGCGCGCACGTCGGTCGCGCCGAGATCCTCGTCGAGGGAAAGATCGAACGCCTCGGTCTGCGTTCGCTCGACCGGCGCCGCCTCTGCCCGCCCCCGCGCGTCCGTTGCGTCGAGATCATCGTCGGCGGCGCCTTCCAGCGCCGCGTCTTCTCCGGAAAGACGCTCCTCGGGCGAGCCGACGTCGGGGAGTTCCAGATCGGCTTCGGTGATCTCGAGATCGTCGACGAAGGCCGCATCGCCCTCGAGTACGCCGCCGGGCATGGGCGCCGCGCCGGTCGCTTCTCCCGGGCGCAACAGCGAGATGCTCTCCTCGGCGATCTCGAGAAGCCGCGGGTCGGGGATCACCCGGTCCTCGATGAGGCGTTCGAGGTAGTAGTCGATACTGGTGATCGCGTCGGCGAGGTTGTCGAGCCGCTGCCATTCGGGCACGAGGAGCGGCTTCAACACCTCGTCGTCGACGTAGAGCCGCGCCTGGTCCACGAGCGCGGCCGCCCGCTCCAGCGGGACCAGCTCGAGCACGCTGCGCACGCTCGTGAGCGTGTCCGGCACGGCCGAGAGATGACTGTGCTCCCAGTCCGAGGCGATGAAGTCGACGATCCCCTGCTTGACGGCTTCGAGGGACGCTCGCGCCTCCTTCAGGACTGCGGTCTGGGCATCGGAAAGAGAGCCCGGCATGCCGTCGGCGTCGTCGCTCTCGATACCCGCGAGACGCATGAGCTCGCCGTCGACGAAGAGCACGGCACTGGCCACTTCCATGACCGCCTCGTCATCGACGTCCGCAGCGTTCGCCTGGGACTTCAACCAGGCGGACTGCCGCGCCATGGTCTCGCGCAGCTCGTCCAAACCCGCGACCTGCAGGGTCCCGGCGATGCGCTGGAGGTCGACCCCGAGCGCCGCGAGGTCCTCCACGTCGGAGACGCTCCCGCGCACGAAGAGGTCGAGACGGTCACGAACGCCGCCGAGTTCCTCGTGCAGCGCCGCCGCGACGACCGCGATGGTGTCCTCGTCCGCTCCGATCGGCTCTGCGCGTTCGGTTCCCGCCGCGCTGGACAGGCTCGCACGCAGGCCTGCGAGGCGCGGCGAATCGTGCGAGGAAGCCTCGACGATCGCCCTCAGGCCATCGAAGAGCCGTACGGGCGGCTGCGCGACGAGGGTCGCCTCCGCCGCCTGCACGAGATCCTTGAGCTGCTGATCGAGGCCACGGAGCAGGGGCAGGTGGACCTTCGGGTCATCGCCGGCCGCGCCGCCCGCTTCCATGGCACCCGCCGCGACACTCCACAGGGACCGCAGCGGCGATGCGGGAACGAGCTGCTCGAGTCGCGAGAAGGCCTTGTCGAAGAAGCGGTACATCTTCTCCGGCGGCTGCGTATCGCGCAGCAGGGCGACCATGGCCTTCTGAAAGGCGGCGCGGACCTTGCGCACCTCTTCCGGCCCCCGGCCGCTCAGGTACGCAGTGATCGCCGCCGGATCGACGGCGAGCTCCCCGGGCCGGGACAGCGCGGCCTCGCCGCGGGCGACGCGCATGCGATCGATGAGCAGCGCGTGGACGCGCGGGTCGTCCTCGGCGCCGCGATGGACCCGATTGAGGTGCGAGGGCAGCTGCAGGATGCCCTCCATGAGCGCTTCCTGAGCACGATCGCCGTCCGCGACGGACTGATTCAGGAGCGCCTGGGCCAGGGCCTCCATCTCTCCCGCGAGCGTCGCCGCACCGGAGAGTTCGACCATCTGCAGCGTGCCGTTGACCTGGTGGAGGCTAGTCAGGCACTGCCGCGCCAGCGTGATGTCGTCGGGGTGATCGGCGTAGGACTCGAGCGCCTCGCGCGCACGATCCAGCGTGTCCTCGATCTCGCCCTTGACCCAGTCGAGGGCCATGAAACTCCGCGTTTCACTCATGGCGTCCCCTGTCCGGTCGCGCTGGAGGTCTCATGCGCCAAGGCTCCTCAGGCGGCACTCGGCTCGATGCGCAGCGTGGCGCCGCCACCCTGAGCCGTGGCGCCTTCCGGCAACTTGAAGCCCTCGACGGAGTTGCGCATCTCGTCTGCCATGACGGCGAGCTCACCGATGGATCGGGCCGTCGCTTCCGTGCCAGAGCTCGTGTTGCTCGTGATGTCCTGGATGACCGCCATGGTGCTGGAGATCTGGCCGGCGGTGGCCGCCTGCTGCCGGGCCGCGTCGGAGATGCTCTGGATGAGTTCGGCGAGGTTCTTCGAGGTCCCTTCGATCTCCTCGAGAGCGACGCCGGCGTCCTGCGCTAGGCGAGCACCCTGCACCACCTCGGTGGTCGTCTGCTCCATGGAGATGACCGCCTCGTTGGTGTCGGACTGGATCGTCTTCACCAGGGCCGAGATCTGCTTCGTGGCCGCAGCGGAGCGCTCGGCGAGGCGCTGGACCTCGTCCGCGACGACCGCGAAGCCACGCCCCGCATCCCCGGCCATGGAGGCCTGGATGGCAGCGTTGAGCGAGAGGATGTTGGTCTGATCCGCGATGTCGTTGATGAGCGAGACGATGTCGCCGATCTCCTGGGAGGACTCGCCGAGGCGCTTGATCCGCTTCGAGGTCTCCTGGATCTGGTCACGAATCCGGTCCATGCCGTTGATCGTGTTGCGCACGACGGCGCCGCCCTTGCTCGCGATCTCCACGGCGCGCTCGGCCACGGCTGCGGACTCGCTGGCGTTCATGGATACCTGATCGATGGACGTCGCCATGTCGTTGATGGCGGTGGAGGCGCCGCTGATCTCGCGCGCCTGATTCTCCGAGGCGTTGGCCAGATTCTTGGCGGTGCCCTGGGTCTCCGACGCCGCCGACGCCACCTGCAAGGAGATGCGGTTGATGTTCGAGACCAGACCGCGCATCTGGTCGATGGCGAAGTTGATCGAGTCGGCGATGGCGCCCGTGAAGTTCTCGGTCACGGAGGCCTGCACGCGGAGGTCACCGTCCGCGAGATCGGCGAGCTCGTCGAGCAGCTGCAGGATCGCCTCCTGATTGCGCACGTTCTGCTCTGCCTGATCCTTCAGTCGCGCCTGGCCGTCGCGGATCATGAGCCAGGCGATCGCCAGGGCCGAGATCATGCCGACCAGGGCGACCAGGAGGCCGAGGTTGAAACCGCTACCCCAGAAGGCCCAACCCATGCCGCCTGCCGCGATGGTGATCATGAGCACGAGGATCGGCAGCAGTACGCCGCTACCGCCCCCTGACTGTCCGCCGACACCGCTCCTGCTGTTCATGTCTTCCGCTCCCGAATCACTACGTCCGCACCGGCGATCGCCGGCTCAGACACTCACCTTGAGGAAGGCCGGTTCCTTGACCAGCGCTCCGAGGTCCATCACCCGCCA
>JAZBPO010000103.1:0-2954 GCA_036351675.1 Pseudomonadales bacterium
CTACGAGACGGCCTGCGACCCGGACGTGGACGCGATCGAGGAGGACTTCGAGGACGCCGAGTACGCTCGCGGCTACGCCGCAGGCGTCGTGCAGGGCGCGAACCGCTGCGCGCGCGACCAGCGCGCCGGTCGCGCCCCCTGAGTTCCCGAAAAGAAGACACCATCGAGGAGAACGCGCATGGATCTCGGCCTGAAGGGCAAGAAGGTCATCGTCACCGGCGGCAGCCGTGGCATCGGCCGCGCCACGGCGCTCACCTTCGCCGAAGAAGGCGCCGACGTGGCCATCTGCGCTCGCGGCGCGGACGCCCTGGAGGCGACGCGTGCGGAGCTCGAGGCACTCGGCGTGAAGACCTTCGCCGCCACCTGCGACGTCGCCGACGCGGACGATCTCGGCCGCTTCCTCGATGCGGCGAACGCGGCCCTCGGCGGCGTGGACATCCTCGTCAACAACACGTCCGGCTTCGGCGTCGGCGACGACGAGGACGGCTGGCAGACCGGGTTCGACGTCGACGTCATGGGCAGCGTGCGCGCGAGCTGGCGCGTCGTGCCCTGGATGGAGGCTCGGGGCGGGGGCGCCATCGTCCACATCTCCTCGACCTCCGGCATGGAGGCGGGCTCGCCGCCGGCCTATGCGGCCGTGAAGGCTGCGCTCATCAGCCACGCGAAGACGCTCTCCCTGAATCTCGCGCCGAAAGGCATCCGCGTGAACTGCATCGCCCCCGGCTCCATCGAGTTCCCCGGCGGCCTCTGGGAGCAGGTACGCGAGCACAATCCGGCGCAGTACGAGGCGATCCGGTCGACCATTCCCTTCGGTCGTCTCGGCACGGACCGGGAGGTCGCCTCCGCCGTCGTCTTCGTCGCCTCGCCGCGCGCGTCCTGGATCGCCGGCGTCACGCTTCCCGTCGACGGTGTGCAGCACAAGGGCAATCTCTGAGATGAAAAGAGCGCCCTGAACGGCTGACCCGGCGGGGAGCGAGGCGCCTCGCTCCCGGGGCCGGCGGATCGTCCGCCCCGATGCGCTCGCCCCGCGAGCTGTCGGACCAGCAGGCACCACCCATCGCTTCGATCTGCTATCTTCCCGCGCCTTCGCACCACGGCTCCGGCACCGCTCGCCGCTCCCGGCTGGCGGTCATGCCCGCGAGTCATCGCAACGACCTCGAAATCCGGAGACACGAATGACCGCCCTTCGCCTGCTCGCGCTGCTGATCGCAGCTGCGAGCCTCGCTGCCTGTAGTGATGCCGCCGACGACGCCACCGGCGCGGCAACGTCTGCTTCCGCCACCGTCGCAACCGAGTCGCTCGCCTCCGGCATCGACCTCACGGGCATCGATCCCGAGGTCCGCCCCCAGGACGACTTCTTCCGCCACGTGAACGGCGGTTGGCTGGAGCGCACCACCATTCCCGAGGACCGCTCCAGCTACGGCAGTTTCACGGTGCTCGCAGACGAGGCGCAGGTCGCCAGCCGGGAGATCATCGAGACCGCGGCCGAGGCCGACGCGGACGCCGACCCGATCGCCGCGAAGGTCGGCGCCTTCTATCGCGCCTTCATGGACGAGGAGACGGTCGAGTCGCGAGGCATAGCGCCCCTCGAGCCCGGCTTCGAGGCCATCGACGGCCTCGCCTCGCACGAGGACGTGATCCGCTACATCGGCGAGATGCAGCGCGGTACGGTCAGGACACCGATCGGCTTCTACGTCTACCCGGATTTCGGCGACACCTCGCGCTACGCCGTCTACCTCACCCAGTCGGGCCTCGGGCTGCCGAACCGCGACTACTACGACAAGGACGGCTTCGCGGCGAAGAAGGCCGCCTACGAGACCTACGTGGCCGACCTCCTCGCGCTCGCCGGCTTCGAGGACACGGCGAACGCCGCCGCCGCGATCCTCGCGCTCGAGAGCCGCATCGCCGCAGCCCACTGGACGCCGGTGGAGAACCGCGACCGCGTTGCCACCTACAACCCGCTCTCGGTGGCCGAGCTCGAGGACGCCGCCGACGACTTCGACTGGAAGAGCTTCCTCGAGGCCGCGGGCCTCGCCGAGCGCATCGACGACGTCGTCGTCCGGCAGCCCAGCTACGCGCAGGCCCTCGGCGCCATCGTCCGCGAGACGCCGGTGACGGTCTGGCAGGACTACTTCCGCTTCCATCTGCTAGATGCGTCGGCGCCCTATCTGTCCGCGGACTTCGTCGACCGCGCCTTCGCCTTCCGGGGTACGGAGCTGAGCGGCATCGCCGAGAACCGCCCGCGCTGGAAGCGCGCCGTGTCGGCCACGACGCGCGTGCTGGGCGAGGCCGTCGGTGAGCTCTACGTCGCGCAGCACTTCCCGCCGGAGGCGAAGACCCGCATGGAGGAACTGGTCGGCAACCTGCGCAGCGCCTTCAGCGAAGGCATCGACGGCCTCGAGTGGATGAGCGCGGAGACGAAGGTCGAGGCACACCGAAAGCTCGAGCGCTTCGTGGCGAAGATCGGCTACCCCGAGGAATGGCGCGACTACTCGAGCCTCGAGGTGGCCGGCGACACGCTGTTCGAGAACATGCAGGCGGCCACGCGCTTCGAGTACGAGCGCCAGGTCGGCAAGCTCGGCGGCCCCATCGACCGCGGCGAGTGGGGCATGACGCCCATGACCGTGAACGCCTACTACAGCCCGGGCCTCAACGAGATCGTGTTCCCGGCGGCGATCCTGCAGCCGCCCTTCTTCGATCTCGAGGCCGACGATGCCGTCAACTACGGCGGCATCGGCGCCGTGATCGGCCACGAGATCAGCCACGGCTTCGACGACCAGGGCCGCAAGACCGACGGGGCCGGCATGCTCCGGGACTGGTGGACGGAAGCCGACGCCCGCGCCTTCGAACTGCGCGCCGCCCGACTCGGTCGTCAGTTCGACGGCTACTGCCCCTTCGAGGACGCGTGCGTACAGGGCGCGTTCACAATGGGCGAGAACATCGGCGATCTCTCC
>JAZBPO010000104.1:0-9868 GCA_036351675.1 Pseudomonadales bacterium
GCGGTCATGGGGAAGTCGTTCTCGACGAGCTGCAGCGCGTAGCGCAGGTGCTGGAGCGCGTTCTGCAGACTACCGTGAAGCTGGAAGTACTCGGCGCGGGCGCGGTGCACCGCGATGATGTCGCCGGCCAGGCCCGCGGTCTCGGCGAGGTCGAACCACACCTGGGCATCGTTCGGGCGAACGGCGGCCAGGTTCTCCAGCACGCGCTGGGCATCCGCATGGCGCTGTGCGGCGTTGAGCGCCTCGGCGTACTTGGCCGTCAGCGGCAGGTTGTTCGGGGTGTAGCGCAGCGCGCGCTCGACGCGCGTGATGGCGGCGGGCGCGTCGGAACGCGCGAGCGCGAGATCGACTTCGGCGAGCGTGTAGGCGAGGGACTGATCCGGGCCGAGAAGCGGCTCGAGCGCGTCCTCGGCCTCGTCCAGGCGCCCGGCCGCGAGCAGCGAGATGACGAGACCGTAGCGTATGGTCTCGGGCATGTTGGTGCGCCCTTCCTCGAGCTGCGCCGAGAACTCGGCGACCGCACGCGCCGGCGTTTCCGCGAGTGCCAGGCGCACCCGCGTGCGCATGAGCTGGTACTCGAGCGAATCCTCGTACACGCGGCGCGGGTACTCCGCGGCCTGATTGCGTGCGTCGGCCATGCGCGACTCGGTCACCGGGTGCGTGAGCAGGAATTCCGGAGGCCGGCGCGAGAAGCGATAGGCGTCCTGCATGCGGCCGAACATGGCAGACATGGCCCAGGGGTCCATGCCCGCCCGGACCAGGGTCTCGATACCGATCCGGTCCGCTTCGCGCTCGCGGGAGCGGCTGTAGCGGAGCTGCGAACTCTGGGCCGCCGCCTGCGACGCCGTGAGCGTCGCCAGGCCCGCCTCGCCGGCGCCGGCGGCCATGAGTGCGGCGCTCGCCAGCATGGCCGCCAGGAACGGCAGCGTCGCCTTGCGCTGCTCCTCGAGTCCGCGGGCGTAGTGGCGCTGCGAAAGGTGCGCCAGCTCGTGCGCCATGATCGAGCTGAATTCGTGTACGTTGCGTGCCTGCGCGTAGGTGCCGAGATTGATGCCGACGATGTTGCCCGGCGCCGCGAAGGCGTTGATCGACGGCGCGTCGATGAGGACCAGGGACAGGTCGCGCCGTGTGAGATCACTGTAGGTCGCGATGTCCTGGACGAGCAGCTCGGTCCAGTAGACGAGCAGCGGATCGCTCGTCGTCGGCAGCTGGGCGCGGACCTGACGCAGGAAATCCTGGCCGAGGCGGTCCTCCACCTGAGGCGAGACGATGCCCGAGGACGTATCGCCGAGCACCGGGAGATCGTCGGCCGGCGCCGCGCGCAGGGGTGTGGCGGCCGGTAGCGACAGGACCGTGCCCAGCAGCACGACGATGACGAGAGGCGGCAGGCGTGTGGGGTACATGCCGTTCTTTCCGGAGTGCCGGCGAGTGCTGATCTTACGCATCGCGCTCCCGACTGCGTAGCGCGTTCAAGATTTCTCCCCGATCCGGGCGAAGGTACGATGCCCGTCCCTAGGAGGAGCCTCATGCGCGACGAACCCGAGCAGCTGCCCGCCATCGACGTCGAGGTCGATGCCCTGGGCCTCACCTGCCCGATGCCGCTTCTGAAGGCCAAGCGCGCCCTCAATGCCATGGAGATCGGTCAGCATCTGCGCGTGCGCTCGACGGACCCGGGCTCGATCCGGGACTTCGAGGTCTTCTCGGAGCAGAGCGGTCATCCACTCCTCGCCGCGAACCACGAGGGCGAACAGTTCGTGTTCGTGATGCGCAAGGCCGAACCACGCATGATCAGGAACTGAGACCGCGTGAAGATCGTCGAGTTCACTCGCCGCTGGTTCGATCACTACTTCGCTCACGAGGAAGGTCTGCTGCTCGTGGTGCTGATCGCCGTGGGCCTGTTCGTGGTGAGTACGCTCGGAGGGGTCCTCGCGCCTGCGCTCACGGCGCTGGTGATCGCCTTCATCCTGCAGGGCGTGCTCTCGCGCCTGCTCGACTTCGGTATCCCGGAGCGCGTCTCCGTGCTGATCGCCTACACGCTGTTCCTGGCGATCCTCACGGTGCTGCTGCTCGCCGTGTTCCCGCTCATCTGGCGGCAGACCGCGGCCTTCGTGGACGCCATGCCGACCATGCTCGACCAGCTCCAGACCTTCGCGCGGCGCCTGCCCGATCGTTACCCCACGCTGCTGTCGCCGGAGCAGGTGGACGAGTGGCTCCTCGCCGCGCGCGAGGACCTGCTCGGTTTCGGTCAGCGTGCGCTGACCTTCTCCTTCGGACAGATCGGCTCGCTCGTCGGCATCCTGATCTATCTGGTGCTCGTCCCGATCCTGGTGTTCTTCTTCCTGAAGGATCGCCGAGCGCTCCTCGCCTGGTTCGCTTCGCTGCTACCCGCCGAGCGGCCGCTGCTGCAGCAGGTCAGCGCCGAGATGAACCTGCAGATCGCCAACTACGTGCGCGGCAAGGCGCTGGAGATCTTCATCGTCGGGGCCGTGACCTTCGTCGTGTTCACCTGGCTCGGGCTGAACTACGCGGCGCTGCTCTCCATCCTCGTCGGCTTCTCCGTGCTGGTACCGTACATCGGCGCCGCCGTGGCGACGCTGCCCGTGGCCATGGTGGGCTTCGTGCAGTTCGGGTTCACCTGGGATTTCGGCTGGGTGATGCTCGCCTACGCGATCATCCAGGCGCTCGACGGCAACGTGCTCGTGCCGATCCTGTTCTCCGAGGCGGTGGATCTGCATCCGGTCGCGATCATCGTCGCCGTGCTGGCCTTCGGCGGTATCTGGGGCTTCTGGGGCGTGTTCTTCGCCATCCCGCTCGCCAGCCTCATCAAGGCGGTGCTCACGGCCTGGCCCGCCAGCGTCCGTGACCATGCGGAGCCCTCCGCCGGCGGCGAGTGAGTCGCCGACGGGGCGTGCGAATCCGACGGCGTTTCCTTACCATCCGCCGCTGCCTTCGCACCCGTCCCGGAGTCGCGCCCGCCAGCCATGTTCAAGGGCAGCATCGTCGCCATCGTCACCCCCATGGACGCCAGGGGTGACCTCGATTGGGAAGCACTCGACGCGCTCGTCGAGTGGCACGTCCGCGAGGGCACGCGCGGCATCGTGCCGGTCGGTACGACCGGCGAGTCGGCGACCCTCTCCATCGACGAGAACGTCCGCGTGGTCGAGCGCGTCGTTCGTGCGGCCGGCGGTCGCGTCCCGGTGATCGCGGGGACCGGCGCGAACAACACGCGCGAGGCGCTCGAGATGACGCGGGCGGCCCGTTCCGCGGGCGCCGATGCTTCGCTGCAGGTGACCCCCTACTACAACCGACCGACGCAGGAGGGGCTCTATCGCCACTTCGCGACGATCGCGGAGGACGTCGACCTCCCCATGGTGCTCTACAACGTGCCGAAGCGGACCGGCTGCGACCTGCTCGCCGAAACCGTCGCGCGCCTCGCGCCGCTCGAGAACGTGGTGGCGATCAAGGAAGCCTGCGGCCAGGTCGAACGTGTGACCGCGATCCACGAAGCCTGCGGCGCGCCCTTCCCGGTCCTGTCCGGGGAAGATCCCATCAACGTCGCCATGATGCGCGCCGGCGCCGTGGGCGCCATCTCCGTCACCGCGAACGTCGCCCCCGCGCGCATGGCGGCGATGCTCGAGAGCGCGCTCGCCGGCGACTGGACCACGGCGGAAGCGGAGGAGGCCGCGCTCGCGGCGCTTCACGAAGCGCTCTTCGTGGAATCGAATCCGATCCCGGTGAAGTGGGCGCTGCACGAGATGGGGCGCATCGGCACGGGCATCCGGCTGCCGCTCACGCCCCTGGCCGAGCCGCTGCGCGACGGTCTGCGCGCAGTGCTCGGCCGCTACGGCCTGCTGGGCGTCTGACCGGTGCGCTCCGAACTCGCCGTCGCGCCCGCTCGCGCTGCGCTCTTCCTGCTCTCCCTCGCCGCGGGGGGCACGGGCTGCAGCTGGATCCTCGACGACGAAGGCCTCATCCAGGACCGACGCAACGAGTACCGCGAGGCGCAGCTGGCGAGGGTGCCCGACGTGCCCGAGGACCTCGACGGCTCGAGCATCCGCGAGATGATGCCGGTACCCCAGGTGAGCGGCATGGATCGCTATCTGGCCCAGGAGACCTTCGAACTGCCGCGACCGGCGACACTCTTCGCGCGCGAGGAGGACCGCGGCGTGCGTATCCAGCGTTTCGGCGGTGACAGCTGGATCGTCGCACCGGACCCGCCGTCGCTCGTCTGGCCGCGCGTCAAGCAGTTCCTCTCCGACAACGGCGTCGCCGTCGCCGAAGAGGACCCCGCGGCCGGCGTCATGGTCAGCGACTGGTTCCCCTTCGACGAGGCGTCCGGCTACGGTGATCTCGTCCGCAGCGCCCTCGTCGAGGGCGGTGCTCGTCAGCCCTGGCAGCGGCTGCAGCTCCGCGTCGAGCAGGCCGTGCGTCGCGGTGCCACGGAACTCCACGTCATCCAGGTGGGCAGGGACGCGCCGAGCGGCCTGCCGGACTTCAGCGCCGGTTCCACCGACGAGCAGGCGGGCATGCGCCTGCTCGGATCGCTCGCCGAGTACCTGGCCGCGGAGCTCGGCGGTGCGGGCGTGTCCTTCGTCGCCCAGTCGATCGCCACGGAAGCGAAGGCCGAGATCGTGCGCCGTACCAACGCTCCGCCCACCCTGCGTCTGCGCCTGTCGGCCGGTCGTGCCTGGGCCACCGTCGCGACCGCGCTCGAGAATGCGGAGATCCCCGTCGAGTCCACTGACGAGGAGGCGGGCGTCTACCGGATCCGCTATGACGAAAGGCAGTTCCGTGGCGAGGAGCAGGGCTGGCTCGCACGCGTCTTCGATTCCCGTTCCGACGATCCGGCCGCCAGCGGTGACCCCTACGTGCTGCGTCTCGAGGCGCGTCAGGAGGGCTTCGAACTGCTCGTCCTGGACGAAAGGGAGCGGGACGTGGACCGGGAGACCGGGGAGCAGATCCTGTCCGTGCTGCGCGAGTTCGCTTCCTGAGATGAGGCGACGCCCGCCGCCGCGTGATCCGTTCCCGGCGTGACCCGCCGCGTCCAGGAGCCCGCGCCTCGCACTCCCCCGGCGCAGCCAAGGGCGCCGTCACGTGCCCGAGGCCCGGAGGCATCGTCCCGCGGCAGCCTCGAACTCTGTTCGCTCGGCTCCGGCAGCCGGGGCAATGGCACGCTCGTGCGCAGCGGAGACGTCTGCGTGCTGGTGGACTGCGGCTTCACCTATCGGCAGCTCGAGCAGCGCCTGGCAGCGGTCGGCGTCAGCCCGGACGATCTCGACGCGGTCCTCGTCACCCACGAGCACTCGGACCACGCCTCCGGCGTCAATGCCCTCAAGCGTCGGACGGGAGTCGCCGTCCACGCCACGGCCGGTACCTGGCGTGGCATGAAGCGTCCGCCCGGTGCGGACGACGCGGTCGTCGCCGGTGACCGCTGCTTCGCGATCGGTGATCTGAACATCCACCCGGTGACGGTGCCCCACGACGCGCGCGAGCCCGTGCAGTACCGCTTCGAAGCCCGCGGCCTGGCGCTGGGGGTGCTCACGGATCTCGGCCATCCATCGGCGCACGTCATCGAGCGCTTTCGCGGCTGTGACGGTCTGCTGCTCGAGTTCAATCACGAACCGGAGCTGCTTGCCGTGTCCTCCTATCCGGAGCCGGTCAAGCGGCGGGTGGGGGGGCGGTTCGGACATCTCGCCAACGCTCAGTCGGCGCAGCTCCTCGCAGCGCTCGAGCCCGAGCGCCTGCAGCTCCTGGTGGCCGGGCATCTCTCCGAGCAGAACAACACGCGTGCGCATGCAGCGGCTGCGCTCGACGCGGTCATGGCAGACCATGCCGCGAAGTGCCACATCGCCCGGCAGGACGCGACCAGCGCCTGGTTCGAGGTGGTCAGCTAGCGCGGGCGGCCCGGATCAGGACCCGTCGCGGTCCCGGTACATGGGCGCGAGCGTCGCGGTGGCGAGCGCCACCTGCAGGTCTTCCTGTCCTGCCAGCTCGGCGAAGACCTGCGCCTCGGCGACCGCGATGCTGCGACCCTCGCGCACGATGCGCGCTTCGGCGCGCAGCGCGTCGGCGGGCGCACCGCGCAGGAAGTTCACCTTGTACTCGACGGTGACGCTCGGCGTGCGCAGCGCGAGGTTGCAGATGAAGTCGGCGAGGGCGCCGACCACGCCGCCGTGTGGATGGCCGAGATCCTGGGTGAGGGCCTCGCGCACCGGCATCCGCGCGACGGCTCGACCTCCGCCGGCCTCGAGGATCTCGATGCCGAGCGTCGCGATGAAGGGCGTCGCGGCGTGGACGCGCCGCGTCAGTTCCTCGGGTGTGATGGGCACGGCGAGCTGTCCTGGCGGCGGTCTCAGCGGGAGGAGGCCGCGCGTTCCTGTTCTATGAGCGTCTCGTTCGAGAGCGCGAGATCGGAGACGCAGAACTCGAACTCGAAGATATGGAAGCGCAGGCGATCACCGTGCTTCAGGCGCGTTTCCGACGTGAGGCGCTCGCCGTTCAGGAAGGTCCCGTTCAGCGAGTTCTGGTCGATGATCCAGAAGGAGAAGTCCCGGTACTCGATGAGCGCGTGGCGCCGGCCGATCTGGCGACGGAAGACCTGGATGTAGTTGATGCCGTCGTCGGGCGGATTCTGCAGCCGCGTGATCATGTTGTACTTGCCGGACAGGCGATGCGTGGGTCGGTCCGTGACACCGTGCAGGTCCACCAGATAGCAGTCCGGGAAGTACTCGAGGGCGGGCTCCTCCGCCGTGTCGTGTCTGCGCCGGTCACGCCAGGTCGACACGCTCACCCAGCCCAGCAGCACGACGCCGATCGCGAGGAAGGCGAAGGCGAGCCACCAGCGCAGGCTCGCGCCCCGGGCCTCGCCGGCCTGACCCGGGCCGGCGGAGGCGGCCGCAGCCAGGCGCGCTTCCATCGGCGCCGCCGTCGCTGCCTCGGGGGGCGTCGTCACGGCGCCGGCCGCCGCGCCGGTGGCTGTGGGTGCCGATGCGTCGAGACCGAGGTCGCGGCCGATGCGCGCCAGGGCGGTTTCGACCTCGGTCGCGGCGAGCGCGCGGTAGTAGCGGCCGCCGGTCGGTTCCGTGAGCTGGCTGAGGAGCCGGAAGTCCGCCGCGTCCGTGAGCGCGATGGCCCAGACGCCGACACCGCGCGCCACGAGCTGCTCGCGGAGGTCGCCCAGGAGCCAGTCCCCGGCGCGCAGGCTCGCGCCCGGGTCGCCGAGGTCGATCACACCGTCCGTGAGCAGGACGATCACGTCGCGACCGGCAGGGCGCGCCGGCCGCTCGCGCAGTTCGTAGAGCGCCCGTTCGACGGCGCTCGCGGGATCCGCGAGGGTGCCCTCGTAGTCGAGACCTGCGAGGTCGGTGCCCTGCAGTGCTTCCGCGGGTGCCAGCGGCGCGAGCAGTCGCGCGCCGGTGTCGAAGGCGACGACGGCGACCTCCGTCTTCGCCGGCAGGCCGGCCACGAAGCCCTTCACGGCTTCCGGGACGAGCCGATCCGGATCGTTCTCCTGCATGCTGCCCGAGTTGTCCACCAGCAGGACCACCCGGTCCGCGTGCGCGTGCGGCGCGATCGAGAGCGCCGCACACACGCACAGGGCGCCCGCGAGTCGCGTCGCCGCCGTGATGCTGCTGGCAAGAGCTTCGACGGTTCGGGCCATCTAGTACTCCCTGGGGGGTGACCACGGTCGGCGTCCGTGCCGCTCACGGCAGTATGCCATCGCCCGGGCGCGTCCATGTAGGGCGTAGGTCTCATCCCGCGGGCAGGGCGCGTTTCCAGCGCCCGCTGGAAGCCTGTATGATCCGCCGCCCTCGGAGAGGTGCCGGAGTGGTCGAACGGGCCTGACTCGAAATCAGGTGTGCGCGCGAGCGTACCGTGGGTTCGAATCCCACCCTCTCCGCCAATAGTTCCCGGAATACGGGGCCTCTAGAGCCATCAGAGGCGCAGTCCCACCATCAGGCCCGCCGAACTCTCGCCCGCTACCCTCAGACGAAGGAGCAGGGCATGAGCACGAACCAGACGAAGAACGAGACGACGAACGGCACCACGCTGCGCGAGGCATCGGAGCGGTGGGGCATGGACCCGGACGGCCTGACGATCGAGCAGGCGTTCGCGATCGGCCGCGTGGCCGGCATCAGGGAGGAGGCCCAGTCGAGGCCGATCACGGAGGAGCGCCTCACGCACCCGCGACGGATCAATGCGGCGGCCGGGGACCTTCTCGCCGCGGGTCGGGCCGAGGAGGCGCCTGAGCACGCCCAGGAGCCCGCCGCGGGCGTACCCCTGACGGAGCAGTCCCCCGAGCAGCAGGAGACCGCCTGCGAGCGTGTGGCGGTCGCGGAGGCCATGCTCGACGACATGGGCCGAAAGCACCCGCCGGAGATGTGGAGCACGGACGCAGTCAGGCAGAGCCTGGAAGCGGCCCGCCTGGTGGACGCGCCCGAGGATGCCCTCGTCGACGCCCGGAAGGCCGTGACGTGGCTCGAGATGACGCACACGCACTTCGCGGAGCACGACACGGACGGCTGGTGCGACGATGCGAGGGAGGGCCTCTCGATTATCCTCGGCATGGTCCGGCGCAAGCTCGAGATCGCGGACCGGCACTATGACGGCTGGCCGAATCGAGAACGCTGACACCCTTCCGGGCGCTTCTCCTACAGCACCCACCAGCGCCCCGTGGCAGGCTTCCTCCTGCGCGGGGCGATCCCTTCATCACCACGCGCCTGCAGTACGCGCCGGCCGGGCGGAATGCTCGGTCGGCGCCACCATTGCGCTTTCATCACCAATGGTAGGCTGACGCGCTACCCGTTGCGCGACAGCTCCAGTGTCACCAAGTAAGCCTCAGCCGAAATCGATCTACTACTTCTGCGACGAGTCTGCGCTCGGTGACGAGTTCATGGCCGTCGGTGGCTTGGCCGTGCCCGATACCGAACTCGGTCGCATCACAGATCGATTGCTGACGATCAACGAAGAGAGGAGCGTCTTTTACGAAGTGAAGTGGAACTCGACGAAGGAGCGTCGGGACTGCGGTCAGACGGCATACGCCGAAGAACTCGCTCGGCTGCTTGATCGGGGTCTCATTCATTTGCACGTTCGGTTCGCGCCTTTCCGTGAGTACAACCACCGACTCAGCGGCCCCCGGAAGAAGGTCGACACCACCAGCAAGATGTTCTACCAACTGTTGCTTCACAGAGCAGTCCGCCACTACGGCGGGCGGTACAAGTTGCATATTCGCCCGGATGGCGGGAATTGTACGTCGGCCCTAGCAGACCAAGTGCATGCTCTGCACTCTGACGGCTCTCAGAGGTACCACGCTGCGCAGGACTGCATCCGCTCCATCGAACCGCGCGATTCCGAACGGGAGCCGCTCTTGCAGCTGCTGGATGTGACCCTAGGCGCCTTCACTGCGCTTCGGAACAGGCGAACGCTTGGCGAGCCGAAGCGGAAACTAGCGGAGCGCGTCCACGAACTCCACGGCGAGCGGGATCTGAGCAGTAACTTCGATTCGAAGGACGATCCGCGCCGCTTTTCGATCTGGAACGCAAGGCCGAAATGGTGAGCGGGCCCCAATGGCTAGAACCGCTGTCGCGAGACAGGCCGGGCCGATGCCCGGTTTTTCGCCAAGGGGACCCCACGCGAGAAACTACTGCCAAGGCGAATGCCGCGCAACGCTTACCGGGGGATCAGGCCAAGGACTAGATCCTGCACGCCTACGCCCGCCGGATCCGCGCGAGGGCGATCCGCCGCTCTGGCGAGCTGCTGAAGCAGGTTGAGGCGAGCAAGGGCGGGCGACCGCCAAAGGAAACTCAGGAGGGCGACCTCCCGAGTTCTCGCACAGAAGCCGCCACCGAAGCCGGCATGTCCGAGCACC
>JAZBPO010000105.1:0-2438 GCA_036351675.1 Pseudomonadales bacterium
CGACGGCGTGACAAACTCCACGGCGAGCGAGCCGCGGCCCGTGGCGGGGTCGTAGCCGCCACCGAAGGGATCCGGCGCCAGGTCCATGGCCCAGGAGGAGTGGATGTCGCCGGTGAGCACCGCCACGTCGTCGATGCCGTTCGCCGCGAGATGACCGAGGACCCGGGCCCGGGCCGGCGCGTAGCCGTCCCACTGATCCGTGTTCAGGATCGGGACGTCGCCCATGCCGCCGAGCTGCCCGAACATGACCTGCTGGCCGAGCAGACGCCAGGTCGTGCCTGCACGCTTGGACTGCAGGAGTTCGTCGAAGAGCCAGGCTTCCTGGGCCGGGCCGAGCAGGCTCCGCGCGGGATCGTCGATCACGGCCCGGTTCGTGGGCGCGTCCGCTTCGCGGTCCCGACCGTAGAGGCGCGTGTCGAGCATCACGAGATCGACGAGGTCGCCGAGCGCGAAGCTGCGCCAGATGCGCGGCTCGCGCTGGGTCAGGGCGCTGCGCGCCGGCAGCCACTCGTGCCAGGCACGGACCGCGGCGGCCTTGCGCGCGGGCCAGGGGTCCTCGCCGGCATCGTGGTTCTGGGCACCGTCGCGCCAGCTGTTGTTCGCAGACTCGTGGTCGTCCCAGACCGCGACCATCGGGTGCTGGCGGTGGAGTTCCTGCAGGTCCGGGTCGAGGCGGTACTGCGCGTAGCGCGTGCGGTAGTCGTCGAGCGAGACGATCTCGCGCTCCGGCAGCGGAACGCGATCGTAGCGCTCGCCGCTGCCGTACTCGCCGTCCGCGTACTCGTAGATGTAGTCGCCGAGATGCAGCACCAGGTCGAGGTCGTGACGTGCGGCCATGGCGGCATAGGCATTGAACCAGCCGAAGGGCAGGTTCGAGCAGGACGTGAAGGCGATCCGCACGCGGTCCGTCCCCGGGGCCGGCAGGGTGCGGGTGCGGCCTGTGGGCGAGCGTTCCCCCTGCGATTCGAAGGCGTAGTAGTAGGTGCGCCCGGGATCGAGGCCCCTGACCAGCGCACGCGCCGTCCAGTCGACGCGCGCCGAGGTCGTGACGCTGCCGCGGGCGATCCGCTGGGCCAGGAACGGGTCGGCGTACAGCGCCCACTCGACATGGACCGGCGCGTCTCCCGCCAGGGGCGTCGCCCGGGCCCAGAGCACGACGCTCTCCTGATCCGGATCACCGGAGGCGACCCCGTGCAGGAACACGCGGCGACCCGTGGCGCGGTGGGCGTCAGCGGGTGCCGGCGCGTTCGTCGTGCAGCCATCGAGGACGGGCAGGGCGACGCCCGCGGCGAGGCCGCGGGCGAGCATGGCTCTTCTGCTGAGGGGCATGGTCGGCTCCGGTTGCTCGCCGTGCAGTATGGCGCGTCGCTGCGGCAGCCGCATGACGTCGGCACTGGCACATCAATCTGCCTTGCCCGAGAATCGCGGCCGTCCGTCCACGCTCGCCCTGCCGTCACCCGAACCCCCGCCCACGGAGGCCCAGTGGCCATTCACGTCGCGCTGCACCACCGCACGCACTACGCCTTCGATCGGCTCACGACGCTGTACCCGCACACGTTGCGGTTGCGTCCGGCCGTGCACTCACGCACGCCGATCCTGTCCTACTCGCTGCGCGTCGAGCCCGGTGACCACTTCCTCAACTGGCAGCAGGACCCCTTCGGCAACTTCCTCGCGCGCCTCGTCTTCAACGAGCCGGCGCGCGAGCTGACCTTCGAGGTCGATCTCGTCGCCGATCTGACGATCATCAACCCCTTCGACTTCTTCATCGACGAGGCCGCCGAGGTGACGGGCTGGGACTACGGCGAGCGGCTGTCGAAGGATCTGGCGCCCTACCTCGAGGTCACGGAGCGGGGCCCGCTCCTCGACGAGTGGCTGGCGACCGTCGACCGTTCGCCGCGTCGGACCCTCGACTTCCTCGTCGATCTGAATCGCAGGCTCAGCGAGGAGATCCGCTACACGATCCGCATGGAGCCCGGGGTGCAGACGCCGGAGGAGACGCTCCGTCGCGGCCTCGGGTCCTGCCGCGACACGGGCTGGCTGCTCGTGCAGATCCTTCGTCGCCTCGGCTATGCGGCCCGCTTCGTCTCCGGCTACCTGGTTCAGCTCGCCCCGGACGTCAAACCCCTAGAGGGCCCGAGCGGTCCGACGGCGGACTTCACGGATCTGCACGCCTGGACCGAGGTCTACGTGCCCGGCGCGGGCTGGATCGGCCTCGATCCGACGTCGGGCCTCGCGACCGGTGAAGGCCACATCCCGCTCGCGTGCACGCCGGCGCCGGAGAGCGCCGCACCGATCACCGGGGCGACCGGCAAGTGCGAGGTCGAGTTCTCCTTCGAGAACCGCGTCTCGCGCATCCACGAGGACCCGCGTGTCACCAGGCCCTACACCGATCACCAGTGGCAGCGCATCGTCGATCTCGGCAACGCCGTGGACGACGA
>JAZBPO010000106.1:0-8944 GCA_036351675.1 Pseudomonadales bacterium
GCCCCGACTCCTGCCGCCGGCCGTACTGCAGGAGTCCGACACCGGTCGCGTAGATCGGATTGCGCACGATGTCGGACAGCCCCTTCACGTCCCTGGGCATGCCGATGGAGACCGGCTTGTGGAAGATCTCCTCGGCGAGCTCCACGACCCCCTCGATCTTCGAGGACCCCCCCGTGAGCACGATCCCCGCCGCGATCAGGTCTTCGTAGCCGGACCGCCGCAGCTCCGCCTGCACGAGCGTGAACAGCTCGTCGTAGCGCGGCTCCACGACCTCCGCGAGCGCCTGACGAGACAGTGACCGGGGCGGCTTCTCGCCCACGCCGGGGACCTTGATGGTCTCCTCGGCGCCGGCCAGCTGCGTCAGCGCGCAGGCGTACTTGATCTTGATCTCCTCGGCGTGCGGAGTCGGGGTCCGCAGCGCCATGGCGATGTCGTTGGTCACCTGGTCACCGGCGATGGGGATCACGGCCGTGTGCCGGATCGCGCCCTCGGTGAAGACCGCGATGTCCGTCGTGCCGCCACCGATGTCGACCATGCAGACGCCGAGTTCCTTCTCGTCGTCGGAGAGCACCGCGTAGGCCGACGCCAGCTGCTCGAGGATCAGATCGCGCACTTCCAGACCGCAGCGGCGTACGCACTTCTCGATGTTCTGGGCGGCGTTCACCGCGCAGGTCACGAGATGGACCTTCGCCTCGAGGCGCACGCCGGACATGCCGAGGGGCTCCTTCACGCCTTCCTGGCTGTCGATGAGGAACTCCTGCGGCAGGATGTGCAGGACCTTCTGATCCGCCGGAATGGCGACGGCCTGGGCGGCGTCGATGACCCGGTCCACGTCGGAGGTCATGACTTCCTTGTCCCGGATCGCGACGATGCCGTGCGAGTTCAGGGAACGGATGTGACTGCCCGCGATGCCTGCATAGACGCTCTCGATCTGGCAACCGGCCATGAGCTCGGCCTCTTCGACCGCGCGCTGGATCGACTGCACCGTCGACTCGATGTTCACGACCACGCCCTTCTTGAGGCCGCGGGACGGATGGGAGCCGATGCCGATCACCTCGATCGAACCGTCCTCACCGATCTCGCCGACGATCGCTACGACCTTGGAGGTGCCGATGTCGAGGCCGACGATCATCTCTGAGGCGCGACTGGCCATGATTCCTCGGCCTCCCCGATCGCTACGGTGCTGAGCTGGGCTGTGGCGCGCGCGTCGAGCGGGAGATCCCGCCAGGCGACGGCGACGCCGTTGTCATAGCGCGCGTCGAGGCGGGCGACCTCGTCGACGCGCCCGGCGAGGCGACCGGAAAGAACAGCGGCGAGGCGCTGCAACCGTGCCCCGAGCCGGTCAGGTCCGAGAACGATCTCGACGTTGCGCCGGGTCGTGACGCGCACTTCGCCGACCGCGTCCCGGACGAGCGTCTCCACTTCCATGCCGAGCGGGCGCAGCACGCCGGTGACGATGAGGAAGTCGCGCATGACCTCCTGCTCGGTCCCGGGCGGCCCGACGAGGCGCGGCAGCGAATCGACGCCGATGATCTCGAGCGGCTCGATGACGGCTCCGCGCGAGGAAAGGAGCGCGTCGCCCTGCCAGCGCGCCACCGGCACCTCCGGCGCGATGCGGATCGCCACCGTGTCGGGCCAGCGACGGCGTACCGCGGCCGCGTCGATCCAGGACTCGGCCACGAGCCGCGCCTGCAGCGTCCGCGTATCGAGCTCGAACACGCCCGCGGGGAGAAAGGCCGCCACGAGCTCGATGGCCCGGGCACGCTCCGCAGCGGTGAGCTCACCGGAGACCTCCACCACCGAGACGGGGACGTCGAGTCGCTTCCAGGCGACCGCGGCACCCCACGCCGACAGCAGCAGGACGCCCGGCAGCAGCGCGCGTCCGAAGATCCTTCCGAAGCCCGAAAGGCGTTCACGAGCGGGTCGACGGTTCATGCGGTGGCTCCCGCGAGAAGGGTTCCGAGGCGACCCACGTCGCCTGCACCCTGGGTGATGAGCACGTCCCCGTCCTCGAGGACGCTCGTGAGTGCGCCGGGCACCTCGTCCAGCGACGGCACGAAGAGCGGCGCCGGATCGCGGCCCCACTGGCGCACGCCGCGCGCCAGCGCGCGACCGTCGGCGCCCGCGATCGGCGCCTCCCCCGCCGCGTAGACCTCGAGCAGAAGCAGCAGGTCGACGCCTGCGAGCACGCGCACGAAGTCGTCGTACAGATCGCGCGTACGCGTGTAGCGGTGGGGCTGATAGACCATGACCAGACGACGTCCCGGCCAACATTCGCGCACGGTGCGGATCACCGCCTCGACCTCCGTCGGATGGTGGCCGTAGTCGTCGACGAGGGTGACGTCGGCGCCGCCGAAGCGCAGTTCGCGGACCTGGAAGCGCCGCCCCACGCCCTCGTAGCGCGCGAGGCCGCGTACGATCGCCGCATCGTCCACGCCCTCGTCCGTCGCGACGGCGATCGCCGCGAGTGCGTTGCGCACGTTGTGGACGCCGGGCAGTGGCATGGCGATCTCGAGCGGCTCGCGGCCCTCGCGCAGCACGCGGAAGTGGCTCGAGCGCTCGCGGGTCTCGAGGCCTTCGGCACGTACGCCCGCATCCTCCGCGAGACCGTAGGTGATGACGGGACGACCGACGCGCGGCAGCAGCTCGCGAACGGCTTCGTCGTCGATGCACAGCACGGCGACGCCGTAGAAGGGCAGGCGCTGCAGGAAGTCGAGGAACGCTTCCTTGAGACGCTCGAAGTCGCCGCCGTAGGTCTCCATGTGATCGGCGTCGATGTTCGTCACCACCGCGACCATGGGCTGCAGGAACAGGAAGGACGCGTCCGATTCGTCGGCCTCCGCGACGAGGTGCCGGGAAGCTCCGAGGCGGGCGTTGGTGCCCGCGCTGTTGAGGAGCCCACCGATCACGAAGGTGGGATCGAGCTTCGCCGCGTCGAGGATGGACGTGACGAGCGATGTCGTGGTGGTCTTGCCGTGGGTACCGGCCACGGCGATGCCGTGGCGATAGCGCATGAGCTCACCGAGCATCTCGGCCCGCCGCACGACGGGTATCCTCGCGGCGCGCGCGGCCTGCAGTTCCGGGTTGTCGTCGCCGATGGCACTGGAGACGACGACGACGTCGGCGCCGACGACGTTCTCCGCACGTTGGCCGATCGCGACCTCGACGCCGAGTCCCTCGAGGCGGCGGCAGGCATCGGAGCGCAGCAGATCCGAGCCCGTGACGCGATAGCCCTCGTTCGACAGTACCTCGGCGATGCCGCACATCCCGGAGCCGCCGATGCCGACGAAGTGGATACGACGGATGCGGCGCATCCCCGGCGCCCGGAATTCCGCTCCCGTGACCGCACTCATGCGCGCAGCTCCCGGCGGCGCCGCGGCGGCGCCGCGATCCGATTCTCGAAGTCGACGCGCACGAGGAGCGCGAGCAGCGCACACGAGGCGATCAGCGAGTTGCCCCCGTAGCTGACGAAGGGCAGCGTCAGCCCCTTGGTGGGCAGCAGACCCGTGTTCACGCCGAGGCTCACGAGTGTCTGAACACCGAGCATGAGCGCCGCGCAGTAGGCGAGCCGAGCGGCGAAGGCATCGCCGCGCAGCTCCGCCCTGCGGCCATGCCGCAGGCCGCGGACCACGATGGTCGCGAGCGCGGCGCACAGCGCCAGGACCGCCACGGCGCCGAGCTCCTCGGCGATCACGGCGACGATGAAGTCCGTGTGCGCCTCGGGAAGATAGAAGAGCTTCTGCAGCCCCTCGCCCAGGCCGACGCCGAACCACTCGCCGCGCCCGAAGGCGATGAGCGCCTGGGTGAGCTGATAGCCATCCGCATAGCGCACTTCCCAGGGATCCAGGAACGCGTTGAGGCGACGGATCCGCTCGGAATCGGACAGCAGCGCTGCGCCGAGGGCGCTGGCGCCGAGGAGCACGAGCAGGGAGAAGTCGCGCAGGCGCGCGCCGGAGAGCAGGAGCGTGGCCGCCGCGGCGCCGAAGATGACGACCGTGGCGCCCAGATCGGGTTCGGCGAGCAGCAGCATGGCCGGAATGAGCAGCCAGCCCAGGGGCCGGACCATGCCGACGAAGGAGCCGCACACTTCCTCGCGCCGCCTGCAGAGATAATGTGCGAGATAGATCACCAGGAGGAACTTGGCGGCCTCCGATGGCTGGAAGGAGAGGGGGCCGAACGCCACCCAACGCAGCGAGCCGTTGGCCTCGCGCCCGATGCCCGGGACGAGCACCAGCAACAGCAGCAGCAGCGTCAGGAAGTAGGCCGGCGCGCCGAGGCGCCGCCAGAAGCGCGTGGGTACGGCGAGCACGCAGCCGAAGGCCACGATCGCCACCATCAGATAGAGGCCGTGACGCACGAGATGATGCCAGGGATCGCCGAAATCCCGCACGGCGAGTTCCGTGGATGCGGACGTCACCGCCACGAGGCCGAGGCCTAGGAGGCCGAGCCAGAGAGACAGGAGCAGGCCGTCCACCGGGGCCTCGCCACCAGCTGCCGGCGCCACGCTGCGGACGGCGGTCACGTGAGCAGCTCCGCGTCGAGGGCGCGCACGGCCGCCGCGAACGCGTCGCCGCGCGCAGCATAGGAATCGAACTGGTCGAAGCTCGCGCAGGCCGGCGCGAGCAGCACGGTATCGCCCGGGCGCGCGAGGGCACGTGCCGTGCGCACCGCGTGTTCCATGTCCCGGGCGAACTCGTGATGGCAGAGATCGCCGAGCGCATCCGCGAGCTGACCCGCGTCGCGCCCCAGGAGTACGAGGGCATGCACATGGGCGGCGACGGCGTCGCGGAGCTCACCGAAGTCCGCGCCCTTGCCGAGACCACCGGCGATCAGGACCAGCTGCCGCGCGCCGTCGTCGAGGCCTTCCAGCGCCGCGCGGCAGGCGCCGACGTTGGTGGCCTTGGAGTCGTCCACGAAGCGGACACCACGAATGTCGGCGACGGGCACGCAGCGATGGGGCAGAGGCTCGAAGCCCACGAGCGCCTCCCTCGCCGCGTCGATGGGCACGCCGAGTGCGTGCGCCACGGCGAAGGCAGCGAGCACGTTGAAGGCGTTGTGGCGCCCTGCGATCGGCAGCTCCCGCGCCGCGAGGAAGGACCCCGAGGGCCCGCTCAGCATGGTGTCGGCGCCGCTGCCGACGAGGCCCCACTCATCCTCTGCCGGTGCGGACACGGAGCGCAGCACGACGCGGCGACCGGCGAAGCCGGCGTCGGGCTCGATGCGCGGGTCGTCGGCGTCGTAGACCGCCGTGCGCGCATGCGCATAGATGCGCCGCTTCGAAGCGGCGTAGTCGGCCATGGCGCCGTAGCGGTCGAGATGGTCCGCCGACAGATTGAGGAGCGCCGCGCAGTCGAGCGACAGGCGCGTGACGAGATCGAGCTGGAAACTCGACAGCTCGAGCACGTAGCCGTCGCGTGGGGCCCGCTCGAGCAGGTCGAGCGCGGGTTCTCCGAGATTGCCCCCGACGGCGACGTCCAGGCCGGCCGCGCGCAGCATGGCCCCGACGAGACTCGTGACCGTGCTCTTGCCGTTCGTGCCCGTGATACCGGTGACCGGCGCCCGCGCCGCGCGGGCGAAGAGCTCGATGTCGCCTGCGACGTCGAGACCCGCGCTCCGCGCGCGCTGCAGCATCGGATCGTCGGCGGAGATACCGGGACTCACCGCGAGCAGTCCCGCCGCGAGGACGCGCGCCTCGTCGAAGCCGCCAGTGACGAAGTCGACGGCCGGCAGCTCCGAACGCAGTGCGGTCAGGGCCGGTGGATGCTCGCGCGTGTCCATGACACACACTGGCCAGCCGTCCGCGGCGAGATGGCGCGCGCAGGACAGCCCCGTGATCCCGAGCCCGAGGACCACGGCTTCTCCGACCCTGTGCGTCGTCGTCGTCATCGGAGCTTCAACGTCGACAGGCCCACGAGCACGAGGACCAGCGAGATGATCCAGAAGCGCACGATCACGCGCGGCTCCGGCCAGCCCTTGAGCTCGAAGTGGTGATGGATGGGGGCCATGCGGAAGATCCGGCGCCCCGTGAGCTTGAAGGAAGCGACCTGCAGGATGACCGAGACGGTCTCGAGCACGAACACGCCGCCCATGACGAAGAGCACGAGCTCCTGGCGGATCACCACCGCGACCAGGCCGAGCGCGGCGCCGAGGGCGAGCGCACCGACGTCCCCCATGAACACCTGCGCCGGATAGGCGTTGAACCAGAGGAAGCCGAGCCCGGCGCCGACGATGGCGCCGCAGAAGATGGCGAGCTCGCCCGCACCCGGGACGAAGGGGATCTGGAGATAGTCGGAGAAGACCGCGTTGCCGGTGAGATAGGCCATGAGGCCGAGGGCACCGGCGACCATGGCGGCGGGCATGATCGCGAGTCCGTCCAGGCCGTCGGTCAGGTTCACCGCGTTCGAGCTGCCGACGATCACGAAGTATGTGAGCACCAGATAGAGCGCACCCAGCTCGAGGGCCACGGTCTTGAAGAAGGGAACGATGAGCTGCGTCTCCACCGGCGCGGCCGCCGTGAACCAGAGGACGACGGCCGTGACCGCCCCGGCCAGGGACTGCCAGAGGTACTTCCAGCGTGCCGGGAGACCGCGCGGATCGCGCTCCACGACCTTGCGGTAGTCGTCGACCCAGCCGACGGCCCCGAAGGCGAGGATGACGAACAGCGCCAGGCCGACGAAACGGTTGGCGAGATCGCTCCAGAGCACCGTCGCGAGCACGACCGCGACGATGATGAGCGCGCCCCCCATGGTCGGGGTGCCGGCCTTGGAGAGGTGCGAAGCGGGGCCATCGGCGCGCACGGCCTGGCCGATCTGATGATGGGACAGGCGCCGGATCATGGTCGGGCCCACGAGCAGCGAGACGGCGAGCGACGTCAGCACCGCGAGAATCGTGCGCAGCGTGATGTACCCGAAGACGGCGAAGCCGGGTTCGAGGTCGGCGAGCATCTCCGTCAGCCAGAGCAGCATCGGGCCTCCTCGCGCTCCGCCGCGCGCACGAGACGCTCGACGACCGCCGCGTCCGAGTAGGACACGCGGCCGCTCGCCCCGTCCTGGTAGTTCTCGTGGCCCTTGCCCGCCACGAGCACGACGTCGCCGGGCGCCGCCTCGGCGCAGGCGAGGGCGATGGCCGCCGCCCGGTCGCGCTCGACGGTACTCGGCACGGCAGCGCCGACGCCTTCGGCGATCTGCGCCAGGATGAGGTCGCCGTCCTCGCCGCGCGGGTTGTCGTCCGTCAGCACGATACGATCGGCGCCGGCTGCCGCGGCTGCCCCCATGAGGGACCGCTTGCCCGCATCGCGCTCGCCACCACAGCCGAAGACGCAGATCACGCGCCCCGGAAAGTGGGCGCGGAGCACACCGAGCGCCTGGGCGAGCGCTGCAGGCGTGTGCGCATAGTCGACGACGCAGGTGAACCCCGCCGGATGGTCGAAGGGCTGCAGCCGGCCGATCACCGGGCGCACGCGCTCCGCGGCCGCGAGCAGTGCACCCAGCGGCAGTCCGAGCCCCGCGAGGAGCGTCACCGCACCGAGCAGATTCGAGAGCAGGAAGTCCCCGAGCAGCGACGTCGCGAGGCGACCACGCCCCCAGACCGACGCGATCTCCACCACGCTGCGATGCGCATCGACGGTGCGTTCACGTACGTGCAGGGACGCGGCGGAATCCGTGAGCGAGTAGTCGAAGAGCTCGATCGCAGCAGGCAGACGCCCGGGCAGGCTCCGCGCGAAGGCGTCGTCACGATTGAGTACGGCCACCTCGAGCCCCGGCGCGAGGAAGAGCTGCCGCTTCGCTTCACCGTAGGCGTCCATGGACCCGTGGTAGTCGAGATGATCGCGACTCAGGTTCGTGAGCAGGGCGCCGGCGAAGCGCATGCCCGCCGTCCGGTCCTGATCGAGGGCATGGGAGGACACCTCCATGGCGACCCAGTTCGCACCGGCGTCGCGCATCCACGCCAGGTCCGCGGTGAGCGTGACGACGTCGGCGGTCGTGAGCCCCGTGTCCCGGAGCGCGCCCGGAAAGCCGTTGCCGAGCGTGCCGCAGATGCCCGCGCGCTCGCCGAGCGCATCGAGCAGCTCCGCCAGATGGTGCGTGCAGGAGGTCTTGCCGTTGGTACCGGTGACGCCGAGGAGGCGCACCGCGCGGGAAGGATCGTCGTACCAGGCGGCCGCGAGACGGCCGAGCTTGCGCGGCAGCTCCTCGACGCCGACGAGCGGGACGGATCCGGCCGCGGACCGGTCGGCCTCGCACACCTCGCCATCGACGATGAGTACCGCGGCGCCGCGCGCTGCCGCGTCCGCGAGGTAGCGACGCCCGTCCGTCGCGCGCCCGGCGACCGCGAGGAACGCTTCGCCCGGCCGCAGGCGGCGCGAGTCCATGGCCAGCCCCGCGAGCGGCGTCGCGAGGACCTCGGCTGCGGACGGCGTCAGGTCGTCGAGGCCGGCGCGGCGGAACAGTTCTGCCAAGGTGAACGCGAGGGCGTTCATCAGACCGCCTCCCGCTGCCGCCGAGGCTTCGGCTCCACCGGCGCCTCCGCGACGACGTCCGCGTCCGGCGGCACCGCGAGCAGGCGCAGGGCGCCCGCGACCACACGCGCGAACACCGGCGCCGCGACGGCGCCACCACCGGAGCGCTCCGTGCGGGGCTCGTTCACCAGCACCACCGCGGCGACGCGCGGCGACGTCACCGGGGCGAAGCCGACGAACCAGGCGAGATGACGTGCGTCGTCGTACCCGCCGGCGCCGACCTTGCGGACGGTCCCGGTCTTGCCCGCGACGCGGTAGCCGGGAATGGCGGCCTTCGCGGCGGTCCCGTCGTCGCGCACCACCTGCTCCAGCATGGCCGTCAAGCGCGCCGCGATCGAAGGCGACAGCACCGGCTCGTCGAGGAAAGCGGCATCCCGGTCGGCGCGCAGGAGCCTCGGCTCGCGCATGCGCCCTTCGTTCGCGAAC
>JAZBPO010000107.1:0-18339 GCA_036351675.1 Pseudomonadales bacterium
AGCCCACCCACACCACGGCGAGGTGCGCGGCGTCGAAGCCGGCGAACCAGGCGTCCCGGAACTCGTCGGAGGTGCCGGTCTTGCCGGCCACGCCGCGCTCCGCGAAGCGCGAGCCGCGCCCCGTCCCGCGGCGCATGACGACGCCGAGCGCATGGTCGATGGCGAGTACCGTGGCCGGGTCGGCGCGCTGCCCCATCTCCAGCGGGAAGCGATCGAGCTTGCCGCCGGCGCGGTCCTCGACCGCGAGAATCGTCTTCTGCGGCGCCGCGAAGCCGCCGCCGGCGAACACCGCGTAGAGCCGCGCCACCTGGACCGGGGACAGGTCCATGGCGCCGAGGAGCAGCGAGGGATAGGGCGCCGGCGCGTCGATGCCGACGATGCTGCCGATGCGCTCGGCGACGACCTCGACGCCGGCGCTCATGCCCACGGCCACGGTCGCGAGGTTCAGCGACTCGGCGAGTGCCCGGTACAACGGTACGGCGCCCCGGGGTCCCCCGCTGAAGTTCGACGGCGCCCAGACCGCGCCGTTCGGTTCGCGCAGCCGTACCGGGGCGTCGTCGACGACGGACGCGAGATGGAGGGACGGATCCGCCTCCAGGGCAGAGAGATAGACGAGGGGCTTCACGAGGGAGCCGATCGGGCGCCGGCCGTCCACGGCGTAGTTGAAGCCCGCGCCACCGACGTCGCGGCTGCCCACGACGGCCTGCACCTCGCCGGTCTGGGCATGTACGACGACGACCGCGCCCTGCAGGCTGCCCACCTCGATGCCGCGCGCGGCCTCCGTGGCGCCCAGCGTCTCCTGCAGGGCCCGCTCGGCGCTCTCCTGTACCACCGGATCGAGGGTGGTGAAGATGCGGAAGCCGTTGGACGCGAGCTGGACCGGGTCGTAGTCGCGGCGCAGCTGCGTGCGGACGAGATCCATGAACGCGGGGTAGTAGCGTCCGGCGCGGCGGGCACGCCGTTCCACGCCGAGCGGGGCCGCCAGCGCCGTCTCCAGTTCGACGTCCGTGACGAGGTCCGCCTCCGCCATCCTGCGCAGCACGAGATCGCGTCGAGCGCGGGCCCGCTCCGGGTGCCGGAAGGGGTTGTAGTAGCTGGGTCCGCGGATCAACGCGACGAGCAGGGCGGTCTCCGCCGGCGTCACGTCGCCGAGCGGCTTGCCGAAGTAGAACTGGCTGGCCAGGCCGAAGCCGTGCACGGCGCGGGCGCCGTCCTGGCCCACGTAGACCTCGTTGACGTAGGCGTTCAGCAGATCCGCCTTCTCGAAGCGCAGTTCCAGGATCACCGCCATGGCGAGTTCGCGGAGCTTGCGCTCGAGGGTGCGGCGACCGTCGAGGAAGTAGTTCTTCACGAGCTGCTGCGTGAGCGTACTGCCGCCCTGCTCGACGCTTCCCGCGCGCAGGTTCACCAGCGCGGCGCGGACGATGGCCTTCGGATCGAAGCCGTGGTGCTTGTCGAAGTTGCGGTCCTCGACGGCCTTCAGCGCCTCGAGCAGCAGCAGCGGCGCATCGCCCGGCTCGACGATGAGCCGGTCCTCGCCGTGCGAGGGGAAGATGCTGCCGATGACCGGCGGCTCGACGCGCACCAGATCCACCCGGGCCCGGTCGTCGATGCGCTGGATCCGATCGACCCGGTCGGCCTCGAAGTGGACGCGGACCCGGACGGCACGGCGGGTGCCGTCGGCGAAGGCGAAGCTGCGCAGGTGCACGTCGACGCGGTCGCCGTCGCGGACGTAGCGGCCGGGTTCGCGCGCGCTGCCGGCGCGATAGCCGACCCGATCGAGCTCGAGCACGAGCTGATCAGCGGACAGGGCCCGCCCCGCGTAGAGCTCGAGGGGCAGTGCGAAGACGCGTGCGGGCACCGACCAGCGACGGCCCTCGAAGGTGGACGTGATGACGCGATCGAGCTGCAGCATCCACAGGCCGACGCCGGCGGCGACGACGAGCGCAGCGACCACGACGATACGGCGCAGCCAGCGCAGGGTGCGACGCAGGCGCGAGACGGGCGGCGAGCCGGCGCCGCGACGCTCAGAGGCGGCAGGTCTGGGTGCTTTCGTCATGATGCGGAGGGCGTGCGGAGCGGTCCTTGTCGGTGGCGGCCCCATGATGGCGAGCCTCGCGGCGGAACGCAGCGTCCTGACGTGGGAGGTTCCGTGGAGCTTCGCGGGAGAGCACCCCGAATCGCTGACCGGTGGACACCGGTGTCGGGCGCGGTGAAGCTCCCGAGGCTGCTGTGTCGTCGTCGCGCACAGCGCCCCGCTCCAGGGACTTCCAGCGCAGGAGACAGGTCGCGTTGACCCAGCACGAGTACGTCTTCGTCACCATCTCCATCATCCTCGGCCTCGCGATCACGCGCCTGCTCGGTCAGGCGGCCGGACTCGTGCGCGCGCAGCGACGGATCCGCTTCCACTGGGCCACGAGTCTGTGGGCGCTCTGCATCCTCGTCTTCATCCTGCAGATGTGGTGGGTCGGTTGGGAGCTGCGGAACTACGGTGCCTGGAACATCGTCGATTTCTTCGTCCTCGTGCTCGCCGCCGTGCTGATCTACGGTGCAGCGGAGATGTCCCTGCCGGTGGAGGACTACGACGTCGCGAGCGACGCGGAGCTCGACTTCCTGAACCACAGCCGCACCCTCGGCAGGGTGTCGTCCGCCTCCATGCTGGGCTATTTCCTCATCGGCCCCTACGTGAACATCATGCTGTTCGAGAATCCGGCGCTGCCCTCCATCGCCGTGGCCTCGCTCGGCGCGTCGATGATGATCGTGACCGTGTGGCGCCCCGCCTGGTTCCCGGTCATGAGCGTGCTGTTCGCGGCCTACGCGGCCGGAGTGCTCTATCTGACCGCCTGACGCCCCTCAGTTCTGCATGGGGATGCCGTCTTCCCAGCGAAAGCCGATGCCACCGCCCTGCCAGACGCCGGTTCCGATCGGGTTCGGGCCGTGGATGTCGACGTACTGGGGCAGACCGTCGCGTGGCGCGAGCGGGGCGACGCCCCGAACCGTGCTGCGGTGCATGATGCGGAGGCCCTGCTCGCTCGCCGGTCGATGCGCCTCGGGCGCCGCCTTGTGCGCCACGGCGAGATTGTCGACGAAGACGCAGTCGCCGGCGCGGTACTCGAACAGGCACGCGTAGCCCGCTTTCAGGCCTGCGTTCAGCAGATCGTCGTATTCGTGGCAGAGCTGGCGCAGCTCGTCGGCCTCCAGCAGCCGGAATTCCTCCCGGTCCGCGTGTCGTTCGATGACGGCGCCGGTCATGCCGAGGTGCAGCCATACGCAGGCGCGATGCGTGAGCGGATGCTCGTGCACCAGTGGATGGACCACGCCGCTCGTGGAGTTCACGGACGAGAGCCGGCGCCAGTAGGTCCGGCGATCATCCGGGAGCGCGTCGTGGGCCGCGCCCTGATGTGCGAACAGCGTCCCGCCGCCCCGCTCCGCCGGGCGAATGATGTGATAGCCCGCGTGGGAGAAGGTCGCCGCCTCGAAGCTGCCGTCGTTGTGCCACTGCGGACCCACGCCGGGAATGCCGTGACGCTCGTCGTTGGAGAGGCGGAAGATGTGGCGATCGCCGCCGGGCGTCGCCGGATGCACGCCGTGCGTGCTGTGCAGGGCCCGGCCACCCCACCAGCAGCTGGCGCGCAGGAAGGCCTCGTTCGCGAGCGTCCCCTGGTCGCGGAAGACCAGGAAGCCGCGTCGCGCCATGGTCAGCTCCAACGCCGCGCGCAGCTCGGGTTCCGGTGGCGTCTCGGCGGACAGATCGATGCCGTGGACTTCGGCGCCGATCGGCGCCAGGGGCGCGATCCGCCCGCCCGCGTCCGCCAGACGCGCGATGCAGGACGGGGCGATGGGCTGTCCATCGTCGCTACGCATTACGACCTATCGCGGCTGCGCGCTTCCGCGTTTCACCCGCTCATGCTGCAGGTTGCGCGCGGCGCTGACAAAGCGTGGTCGCCATCGCCATCGCGTGCGTGTGCCATGCGCAGGCCCTCGAGCGCGCACCGCCCCGCGATCCGTCGCGCGTGCCTCGCCACCGCACAGCGGCTCGGTCAGTATCGGGCTCCCGCGTTCGGCCCTCCGTCTTCGGGGTGGTCGGCCTCCACCCGATGTCCGCAGGGGAGCAATCATGCGAAGAGTCATCTCGACAGCAGCGCTGGTGCTGGGGCTGATCGCCGCCAGCACCGTCGATGCGGCGATCAGCGCACGGCTCATGCGCTACATGGACGTCTCGGACGACCATGTCGCCTTCGTCTACGGCGGCGACGTCTGGCTCGTCGATCGCGCCGGCGGCGAGGCCCGGCAACTGACGCACTCGCCCGGAGAGGAATCCTGGCCGCGCTTCTCGCCCGACGGGAGCGAGATCGGCTTCTCGGCCAGCTACGGCGGCAACGTCGACGTCTACGTCATGCCCGTCGCGGGCGGCGTACCGGTGCGCGTCACCCACGACTCGCACGCCGACCGCATGGTCGACTGGCACCCGGACGGGGAGCGCCTGCTGTTCGCCTCCACCCGCGCGAGCGGTACGCAGCGCGTCAGCCGCTTCTTCCTCGTCGACAAGTCCGGTGGCCTGCCCGAGCCGCTCGCCGTGCCCTATGGCGAACTCGGCAGTTTCTCCCCGGACGGCGAGCGCCTCGCCTACGTCACCCGTCTCACCGAGGACCGGCCCTTCAAGCGCTACCGCGGCGGCTTCTCCTCGGACATCTACATCTACGACCTCACCGACGACTCGGTGGTGAAGGTCACCGACAGCGTCGCCATCGCCGGCAGGCCTTCCTGGGTCGGTGACCAGCTCTTCTTCCTTTCCGACGACGACGAGGCCATGCGTCTGAACGTCTGGGTGCACGAACTCGGCGACGGCTCGACGCGCCGGGTCACGGACTTCGAGGCCTTCGACGTCTCCTACCTCGGCAGCAACGACGACACGCTGGTCTTCGACGCCGACAACGGCCTCTTCATCATGGATGCGGAGGCGCTCGAGCCGCGTGAGATCCCGGTCACGGTCGTCAGCGATCTCGCCGTCGAGATGCCGCGCATGGTGGACGTGAAGGACGCGATCCGTGCCGCGGCGGCGGGCCCGGGCGGCAAGCGCGTGGTCTTCGAGGCGCGCGGTGAACTCTTCGACGTGCCGGCGGAAGAGGGCTACAGCGTCAATCTGACGCAGAGCTCCGGCGCCTTCGATCGCGCGCCGGCCTTCGCGCCGGGCGGCAGCGCCGTCGCCTTCTGGAGCGACCGCAGCGGCGAGTACGAGATCCACCTGCAGACGCCGGGCAGCGGCGAGGCGCCGCGCCAGCTCACGGATCGCGGCGAGGGCTATGGCTACCGCCTGCACTTCTCGCCGGACGGTGAGCGCATCGCGTACATCGACGAACGGCAGGTCATCAACGTGGTGGAGGTGGAATCCGGTCGCCGCCGCGAGGTCGCGGATGCCGGCTACTACGGCTACTTCCTCACGCACGGTGCGCGCGGTGACTACGCCATGGCCTGGTCGCCGGACTCGCGCTGGCTCGCCTTCCCGCAGGGCCGCCCCAACGGCCGCAGCGGCATCTCGCTCCACGACGTGGACAGCGGCGAGACCCACGCGGTGACGAGCGGCTACTACGCGGACGCGAACCCGGCCTTCAGCCGCGACGGGGCCTATCTCTTCTTCCACTCGGACCGGAACCTCGACGCGGTCTACTCCGATCTCGACCGCACCTGGGTGTATCCGAACGCGACGCGGATCGCGGCCATCGCGCTCCGGCCCGACGTGCCCAGCCTGCTGGCGCCGCGCAACGACGCCTTCGATGCCGAAGCCGAAGAGGAAGAAGAACGAGAGGAGGAGAACGACGGCGTCCCCGAGGTGGAGATCGACTTCGAGGACATCGAGGCGCGTCTCCAGGTGCTGCCGCCCCGCGCCGGCAACTTCGGCCTGCTCCACGCCTTCGAGGGCAGGCTCGTCTACCTGCGCGAACCGAACACCGGCGCCGCGGACGAGGAGGGCGATCTCGTCTACTACGACTTCGAGGAGCGCGAGGAAAAGACGATCCTCGCGGGTGTCGCGGTGGCGAGCCCCACGGCGGACGGCGAGGCGCTGCTGGTCCGCGTGAAGAAGGACTGGGGCATCGTCGCGCCGGAGGCCGAGCAGAAGCTCGAGACGCCGGTGCCTCTGGACGGACTCGTCATGAACCTGGTGCCGCGCGAGGAGTGGGAACAGATCTACGCGGACACCTGGCGCCGCTACCGCGACTTCTTCTACGACCCGGCCATGCACGGTCTCGACTGGGACGCGGTGGGCGCGAAGTACGGCGCGCTGCTCGACGACGTGCGCACGCGCTGGGATCTCGCGCGTCTGCAGTTCCACCTGCTCGGCGAGACGAGCGCCGGCCACACCTACGTCCGCGTCGGCGAGGTCGAGCCCCTGGAGGCGCGGGAGACCGGGTTCCTCGGCATCGACTGGGCCGAGCGCGGCGGTCGCTATCGGGTCGGTCGCATCGTCCGTCCTGCGCCCTGGGAGTCCGAGGTCCGCTCGCCGCTTGACCGGCCGGGGGTGGACGTGCGCGAGGGCGACGTCATCCACGCGGTGAACGGTACGCCGCTCCTGGCGGTGCGGGACCCCTACGCGGCCTTCGCTGGTCTCGCCGGGCGTACCGTCTCGCTGCGGGTGAGCCGCGACGGCAGGGAGCGCAGCGCCCGCGAGATCGTCGTGAAGACGCTGACCGAGGACGAGGAGAACCTGCTGCGCAAGCTCGAGTGGATCGAAGGCAATCGCCGCAGGGTCGACGAGCTGTCCGGCGGACGCCTCGGCTACGTGTACATGACCAACACGGCCGATCGTGGCCAGCAGGAGCTCGTGCGCATGTTCTACGGGCAGCTGGACAGGGAGGGATTCGTCATCGACGAACGCTTCAACGGCGGTGGTCAGCTCGCCGACCGCTTCCTCGAGCTGCTGCAGCGGCCCGTGGTCTACAACCTCCACTGGCGCCACGGTCGCGACCACACCTACCCGGTGGAAACCAACCGCGGCCCCGTCGGCATGCTCATCAACGGCTGGGCCGCCTCCGGCGGTGACGGCCTGCCCTGGGCCTTTCAGGAGCTGGAGGCGGGGCCCATCGTCGGTGAGAACACCATGGGCATCCTCGTCGGCCCGGCCACGGGCCATCGTCTCGTCGACGGCTCGGGCATCACGGTCCCCGGTGCGCGGCTCTACGACAACGACGGCCACTGGTTCTGGGAGGGCGAGGGGGTCAGCCCCGACATCGAGGTCTGGGACGATCCGTCGCTGCTCGCGCAGGGCCGGGATCCACAGCTCGAGCGGCTCGTGCAGGAGCTGCTGCCGCTGCTCGACGCGGCGCCTGCCATGACGCCAGCACCGCCCCCTGAGGACCGCACGGCGCGGGGCATGCGGAAGTGAAGCGGCTCTGGCCGCTGCGGCCGGGGCGGCGGATGCCGTGACTCGTCAGGCTCGATCGCTCCGGAATGATGTCAATCAATGTTTACACCAAATGAAGTCAATCCAGATTGACACGGCGCTGATCGATCCCTTAGCTTCAGTGTCGGGAGGGCTCCCCGTGCAGCAATGCGAAGGGGCAGCTCGACCGGACCGGGGCTCGGAGCGATCTGCTTCCAGGTCTTCGGGATAACGGGCGCCGCAGCTGCGGCGGAGTCGAAGTAACGCAGAGGACCAAGCAATGGCAGAAGAGGAAAAGGTCTTTCCGACCGGCCTGACCATCAGGGAGTCCGAGGAGATCCACAAGCAGATCATCGACGGCACGCGAGTGTTCGGAGTGATCTCGGTGATCGCCCACGTGCTCGCCTACATGTACACCCCCTGGCTCGGTTGAGGAGACCCAGAGATGAACAATGGAAGATTGTGGTGCGTCGTGAACCCCACGGTCGGTATCCCGCTGCTGCTCGGCGGCGTGATCACCGTTTCGCTGATCGTTCACGCGTCGATCCTCTCGAACACGACCTGGTTCTCCGCTTTCTGGGGGGGCTGAGGCTCGAGGTCGAGGCACCGGTCGTCATCTGCCGGCGCCCATCCGCGGGCCGTCAGACGTCGCGGAGCAGCGTTCGGCAGATGCGATCGGAGCGCCATCGGTTCCCCGGGGGAGGTGATCCCGCGGGGCGCCGATAGCGACCCGGAGTGCTCCGGGCCGCGCCGGAACGGGTTTCCGGGGCGCTGGCAGGGCACCGTTTCCAGCAGCCCGACCCCTTTGCGCCGACACGCCCACAGGGCTGCTCGTGCGCTCGGCCGGCAAGGAGAACCAGCATGTTCCCGATCGTCAGAATGTATGAATCCGGGCAGACGGCTCAGGACGTCGTGGCTGCACTCGCGAGCGAGGAGTGCGTATCGGCCGCGATGGACCGGGCCTACAAGCCCTTCTCGGCGCACGCCCTCGCCCCGGGCAAGGACAATGCGGTCACCGTTCGCGCGGCAGTCGCCGACGGCATCGTTCCGTCCGCCCTGGCGCCGTCGTGCACCGCGGGCCTCGAACGCGGGCGGCACGTGGTCGTCGTCGCCTGTCGCTTCGGGTTCGCCCGGCAGGCGGAGAAGACGCTCGATGCGGCCGGACCCGTCGACGTCGACCGCGTACCCGAGTACACCGACAGCAGCTCGATGCTGTTCTCCGACTTCATCGGCATCCCGACGCTGACGAGCCGGAAGACACCCCTGTCGGATCTGCTCGGCATGAATGCCCTGAAGAAGGGGCCGGCCATGGGCGGCAACGTGTCGGACTTCAGCTTCTCGGGCATGTTCGGTCTGCCGCTGCTCGCGAAGAGTGGGCCGATCCTCGGCGGCGGCACCTCGAACTTCAGCTTCTCGGGCATGTTCGGCATGCCGCTGCTCACGAAGCCGTCCGCCGACAGCAGCCTCGGCTTCTCCACGCTCAGCAAGAATCCGACGCCGCTCTCGTCGGCGTTCGGATTGAAGACGCTGACGACGGAAAGCCGGGACGAAGGCTGAAGCAGGGGGACGCCGGAGCGCGGAACGCACGCCATGGGATCGGTCCGTAGCAGTGTGCTCCGCCTCTGGGCGTCCCTCGGGTCGCGCTATCTCCCCTTCGCGGACGTCGCCACACCCGACCTGCCGCTGAGGCGCCTGCTGCGGCTGTCGCTGTTCCAGGTGTCGGTCGGCATGTCCCTCGTGCTCCTCGTGGGCACGCTGAACCGCGTCATGATCGTCGAGCTCGGGGTTCCCGCCTCGCTCGTCGGCATCATGCTGGCGCTGCCGATCGTGTTCGCGCCCTTCCGGGCCTTCATCGGCTACAAGTCCGACACGCACCGCAGTGCTCTCGGCTGGCGCCGGGTGCCGTTCATCTGGAAGGGTACGCTCTATCAGTTCGGCGGCTTCGCGATCATGCCCTTCGCGCTGCTGGTGCTCGCGGGCAAGGGCGAGGCGGCGGACGCGCCCGCGTGGATCGGTCAGGGCGCCGCGGCGCTCGCCTTCCTGCTGGTCGGCGGCGGCGTGCACACGGTGCAGACCGCGGGCCTCGCGCTCGCCACGGACCTCACGCCCGAAGAATCCCACCCCAAGGTCGTGGGGCTCATGTACGTCATGCTGCTGCTCGGCATGATCGTCAGCGCGCTCGCCTTCGGCGCCGCGCTGCGTGACTTCACGCCCGGCCGCCTGGTGCAGGTGATCCAGGGTGCCGCCGTCCTGGCCATGGTCCTGAACTCGGTCAGCATGTGGAAGCAGGAGCCGCGGCGGCCGCTGCGCGGCAACGTCGAGCTGCCCGCGGAACCCTCCTTCGCGGAGACCTGGTCACGCTTCAGCGCCACGCATCAGACCCGGCTGCACCTGACCGTGATCGGCATCGGCACGCTCGCCTTCGGCATGGCCGACATCCTGCTCGAGCCCTTCGGCGGCCAGGTCCTCGGCATGAGCGTCAGCGCCACGACGACGCTCACGGCGCTCTTCGCCCTCGGCGGCCTCGTCGGCTTCGGCGTCGCCTCCCAGGCCGTCGGCGCCGGGGCCGACGCCTATCGGACGGCACAGGTCGGCGCGCTGCTCGGCGTTCCGGCGTTTCTCGGCGTCATCTTCGCCGCGCCACTCGGCGATACGCTGCCCTTCGTCGTGGGCAACTTCATGATCGGTTTCTCCGCGGCCCTGTTCAGCCACGGCACGCTGACCGCGACCATGAACCGTGCGCCGGAGGATCAGGCGGGACTCGCGCTCGGCGCCTGGGGTTCCGTGCAGGCGACGGCGGCGGGCGCCGCCATCGGCCTGAGCGGCGTCCTCCGCGACGTCATCACGGGCATCCTCGGCGCCTTCGACGGACTCTGGGTGGAGGCGGCGACGGGGGGCTACGTGGCCGTCTATCTCGTGGAGATCACGCTGCTGCTGGTCACGCTCGTCGCCATCATCCCGCTGCTGCGTGCCCGTGCGCGGCGCCGCGCCGATGATGCTGACGACTCGGAAGCGTCCGGCGATCGCCTGCCTGCGGGCCCCGAACAGGGCACCACGCTGGCATGAGTATCCGGCCCGTCATCGAGTATCCGGATCCGCGGCTGCATCAGGTTTCCGAGGACGTCACGCGCTTCGACGACACGCTGTGCACGCTGGTGCGCGACCTCGAGGACACGCTGAAGGCCTCGGGCGGCATCGGTCTGTCGGCGCCTCAGCTCGGTGAGCTGCGCCGCGTGGCGGTGCTCGATCTGTCCGAGGACAAAACAGCGCCCGAGCTGTACGTCAATCCGGTGATCGTCGAGCGGCGCCTCTACGGCTTCGCGGAGGAGAGCTGCCTGTCGCTCCCGGGCGTGGAGGGCAGCGTCCTGCGCTCCGTGCAGGTACGCGTGCGGGCGCAGGATGCCGCGGGTGCGTTCTTCGAGCGGGAACTCGAGTATCTCCACGCCTGCGCCCTGCAGCACGAGATCGATCACCTCGACGGTCGGCTGTTCGTCGACCGCTTCTCCGTGATCGGCCGCTGGCGCTTCCGCCGTGGTGCCGGTGCCCGACTCCGGCGCCGGGCGGAGGCCGAAGCCACGGTCTGACCCGAGCGCGCCGGCCTTTCTGCAGCCGCCGCAGGTCGTCGTGCATGGATTGCGGTGGCCTCACGTCATCGCCTCGTGGCAACGTCGCGCTCACCGACCGCCACTGCGAGAGACCCAGCCCCATGCGCGACGAGACCCTGGCCATCCACGCCGGCTACGTCACCGATCCGACCACGAAGTCCGTCACGACCCCGATCTACCAGACCGTCGCCTACGAGTTCGACGACGCGCAGCACGGCGCCGATCTCTTCGACCTCGCGGTGCCCGGCAACATCTACACGCGGATCATGAATCCCACCAACGGGGTGCTCGAGGAGCGCGTCGCGCAGCTCGAGGGCGGCGTCGCAGCGCTGGCGCTGGCGGCCGGCAGCGCCGCGATCCACTACGCGATCCTCAACGTGGTGACGGCGGGCGACAACATCGTCACGGTCCCGCAGCTCTACGGCGGCACCTACACGCTGTTCGCGCACATGTTCCCGAGCCTCGGCGTCGAGGTGCGCTTCGCGGAGGACGACTCGCCGGCGGCGCTCGAGAAGCTGATCGACGCGAAGACGAAGGCGGTCTTCTGCGAGAGCATCGGTAATCCGGCGGGCAATATCGTCGACATCGAGGCGGTCGCGGAGATGGCGCACCGCCATGGCGTGATCCTGATCGTCGACAACACGGTTGGCACGCCGGCGCTGCTGAAGCCGATCAGCTACGGCGCCGACGTGGTGGTGCACTCGCTCACCAAGTACATGGGCGGCCACGGCACCACGCTCGGTGGCATCATCGTCGACGGCGGCCGCTTCGAATGGAAGGCGAACGGGGAACGCTATCCCATGTTCACGACGCCGGAGGCGGCCTATCACGGCGTGGTCTACGCCGACGCCTTCGGTCCTGCCGCCTTCGCGGGCCGCGCGCGCACGGTGGCCCTGCGCAACACCGGCGCGGCGCTGTCACCCATGAACGCCTTCCTGCTCATGCAGGGCATCGAGACCCTGCCCCTGCGCATGGAGCGCCACTGCGAGAACGCCATGGCCGTGGCGAAGCACCTGCAGGGCCACGACCGGGTCGACTGGGTGAGCTACGCGGGGCTCGCGGACCATCCCCATCACGGCCTCGCGCAGAAGTACACGAAGGGCCGGCCTTCCTCGCTGCTCACCTTCGGGGTGAAGGGCGGCTTCGATGCGGGCGTGAAGTTCTACGACGCGCTGAAGCTCATCAAGCGGCTCGTGAACATCGGCGATGCGAAGACCCTGTCCTGCCATCCGGCTTCGACCACGCACCGCCAGCTCACGGAGGCGGAGCAGCGCTCCGTGGGCGTGACGCCGGAAACGATCCGCCTGTGCATCGGCATCGAGCACATCGACGACATCCTCGAGGACATCGATCAGGCGCTCGCGGCTTCGGGTTGAGAGAGGATCGCGCGGCGCCGCTGGCGCCGCGCACGTGGATCAGAAGGTGCCGCTCACCTCGAGCGTGAACTCCCGCGCCGGGCGGCGCAGGCGCTGCTCGCGGAAGGCGAGGTCGCCGATCGCCCGGCTCGTGCCGAAGACCTGGCGGTCCCGGTCCGTGCCGCCGCGCAGCAGGTTCTCCGCGCGCAGGCGCACCAGCACGCCCTGGATCGCACGCAGTTCCACGAAGGCGTCGACGTCTGTGCGCTGGCGCGTGTCGTCGAGTTCGTCGAGACCGAAGTCCGTGACGCCGTCCTGACCGTCGATGCTGGCGCCCCAGGCGAGGCCCAGATCCGTGAGATCCTGGCGCACGGAGAGGTCCCAGGACCAGGCGCGCTCGCCGGACAGGCGGCGCGCGTTCGCCGTGAGCGGATCGTCGACCTCCGAGGTCTGCCAGCGGCTGCTCAGGTCGAGGCGGCCGCCGCGCAGGCCGACCGGATTCAGGGGCAGCGTCATCTCCGTGCGCACGCCGCTGCGCGTGCCGTCGCCGATGTTGCCCGGCACTTCGAGATTGCCCGTGAGCGGCAGCAGGTCCTGCACGTCCTCGATCTGGTCGTGGAAGGCCGTGACGCTCACCGATGCGACCGGACCCGGGCGCCACTCGACGGTCGCGTCGAGCGTGTTCGTCGCCTCGGGCTCGAGCCCTGGATTGCCGAGGGCCAGCTCGTCGTCGCCGAGGTCGGCGCTGCTGACGAAATCGAAGAAGTTCAGCTGGCCGATCTCGCGGAGCGCGCGCATGCGCACCTGGAGTTCGTCGCGAGGCGTCATGGTGAGCGTCAGGGCGGGCTTGAAGAAGGCGAAGGAGCGTTCCTCGGCGAAGCCACCGCTCTGGCGCAGCGTCGAGAATTCGCCGGCGAGCACGGCATCGATGTTGAGCGGGCCGCGCTGCAGCGAATCGGACAGGGACACGTCGGCGCGCTCTTCCTCGACCGTGGTGCGCGCGCCGGGGACCGGCTGCGCGACCAGCACGCCGCCGGCGTCGGCCCGGGCAAGGGCGAAATCGCTGTCGAGCGTGTTGAAGGCGCCCTCCACGGCGAGTTCGAGCAGATGACCGTCGATGCCCGCGTAGTCCAGCTCCATGCGGAGGATGCGTTCCTCGTCGAGGGTCTGGAAGCGGGTCGCGCTCCGGTCCGCGCCATCGAGCACGAGGGAGCCGAGGTTGTCCTGTTCGTTGCTGCGGTAGAGGGCGATGAGCTTGCCTGCGAGATCCACGGTCAGGTCGCGCTCGACGTCGAAGCCGACTTCCAGGCCCTCGCGCGCCCGCACGTTGCCCTGGAAGAGTTCGAAGGTCTCCGCCCCCTCGGGTGTGCGCCGTGAGGTCTCGCCGCCGTCCGCGTCGAAGCCGTCGGTGAGCAGATTGAGGCCCCAGGCCGTGCGATCGGTGCGCAGGCGCGCCTGCATCGACAGGTTGTGGAAGTCACCGTCGCGGCGATCGGCCTCCTCGCGGAATTCCAGGCGTGCTCCGTCCGGACCGATCACCCGTTCACGCGCGTCGTCGATGCCCCGGAAGATCCCGTACTCGCCGCCGATGGTCAGCTTTAGCGGACCACGCTCCGTGGACAGCGATGCGCTGCCGCGTGGGCGCGCCCGATCGGAGGGGGGGCGGACGCGCCCGGCGAGGTTCCAGGCGCCGCTGGTCCTGGCGCCTTCGCGGCGGATGACGTTCGCCACGACGGCCTGGCCGCGCAGATCGAGACCGCCCGCCTGGCCGCGGATGAGATCGATGCGTTCGACCTGAGATGCGGGAATGCGGCCGAGCAGATCCGAGGGGGAGTCGGACTTCGAGGACACCCGTTCGCTGTCCACGAGCACGTTCGGCGGGGCGCCGCCGAAGCCGCGTGCGCTGCCGCCGTCGTCGATGGAGAACCCGGGCAGGTTGCGGACCATGTCGAGGGCAGTGATCGGCGCGTAGCGCGAGAAGAACGCCGCGTCGTAGTGGACCGTGCAGCCGCTCGTGGTGCAGCTCTGTTCCGGACTCGCTTGAGGTGTCTCGATGGCGAGCGCCGGCGCGGACGCGAGCAGCAGCGAAGCGAGCAGACCGATGTGGACGCGAGGGCGCATGGATCGTCTCTCCAGGAATGGCGGACTGATTGTACAGATTTCAGCGGAGTGGAATCTGCACTCAAGTCATGGAGATACGTTGAAGACTTATGGAAGTCCTCAGGTTTGCCGTGCAGCGCCCCCGTCCGGAGCACCACCAGTCGGCAGGCCTTCGCCCTGTCTTTAGTCCTCAGCGCATCTCGTCACAGACATGCCGCTGCTCGAGCTCCTCCCGGGTCGGCACGTCCGGCGGCGCAGGCATGGGCATCATCATCGGCATGCCCTGCATGGCCTCGCGCATCATCTCCGTGCAGGCCCGCGCCTTCTGCACGTCCTCGTCCGCGAGCATGCGGCGCGCGAAATCGATGGCGCGCGTCTGCGCCGCGCCGCGCTCGCCTGCGTCACAGAGCTGCCGGATCTCCTGCTCGAAGGCCCGGGCGTCCCGGCCCAGGCGTTCGAAGGCGCTCTGGTCCACGGATTCCATGCAACGCTGCGCCGCCTCCATGGCCTCCTGCATCGCGGCCATGTCCGGCATGTCCTGCGCCCCAGCGAGCGCCGGTGCCGTGGCCAGCAGCGCGGTGACGAGAGCCGGCTTCGCTTTCTGCATCATCTTCATCGCTTTCTGTCTCCGGGCCGACGATCTGGCCGATCTTACTGCGTCTTCGGGCGTGTCCGCGCGCGCCAGGGCGGAGCTCGGCGGATCTCGCGTCAGTCCTGCGCCACGCCCGCGCCCGCCGCGAGCAGCTCGGCGATACGGTCGTCGTCGTAGCCGAGCATCGCCAGGATCTCGCGGCTGTGCTGGCCGAGCTGTGGGGCGGGCGCCCTGATCACCGCGGGTGTCCGATCGAAGCGCGCGGCCGGCCGCGCCTGCCGCACCTCACCGAAGCCCGGCCATGCGCTTCGGTCCACGGAGCCGTTCTCCGTGATCTGCGGGTGCTCCATGAGATCCATGCGCGAGAGCAGCGGTGCGCTCGGCACCTCCTCGGCTTCGAAGCGGGCGAGAAGCGTCTCCGCGTCCCACTCGCGTATGGCTTCGGCCGTCAGGCGCTTGCGCGCCTCGGCGTTGCGGACGCGTCCGAGAGACGTCGCGAAGCGCTCGTCCTCGAGCAGGTCCTCGCGCCCGAGCGCGCGGCACATGCCTGCCCACTCCGCGTCGGAGACGGCGCCGGCGGTGATGTAGCCGTCACGGGTCTCGTAGATCAGGTCCTGCGTGCCCTGCTCGCGGCGGACGTCGAACTCCTTCTCGCCGTAGACGAGACCGCCCATGCCCTCGGGCCAGAAGAAGGCGAGCAGCGCCTCCAGCATCGACAGTCGCAGGTGCTGGCCCTCGCCGGTCCGCTCGCGATGGAGCAGGGCAGCCGTGATGGCCTGCGCCGCCGTGAGGGAGGTGACCTTGTCGGCGACGATGATGCGGAACATGCCGGGCCGGCCCGTCTCGCGGTTCGCCTGGATGTCCGTGGCGCCGGAGAGTGCCTGGATCACGGGGTCGTAGACGCGCTTGTGGGCGTAGGGGCCGTGCTCGCCGAAGCCGGAGATGGAGGTGTAGACGATGGAGGGGTTCTCGGCGCGGACCGCTTGCTCGCCGAAGCCCAGGCGCTCGATGGCGCCTGGGCGGAAGTTCTGCACGAGCACGTCGGCCTGGCGCACCAGACCCCGGAGAACGTCACGGCCCGCTTCGGTCTTGAGGTCGAGCGGGAGCGAGCGCTTGCCGCGATTGCACGAGTAGAAGATCGCCGGCACGCCGTTGTGGGCCGTGCCCATGAAGCGCATCTGTTCGCCGCGCGGCGGCTCCACCTTGATCACATCGGCCCCCTGGTCGGCCAGGATCATCGTGGCCAGGGGGCCGGAGACCATCGAGGTCAGATCGAGGATGCGGATGCCTTCGAGTGGGCCCATGGGGTGGTGCGCCTCCTTCGCCCGGCTGCACGTCCAGCTCACACGGTACACAGGACCGCCGACCGGGCGTGAGCGAGGATCGGGCGCGTGGACGACCTCCCTGTCCTCCGGCTCGAGAACACGCGTGCCGCGGCGACTTCCGCCTGTAGACTCCGTGGGGTCTGTGGTGAGGAGGGAAGGGGCATGCAGGGATCGGGTTCGCTCTCGAAGGTTCTCATTCTGGCGCTGCTGCTGATCGGTGGCGGCGCGCCGGTACGGGCTGCGCCCGTGTTCCCCGGCGATCACGCCGTCGCGCCGCTCTTCGCGGGGCAGACGCGGGCGCCGCTGGCGCTGAAGCGCGAGCGCTACCTGGTGAGCGACTTCGTCGTCGGTCTCAACCGCCCCTGGGCGCTCGCACATCTGCCCGACGGCCGCATGCTCGTGACCGAGGTGCCGGGACGCCTGCGCGTCGTCACCGCGGACGGTACCGTCTCCGCGCCGCTGCAGGGCGTGCCACCGGTGCGGCCCTGGGGCTCGCGGGGCCTGAACGACATCGCGCTGGACCCGGACTTCGCCCGCAACCGGACGATCTATTTCACCTATCTCGCCGCGCCCGAGGGCGTGGACGCGGACAACAGCGACGCGGCCCACGAACGCTTCAGCGCGGAGCGGCAGGACTGGAACCAGCTCTCGCGCGAGGAGAAGGCCGCCGAGCCCTGGGGCACCTGGCGGGTGGCGAAGGCGCGGCTGTCGGCCGACGCATCGCGCATCACCGACGTCGAGACCCTGATCGAGACCGTGCCGACGCGTCTCGCCTTCGACGCAGCCGGCAAGCTGCTGATCACGACGCAGCGCAAGAGCCCCATGGGCGAGCCGGATCTCCGGAACACGCTCGGCATGGTGCTGCGCATGAACACGGACGGTTCGGTTCCCGAGGACAATCCCTTCGTCGGCGACGCCGGCGTCAACGACCTCGCCTGGGCCGTCGGCCTCCGCAACGCGAACAGCCTCGAGCTGAACCCCCGGACCGGTGAGTTCTGGTTCGCCGACCAGGGACCGACGGCGGGCGACGAGCTCAACGTCCTGAAGCGTGGTGCCGACTACGGCTGGCCCTACGTGTCCTACGGCCGTCGGGGCGAGACGCCGGTCGGGACCGGCATGACCACGAGGGAGGGCACCGAGCAGCCCATCTACTACTGGAGCCCGGTGTCGATGGCGCCCTCGGACATGCTGTTCTACACGGGCGCGATGTTTCCGGGCTGGCAGGGCAGCCTGTTCCTGACCGGTCTGTCCTCCATGCACCTCGCGCGACTGGAGCTCGCCGGTGATCACGTCGTCGCGGAGGAGCGCCTGCTCGACGAGCCCGGCCACCGCCTGCGTCACGTCAGCCAGGGCGCGGACGGCGCGATATACGTGCTCCAGGACGTGCCGGAGCGGAAGATCCTGCGGATCTCGGCGCCGGATGCAGACGGCTAGGGCTGGCGTGCAGGGGGTCGCGCCGGTGCAGGCCGGTGCAGAGGGCGCCGGACGATGTGACGCGTCTTACTCGTTAGCGAGCGACCCGTATCCTGCGCATGTGCTCGATGCGACGGGCGAAGGTACGTTCGAAGCTGTGCTCGCGCGAGAACGCCAGCGCGTTTCGCGACAGCTCTGCGATCCTGTTCCGCGAATGGTCGAGTTCGACGATCAGGTCGGCAAGCGCCCTGACGTCGTCGATCGGCACCCCGTGGCCGAAATCGCCCAGCTCCAGCAGGCCCTCGAAGGCCTCGTTGAGAAAGCCCACGATCGGCACGCCGCAGGCCATGGTCTCGAGATAGGTGCAGGACGGATCACCCTGCCGATGGCAGCAGACGAACAGGTCGACTTCGTTCCGGATCAGCGGGAGAAGTTCGGCTTTGAAGTCGAGGGCGCCGTGCAGCACGACGTCCCCCTCGAGGCCGTAGCGCTGTACTTCCTGTCGAATGAAGTCGGCCTGGCTTCCGTCGCCGCAGATGTGGAACTCGAAGGCGATGCCTCGCTGCTTCAG
>JAZBPO010000108.1:0-3027 GCA_036351675.1 Pseudomonadales bacterium
ACCGCTTCCGGGTCATGGACCGCTTCCGCCGTGAGGTGGTGAAGCCCATGGTCGCCGCGGAGCGGGCGCGGGCCAACGCCGCGACGGCGTCGCTCCTCGGGCGGGCGCGCAAGCTCATCACGCGGGAACAGTCCCTGGTGACGGAACGCCAGCAGGAGCAGCTGGAGATCGCGCTCGATCAGGCGCCGACGCTGCGCAAGGTCTACGAGGCGCGCCTCGCGCTGCAGCAGATCTGGCGGGAGAAGGGCGCGTCCATGGACGCGCGACTGGAGGCTCTGCGCACCTGGTGTGCGGAAGCGGAGGCGAGCGGCATCCAGGCGCTGCGCGACTTCGCCGACGAGCTCAAGTCCTACACGATCCCGCAGCGCGCCACGGCCTGAACCCCGGCACCGGCGCGGTGAAGGCTGCGCCGGTGCGAGGGTCGATCGACGGGGCGGCCGCCGGCCGCCCCGCTCACATCCGCTCCAGCACCTCGATCCCCAGCAGCCCGAGCCCCGTCTCGAGCGCCTGACCCGTGCGCTTGGCGAGAGCGAGGCGTGCATCACGCGTCGGCCCTGCCGCGGACAGCACAGGGCACTGTTCGTAGAAGGCGGTGAAACCCGTCGCGATCTCGTAGAGATGGTTGCAGAGCAGGTGCGGCTGCCCCGTCGCGACAACCTGCTCCAGCGTCTCGGGCAGACGCACGAGTGTCAGGGCCAGCGCGCGCTCCGCCGGCGCCTCGATCGAGGGCGTCGCCTCGAAGGCTTCGCGGTCGAGCTCCGCGCGGCGGAACAGGCTGCGGATGCGGCTGCAGGCGTATTGCAGATAGGGCGCCGTGTTGCCGTCGAAGGACAGCATGGCGTCCCAGGCGAAGACGTAGTCGCTGGTCCGGTTCTTGGACAGATCCGCATACTTCACGGCACCGATGCCCACGACGCGGGCGATCTCGCGCCGTTCTGCCTCCGGCAGATCCGGATTCTTCTCGCTCACGAGGGCGAAGGCGCGCTCCTCGGCCTCGTCGAGTAGCTCCGAGAGCTTCACCACGTCGCCGGCGCGCGTCCGGAAGGGCCGTCCGTCCTCGCCGAGCATGGTGCCGAAGGGCATGTGCTCGAGGGACATGGACGCGGGCGCGAAACCTGCGGCCCGCGCCACGGCGAACACCTGGCGGAAGTGCAGGGTCTGGCGCTTGTCGACGAAGTAGAGCGCTCGTTCCGTGTGCAGCGTGCCGTGCCGATGACGCACGGCGGCGAGATCCGTGGTGGCATAGAGGTAGCCGCCGTCGGATTTCCGCACGATGAGCGGCAGCGGGGCGTCGTCCTTGCCCTTGAACTCCTCGAGGAACACGCACTGGGCGCCGTCGCTCTCCGTGAGCAGGCCGGCTGCGTCGAGGTCCGCGACGGTCTGCGCGAGGTCGTCGTTGTAGGCGCTCTCGGCCATGACGTCGGCGCGCGTCAGCGTCACGCCGAGGCGGTCGTAGAGGGTCTCGCAGTGCGACAGCGAGACCTCGATGAATTCGGCCCAGCGCTGCCGGCAGTGGCGATCACCGGACTGGAGCCGGACCACGGTCTGACGCGCGCGCTCGGCGAAGGCCGCATCGTCGTCGAAACGCGTCTTGGCGTTGCGATAGAAGGTCTCGAGATCGGAGAGTTCGTGCGACAGGGCAGCGGCGTCGCCGCCGGCCTGCAGCTCGTCCATGTAGGTGAGCAGCATGCCGAACTGCGTGCCCCAGTCGCCGACGTGGTTCTGCCGGATCACCCGGTGGCCCGTGTGCTCCAGCGTGCGCACGACGGCGTCACCGATGATCGTGCTGCGGAGGTGCCCGACGTGCATCTCCTTGGCGAGGTTCGGCGCCGAGTAGTCGACGACCACGGGGGGAGCGTCCTCGGCCGCAGCCGCGGGGGCGAGCACCGCGGTGGGCAGGCGCGCGAGCGCGTCCGCGAGGGTGGCGTCGGAGAGGGTGAGATTGATGAAGCCGGGCCCGGCGATCTCCGCCTTCGCGACCAGATCGTCGAGCTCCGCGAGTTCGAGCACCTGCTCGGCCAGCTCGCGCGGCTTCCTCTTCAGGCGCTTCGCGGCGCCCATGACCCCGTTCGCCTGGTAGTCGCCGAATTCCGGCCGCGCAGCCGGCTGCACGACGCCCGGGGCATCGGGAGCGCCGGCGGCAGCCAGCGCCCTGGCGATGCGCGCCTCGAGTTCGGCGCGCAGGGTGGTCTTCATGCGGCGTTCTCTGCGGGCTCGGCGCCCGTCACGTCGACGTCGTCGGCCTGTGGGCCCTTGTCACGGTCCACCACCACGTAGGAGACGGCCGTGCCGTCGGGGATCTCGCGACGGCTCTTGTCGCGCAGGGCGCGGTGGTGGACGAAGATCTCGTCCCCGTTCGGGCGGATGATGAAGCCGTAGCCCTTGGCCCCGCTGAACCACTTGATCTCGCCGTCCTCGCGCGGACCGGCGGGCGCGGCTGGGCGCTCCTCGCGGGCTGCCTTCTTCTCGCGGTCGCCGCCTTCACGCTGGCCGCCCCGGCCGCGGCCGCGCTCGTTGCCGCGCTGGCCACCGCGCTGGCCGCCGCGCCCGTTGCCGTCGCGCTGGCCGCTGCGCCTGCCCTGTCCATCGCGGGCACGATCGCCGTTCCGGCTGCGCTTGCCGGTGGCCGCGGCTGCGTCGTGCCCGAGCTGCGAGGCCTGTGCTGCGGCCACCGAGGCCTCGCGCATGAGCACGCCGTAGACCAGCACGGCAGCGACGAGGAAGGCCGCGTCGACGGCGAAGAGCACGGCGTCCGTGGCCTCGGGCAGGAGGCCGCGAACGAATCCGAGGGCGACGGCGAAGAGGCCGCCGATGACGATGGCGGGAAGGAGAATGCGTTGCTTCATGAGATCAGGTCCGCACTGGTGAGCGTGAAGGAAGCGCCGGCGCGCGAGAGGCGCCCGGGCGCGTGGACAGGGCGGCCATCGAGAAGGCGTGCCCGTGCGGGCGGCGATGATAGGGAGCCTGTCGACGACTCGTCCAGTGCGGAGGCGAGTGCGGCGGCCCGTGCGGGAGCCGGTGCGGGGG
>JAZBPO010000109.1:0-5509 GCA_036351675.1 Pseudomonadales bacterium
CGACGGTGTCGAGCCCCGCATCCTGCAGCGCGTAGGCCCGGATCTTGTTGGCGAGGCCGATGCCGCGACCCTCCTGATCCAGGTAGAGCAGGATGCCGCCGCCGTTCGCGGCCATGGTCGCCAGCGCCGCGCGGAGCTGCGGTCCGCAGTCGCACTTGAGGCTGCCGAGCACGTCGCCGGTGAAGCAGGCGGAGTGCAGGCGCACGGTCACGGGGCCGGTGAGGTCCGGCGTACCGATCTCGACGGCGTAGTGCTCCGTGTCGGCGCCGGTCGGTCGGAAGGCGTGCACGCGACCCGCCTCGCTCACACCCGTCGGCAGGCGCGCGGCGCTGACGTACGTCTGCGGGCGCAGGCCTTCGAGCGCCGCGGCGGTCGCCTCGGCGTCCAGCCGGAGCACGTTCCCCGGGATCTCGGCCGGCGCCAGCGTCACGGTGACGACGGCCGGCAGAAGTCGCGCGGCGCGCACGAGGGCGATCGCCGTCCCCTGGACGTCGGTGCCGGCGTCGAGGCCGCGCGGCGCTGCGCCGGACGGTGGATCGACTTCCGTCGCATCGAGGCCGGCGAGGCTCGTGAGCCAGGCGCGGTCTGCCTGCGCCGGGACGGCGAGACGGAGCGTCGGGCATTCCGCCGGGGCGATCGCGCCGAGCGCCCCGGCCCGGCGCCGCGTGACCACGAGTTCCGCGGCGCCCGTGTCCGCGAGGGCCCGGCAGCGCCCGTCGCTCAGGGTCTCGACGGCGGCGACGAGCAGGGCCCCATCGGGCGTCTCGAGGGCCACGGGCAGGCCGAGGCGCAGATCGGCCTGCAGGCGGTGCACCTGCTCGGCCGCGTCCGCACCGAGGGCGGCCTGGTCGAGCGCGGCGTCGGCAGTCGCGCGGGCGGCGCCGACGCTGGCGAGCGGGATTCGTTGCATGAAGGGTCTGTACTCCCGTGCGAACGTGGCAGGGTAGGGGCGAGACGTCGAGGTGACGCCCGACGGCCTGCCCGAATCGCCCGGGATGGTGAAGAGCTGACCAGCAGCGTGGCTGGACAGGGTACACGCCGCAAGGAAGGACGCAATGCAGCGCTGGCTGGGCTTCGCGCGATCGCTCGTGATCTACCACAACCCGGCGACGCTCCGGGCCTGGCGCCGTCTCTACGGCGAGCTGCTGACGCCCGGCGATCTCGCCATCGACGTCGGCGCCCACGTGGGTACGCGGACGCGTGCCCTGCGTGGCGTCGGGGTCCGCGTCCTCGCCCTCGAGCCCCAGGCGCTGTTCGCGCGCTGGCTGCGCCATACGCTGCCGCGTGACGTGGTCCTGATCGAGGCCGCCGCCGGGCCGCGGGCGACGACGGCGGAGCTCGCGGTCTCCTCGCGTCATCCGACCGTCTCGTCGCTGCAGACCGACTTCGTCGAGGGGGCGGCGGAAGCGCCGGGTTTCGGCCACGTGCGCTGGGACCGGCGCGAGCGCGTGACCATGGTGACCCTCGACGATCTGATCCTCGAACACGGCGCGCCGGCCTACGTGAAGATCGACGTCGAGGGTTTCGAGCTCGAGGTGCTCGCGGGCCTGTCGCAGGCCGTCCCACTGATCTCCGTGGAGTACCTGCCGGGCTTTCCCCGCCTCACCGAGGCCGTGCTCGAACGCCTCGAGACGCTCGGCCGCTATCGCTTCCGCCCGATCGTCGGCGAGCGCTCGGGCTTCCTCTGGGACGACTGGCGAGACGCAGCCGCGGTCCGGCGCTGGCTCGCGACGCTGCCCGCCGACGCACCGTCCGGCGACCTCTTCGCCCGCCTGTCCTAGCCGTCGCGCAGGATCGCCGCGAAGGCCGGGAACAGGGCCGGGACGGCGGTGACCACGGTGCCGCTGTCCTCGGGCCGCTCCTGCGGCGTCCAGCCCTCCACGCGTGCCCCGGCCGCGCGCAGGATCACGAGCCCCGCGGCGCAGTCCCAGGGCTGCAGGCGCCGCTCCCAGAAACCGTCGAAGCGTCCGGCGGCCACCCAGGCGAGATCGAGGGCGGCGGCGCCCATGCGTCGGACCCCCGCGCACCTCGGCAGGAGGCGGGCGATGTCGCCGGCGTGATCGTCGATGTGGGGCATGGCGCCGAAGGGGATGCCGGTCCCGAAGAGCGCGTCCGACAGGGCCGTGGTCGTCGCGAGGGCGAGCGGTGCGCCGTTCAGCGTCGCGCCGCCGTGGCGGCGTGCCGCGAAGGTCTCGTCGCGGACCGGATCGTGGACCACGCCCACGGTCAGCTCGCCGGCCTCCTCGAGGGCGATGGACACGGCGAAGTGGCCGATGCCGCGCAGGTAGTTGGTGGTGCCGTCGAGGGGGTCGACGATCCAGCGGCGCGCCCCGCCCGGCGCGGCGCCGGTCTCCTCGCCGAGCCAGCCGTCCTCGGGCCGGGCCTGCGCGAGGCCCGCGCGCAGGCGCGCCTCGGCCTCGCGGTCCGCTTCGGAGACGAAGTCGCCGGCGCGCTTGCTGGTGACCGTGAGGCGCCTGCGTCCTGCCCAGTGGTCGAGCAGACCGGCGCCGGCGTCGCGGGCGAGGCGCAGGGCCAGGGTCAGGTCGTCTTCCTCATGCATGTCCGTGCTCCTCGGCGACGCGCGCGATGACAGCCGCCACGCGCGCCGCGGTGGCGGTCCAGCTGGGCAGGGCGTCGCCCGCGGCGGCCGACGCCGAGGCGAGGGCCGCGTGCAGTCCGGATTCGTCCAGCACCCGGGCGATCGCCGCGCCGAAGGCGGCCGGGTCCCCGGGCGGCACGAGCAGGCCTGCGCCCGCTGCCACCGTGTCCGGGACGGCGCCGACGCCGCAGCTGACGATGGGCAGGCCGTGGCGCATGGCCTCGTCGAAGACGATGCCGTAGCCCTCGTAGCGCGTCGCGAGGGCGAAGAGGTGGGCGCGCCCGTAGAGGTCCGCGAGTTCGGTTTCGGAAACGTGCCCGGCGAGCCGGACGCGGGCGCCGAGCTCGAGCTGGTCGACCAGTCCCGCGAGCCGCTGCGCATGGCCGACGTCGAGGGGCGCACCGACGATCACCGCCTGCCAGGGGTGATCGAGGAGCAGCGCGAGCGCCTGGAGCAGGATGTCGTGGCCCTTGCGCGGCACCTGGATGCCGACGGCGAGGACGAGGGGGGGCTGCGCCGGCGCACCGCGCCGTCGCCGCCGATCGCTGCCCGGCCGGGCGACGGTGATGCGCTCCGGAGTGATGTCGTAGTCGGCGCCGAGCAGCGCAGCCGTGTGGGCGCTCGTGACGATCACGTGGGCGGCGCGGGCGAGGTTGGCCCGTTCGCTGCGGACCAGCGCCGCACGCCGCGCCGGCGAGAGCCCGGTCTCCTCGGCGAGCGGGTGATGGACCAGGGCGATCACCGGCGCCTTCATGGCCGCCAGGGCCTCGGGGTCCAGCACGCCGAAGGCGAGGCCGTCGACGAGCACCGCCCGATCGGCAGGGATCGCAGCCAGGCGCGCGGCCGCTGCGGCAGCGTCCGCTGGCGTGGGATCGGGAAAGGACGCACCGAGTTCGACGTGCTCCACGTCGTGGCCCATCTCGCGGAGCGTCGTCAGCAGGCGCCGGTCGTAGCCGTAGCCGCCGGTCGGAGTGGCGAGATCGCCGGGGACGGCGAGTGCGACCCGGCGGCCGGTCACGGCCCGGGCTCCTCGCGCGCACCGGGGTCCGGCGCGGGTGTCGGGACGGCCTCGGCGGGCAGGAGCAGGAACGCCAGGCCAGGGAGGGTGGCGACGAGGAAGGCGAGGCCGAAGGCCACACCCACCGCGAAGCCCTCGGCCGCGGTGGCGCCTGCGAGGGGCAGGAGCGTCGCCGCAGCACCCTCGCGCAGACCCCAGCCGCTGACCGTGGCGGGGATCAGCATGGTGAAGAGGATCAGCGGGACGAGCACGAGGGCCGTCGTCGGCGCGAGGAGCACGCCCACGGAGGCGGCGCAGCAGACGAAGGCGGCGACGTTGCACAGGGCCGTCCCGAGGCTCGTCAGTGCCTGCCGGACGCGCACGGGCGGCGCCGTCACGGCGTGTCCGAAGGCGGCGGTGACACCCGCGAGGCCAGCGCCCAGGGTCCGCGGAAGGCGTGATACACCGAGCACGACGACGGCGCTGGCGAGCACCACGCCAGCAAGGGCCGGCGCGACGATGTCCAGCAGCCAGGCCGGCCAGGTGAAGCCGCCGGAGACCAGGGTCGTGCCGACGACCGCCGCGACGAAGAGGCCGAGGAGCGCGATCTGACCCGCGAGGCGCTCGAAGAGCACGGCCTGGCCCGAGGCGACGAGGCCCGCCTGCTGCCGGGCTCGCAGGGCACGGCCGGCATCGCCGAGCACACCGCCAGGCAGCGCCTGGTTCACGATCTGCGCGAGATAGTACTCCGCGAGCGCGCGGCGCGGGGCCAGATCGATGCCGAGGCGGGCGGCGGTGAGGCGCCAGCGCAGGGCCGAGAGAACGGTCTGCGCGGTGAGCGCGAGGAGCGCGGCGAGGAGCCAGCGGGGCTCCGCGGCGGTGAGATGACGCACCGCAGCGGCGCCGTCGGCGACGCGCCAGAGCAGGGCGAGGAGCGCGAGGGTCGCAGCGAACTGCAGCGCGCGCAGGAAAGGTCGTGACACGATTCAGTCCACCCCCGAGGCCTTCGCGGTGGTGAAGCTGGTGAGGATGCGATCGCGCATCTGGTCCATGGGCACCACCGGTGCATCGGCGTTCGGGATCAGGCCCGGCGTCAGCGCCCAGTCGCGGGCGGCGCGTTCCACCAGATGCGCCGGGCCGATCAGGTGCATGGGCACGTCCGGCCGTTCGTCGAGGGCAACGAAGCCGGCGGCCTGATGGTCGCCGAGGACGATCAGCAGCGGTGGATCCGCCGCGTGGCGGCCGGCCCAGGCGAGGACCGTGCGCAGGGCGTAGTCCACGGCCTTGCGGTACTGGGCCCGGACGCGGTCGCGATCGCGCCAGACCACGTCCGGTGGATCGCCCGCGGCGGCCATGGCGTCGAAGACGCGGCCGTCGCCGATCGTCTCCCAGTCCACCAGCTCCGGCACCGGGACCCAGGGCGCGTGGGAGGTGCCCGTCGCGATCTGCACGAAGAGCGGGCGGTCGTCGCCGCGCGCGTCGCGGAGCAGGCGGTCCGTGGCGGCGTAGGTGAACTGGTCGGGCATGGTCACCCAGTTGAAGCGGCTGCCCGCGTAGCCGAGATCGTCCGCGGCGAGGATCGTCTCGAAGCCCATGCGGCTGCTCTCGGGCCACTCGAGGGTGATCTGCGGCATCACCGCCGCCGTGTGGAAGCCCGCGCGTGCGGCGAGGTGGAAGAGCGTGGGGCGCTGCGAGGCGAGCACGGCACCGTAGCGCGTCTGGCCGTCCACCCAGAGGCCGTTGGCGAAGGTGGCGTGGGCGAGCCAGCTCTGGCCGCCACGCGTCGGCGAGGCGAGGAGGCCCGACGCCATGGCGAGCCCCCGGCCGGCAAGCTCGGCCTCGCCGGCGGCGAGGGTCGCACGATGGCGTTCGGCGAAGAGCGCCGTGTCGAGGCTCGTGCGCCCGTAGCTCTC
>JAZBPO010000110.1:0-3771 GCA_036351675.1 Pseudomonadales bacterium
AGGGGCCCTGGCCCCGTTGTTCAGGTTCGGGTGGGGGCGAGGTCGGTGAGGTGGGCGACGGCGGGGTGCGCGGCGCGGGCGGCCTCGGCGAGGGTGTGGCGGCCCTCGTTCTCGCGGACGACCCAGGTCGTCTGCATCCCGGCGGCCTTCGCCGCATCGAGTTCCTCGGGGACGTCCGAGAGGAAGAGGATCGCCTCCGCGGGCAGGCCGATGGCGGTGGCGATGCGTCGGTAGGAGACGGCCTCGCGCTTCGGGCCCGTCGTGGTGTCGAAGTGACCCGAGAACAGCGGCAGCAGATCCCCGGCGACGGAATGGCGGAAGAACAGCTTCTGAGCGTGGACCGATCCCGAGGAGTAGACGTAGAGGCGCAGACCTGCCGCGTGCCAGGCCTCGAGCGCCTCCACGGCGTCGTCGTAGACGTGGGCCCGATAGGCGCCGGTCGCGTAGCCGTGCTCCCAGATCAGACCCTGCAGGGCCTTCAGGGGTGTCGCCTTGCGGTCCTCGTCGATCCAGCGCCGCAGCGTGTCGGCGATCGCATCGAGGTCGGCCGGATCGAGGCCTGCCTCGGCGGCCGTCGCCTCGATCTCTCGCCGGACGTCCTCGTCCCCCGCGTTCCCGTGCAGGAACGCCGGCAGCGCTTCCCGCGCATAGGGAAACAGCACGTCGTGGACGAAGCTGATCGCGCTCGTCGTGCCCTCGATGTCGACGAGCACCGCCCGGACCGCCACGCCGCTCAGTTCTCGAGGCGCGGGAAGCGTCGGGCGATGTCCTCGCCGGTGAAGTCCGCGGCCCAGCCGTCCGGGCTCGTGAACAGGCGCACGGCGACGAAGGACGGGTTCGGACCCATGTCGAACCAGTGCTTCGTGCCGGCCGGGACGCCGATGAGATCGCCGCGCTCGCAGAGCACCTCGTAGACGCGATCGTCCACGTGCAGGGTGAACAGGCCCGCCCCGTCGACGAAGAAGCGCACCTCGTCCTCGGCGTGCGTGTGCTCGTCGAGGAACTTCGTGCGCATGGCGGCCTTGTCGGGGTGATCCGGGGCCATGCTCACGACGTCCGCGGTCTGGTAGCCCTCGGCCTCGGACAGGCGCCGGATCTCCGCGTCGTAGGCCGCGAGCACCGCATCCGGCGCCGCGCCGGCGACGATGTCCGCGTGCGTGGGCCAGCGCTCGAAGCGCACGCCGGCGGCGTCGAGTGCCCGGGCGATGGCCTCTCCGTCGTCGAACTGATCGAGGACGGCCACGGTCGCGTCATCGGCGACCGCGTCGGAAAAGATCCGCAGTCTGCTCACGTCTGTCTCCTTCAGCGGCTCCCCAGCCGCAGCAGCTCCAGTTCGATGCCCAGCAGGTAGTCGAGGGCCTCCAGGTGTCGGGCCGCGGCCGCGAGGTCGCTGCCCCAGGCGTACACGCCGTGGCCCTCGATCAGGTAGGCCCGGGCGCCGGGTGTTCCGTCGAGGAGGGCATCGGCTGCAGCGGCGAGGCGATCGATGTCCTGGTCGTTCGCGACCACGGGCACCGCGAGCTCCGCGGCATGAGTGTCGATGCCCTCGAAGGCCTTCAGCAGTTCGTAGCCGGCGAGGCGCAGCGGGCGCTCCCGGAGCACGCGGGCGGCGAGCAGGGCGCGGGGCGCGTGCGTGTGCAGCACGGCGCCGATGGTCGCGTCGCGGCGATAGAGGGCCTGGTGCAGACCCGCCTCCGCGGAGGGGCGGCGGTCGGGGGCGCCGTCCAGCACGCGACCGTCGAGATCCACGATGAGCAGATCCTCCTCGCGCACCGTCGCCTTGTCGCCGCCGGATGCCGTCACGGCGCAGTGCCCGGGGCCCACGCGAAAGGAGAAGTTGCTGCTCGTCGCCGGCGTCCAGCCCCGACGCCGGAACTCTCCGAGCAGGGCCGCGAGCACCTCGACCCGGGCGGTGAACCCTGCATCCCGGAAGCCGGGCACGTGGTCGGTAGCGGTCGTCATGAGAGCTGATCGAGCATGGTGCGAGGAAAGCCGGCAGCTTAGCACGGTGCCCGCCCGCGCCTGCGGAGGAGCGCCGGTGGCCGTGTCGGGGTATGCCCCGGACAGGGCGCGATTCGTGGGTGGTTCGCTGAGTGCGCCGGACGGACTCTGCTTCTCGGGGTGCGAGCCGCTAGACTGCGCGCCGGATTTTCGCACCGGTAGGGGCGCATGAACGATCAGGCGGGCGCCGAGCCACTGCCCATCATCCTCGACGTCGAAGCCTCCGGCTTCGGGCGTGGCAGCTATCCCATCGAGATCGGCCTGGCCTTTCCCGACGGCTCCACGGAGGCGTTCCTGATCCATCCGGCGCCGGGCTGGTCGCACTGGGATCCCGGGGCCGAGCGCGTGCACGGCATCAGCAGGGAGGAACTGCTCGTCCACGGCCGCAACGTGGTGGAGGTGGCTGCGCTGCTCAATGCGCGCCTGGCCGGCAATCGCGCCTACAGCGACGCGTGGAACTTCGACTCGTCCTGGGTGGCGCGGCTCTTCGAGACGGCCGGGTTCCCGCAGCATTTCCGCCTCGATACGGTGCGGACGCTGCTCGACGAGACCGAGGTGGAGGCCTGGACCGAGGCGAAGCGCGTCGTGCGCGCGCGCTACGGTGACGTCGTGCATCGGGCCGCCGCCGACGCGCGCCTGCTGCAGCGCACGGTGGAGGCGGCCTGGCGCCTGGCCCGCGGCGCTGCGGGCGACGGGAGCGTGTAGACTCCGCCGTCGCGCTCCCGCCGCCGACCAGAGCCCGCGTTGACCAGCCTCCTCGGAATCGCCCTGCTGCCTGCGCTCGCGTGGCTGCTCTCCATCGATCGCGGTGCCGTCAACTGGCGCACCGTGGGCGGCGCCTTCGCGCTGCAGGCGCTCATGGGTGGGCTCGTGCTGTATCTCCCGCTCGGCAAGTCGGGCCTCGAGGGTCTCGCGGGCGGCGTCGACTCGGTGCTCGGTTACAGCCGCGCCGGCATCGAGTTCATGTTCGGCCCCGCCGTCGACACGAACTTCGGCTTCGTCTTCGCCTTCAACGTCCTGCCCGTCATCGTCTTCTTCGCCTCGCTCGTGGCCGTGCTCTACCACGTCGGCATCATGGGCTGGGTCATCCGGCTGCTCGGTGGCCTGCTGCAGCGCGTCCTGCACACCTCGCGCCCCGAGTCCCTGTCGGCGGCCGCGAACGTCTTCATCGGCCAGACCGAAGCGCCGCTCGTGGCACGCCCCTTCATCGCCACCATGACGCTCTCGGAGCTGTTCGCGATCATGGTCGGCGGCATGGCCACCATCGCCGGCTCGGTCATGGCGGGCTATGCGGCGATCGGTGTGGAGCTGAAGTACCTGATCGCGGCTTCCTTCATGGCGGCGCCCGGCGGTCTCGCCATGGCGAAGATCGTCGTCCCGGAGACCGGAACGCCCAAGGACGATCTGGCGCAGCTCGACGACGCCGAGATCCAGCCCAGCGTGAACATCTTCGACGCGGCGGCGAGCGGCGCCCTCTCGGGGCTGCAGATCGCCCTCGCCGTGGGCGCCATGCTGGTGGCCTTCACGGCGCTCATCGCGCTCGTCAACGGCATCGTCGGCGGCCTCGGCAGCGCGGCGGGCGTGGACGGTCTCACGATCGAGGTCGCCTTCGGCTGGCTCCTGCAGCCCGTCGCCTGGGCCCTCGGCGTGCCCTGGTCGGAGGCGAACGTCGCCGGCAGCCTCATCGGCCAGAAAGTCGTCCTCAACGAATTCATCGCCTATTTCGCCTTCGCCGAGGTGAAGGAGGGCCTGTCGGAAGGCACGCAGGCC
>JAZBPO010000111.1:0-2647 GCA_036351675.1 Pseudomonadales bacterium
CAGGCGGGGGCGACGTGGGCATCCAGCCAGTCACCGAGTTCACCGAGAACCTGCGCCTGCTCCGGCTCGTTGAAGATCTCGTGGAACAGGCCCGGGTACAGACGCAGGGCCTTGTCCTCGCTGCCGATCGCGTCGTAGAAGTGCCGGGAACCCTTCGCGGGGGTCATGACGTCCGCTTCTCCGTGCATGATCAGCACCGGCAGGCGCAGAGAGGCGCGCTCTGTCTCGAGGCGCGCCATGGCCGCGAAGAGCTCGACGACGAGGCGCGCGGAGATCTTGCCGCTGTGCACGAGCGGGTCCTCGCGGTAGCGCTGCACCACCTCGGGATCGCGACTCACTTCACTGGCGTCCAGCTGCAGGACACCCAGGGTGGGCACGAGCGTCGCGAGGAGGCGGTTGATCCAGATCGCCGCCGCCGCAGGGGGTTCGGGTACCTCGAAGGCGGCACCGGAGAAGGCCGCTCCACTGAAGCGCTGCTGCCGGTCCAGGAGGTAGCAGGCGGCGATCAGGCCGCCCATGCTGTGCCCGAGCAGGAAGCAGGGCAGGCCCGGATGCTGCTCGTCGATGGCGTCGCGCAGCGTGTCGAGGGCCGGGTAGAAGTCGTCGAAGCGTCGCACGTGGCAGCGGGTGCCCGGGGATCGGCCGTGGCCCGGGTGGTCCGGCGCCCACACGGACAGGCCGCGCGCCGTCAGCGCGTCGGCGACGTGCTGGTAGCGTCCCGTGTGCTCACCGAGGCCGTGGGCGAGGAGCACAACGGCCCGCGGCGCGGATGCATGCCAGCGGCGCGTGAAGATGCCACTGGCCAGGGTCTTCTCTTCGGGCTCACAGGTCGCCATGGCGGCGCGCTCCTCGTGCGTTGCGAAGTTGCGGCGTCCTCAGCTGACGGGCGTCAGCCACGCGGCGTTCTGCGGCCGGTGGCCACGGACGGCTTCGAAGTACAGGGTCTGCAGCTGCTCCGTGATGGGGCCGCGGCGCCCGGCGCCGATCGTGCGCCCGTCGAGTTCACGGATCGGTACCACCTCGGCCGCCGTCCCCGTGAAGAAAGCCTCGTCGGCGACGTACACCTCGTCGCGCGTGATGCGCCGCTCCACGATCTCGATGCCGAGTTCCTGTGCGAGGGCAAACACCGTGGCACGGGTGATGCCATCGAGGCAGGAGGTGAGTTCCGGCGTATGAATCTTGCCGCGGCGCACGATGAACACGTTCTCGCCGCTGCCCTCGGCCACGTAGCCCTCGTTGTCGAGGAGCAGGGCTTCCTCGGCGCCGCAGTCGAGGGCCTCGCGCAGGGCCAGCATGGAGTTGATGTAGTTGCCGTTCGCCTTCGCCTTGCACATGGTGATATTCACGTGGTGCCGCGTGAAGGACGAGGTGCGGACCTTGATGCCGCGCTCCGCCGCCGCCGGGTCCATGTACGAGGGCCACTCCCAGGCCGCCACCACGACATGCGTTTTCAGGCCGTCGGCGCGCAGCCCCATGCCCTCCGAGCCGTAGAAGCACATGGGACGCAGGTAGGCCTCCGCGAGGTTGTTTTCGCGGACCACGGCGCGCTGCGCTTCGTTTAGCGTCTCCCGGTCGAAGGGCATGGCCATCGAGAGGATCTTCGCCGAGTTGAAGAGCCGGTCCGTGTGCTCCGCCAGGCGGAAGATGCAGGTGCCGCGATCGGGAGTCTGGTAGGCGCGCACGCCCTCGAAGACGCCGAGGCCGTAGTGCAGCGTGTGCGTGAGCACGTGAACCCGCGCTTCCTGCCAGGGAACCATGGCGCCATCGAGCCAGATAAGGCCGTCACGATCCGCGAAATTCATTGCCTGCTGCTCCCGGTACCCATTGCGCTTATTCGGTTGTTGTCCCGGCGGCGAGGAGCCGCGCTTCCGCCTCGCCCAGGAGCGCCGCCCAGGCTTCCCGCACGGCCTCCACCTGCTCGGTGAACGGCTCCGCCGGCACCCGGGCAGCCTGCTGCTGGAGCGCGAGGCGATGGGTGGCACTGCGAAGCTCGAGGTAGGCGTCGTTGAGGGCGCGACAGCGGGCTTCGGGCTGGAGCCCGGTCCGGGCAAGGGTGTCGAGGATGCGAACGTTGTCGGACCAGTCCGCCAGCGCCGGCTCGCGGGACGCCCAGGCAAGCACGGCATATTGCACCATAAATTCGATATCCACGATACCGCCGTGGCCCTGTTTCAGATCGAGCTCGTCGGCATCGGGGTTGATGCCGGCGTGGTCGCGCATGCGCCGGCGCATCGCCACGACCTCGTCGGCCAGGGCCGGGAGCTCGCGCTCGCGGCAGAGCACGGCTCGGCGCAGGCCCTCGAAGGCATCGACAACGGTGGGGTCTCCGGCGACGGCGCGGGCGCGCACGAGGGCCTGGTGTTCCCAGGGCCAGGCGTCGTTGCGCTGGTAGTTCGCGAAGCCGGCAAAAGTGGAGACCAGGAGGCCGGACGCCCCCGAGGGTCGCAGGCGCATGTCGACCTCGTAGAGCTGGCCGAAGGTCATGCGCGCCTCGAGGATATGGATGATGCGCTGGGCCAGGCGCGTGTAGAAGGTCGCGTTGTCGATGGGGCGCGCGCCGTCGCTGCTGGCGCCGGGATCGGCGTCGTAGATGAAAACCAGGTCGAGGTCCGAGGCATAGCTGAGTTCAATGCCACCGAGCTTGCCG
>JAZBPO010000112.1:0-6338 GCA_036351675.1 Pseudomonadales bacterium
CGCTCCCTCCGGGCGCGGCCTGTGCGGCCCCTGGCCCACGTTGCGCCCGCTCGATGTGGGCCCACCACACCTTCGCGATCGCGCCTCGGCCAGGGGCCGCACAGGCTCGCGCGGATCATGCGTTTTCCGGTAGGGGGACACTCTGATGGCGAAGATTCGTACGATGACCTACGACGCCGTCATCGTCGGCGGCGGTGGTTCCGGCATGCGCGCGTCCCTGCAGCTCGCCCAGAGCGGTCTCAAGACCGCCTGCATGTCCAAGGTGTTCCCGACCCGTTCGCACACCGTCTCCGCCCAGGGCGGCATCACCTGCGCGATCGCCTCGGAGGACCCGAACGACGACTGGCGCTGGCACATGTACGACACGGTCAAGGGGTCCGACTACATCGGCGACCAGGACGCGATCGAGTACATGTGCTCGGTCGGTCCGCAGGCCGTGTTCGAGATGGAGCACATGGGCCTGCCGTTCTCGCGCACGGAGACGGGGCGCATCTACCAGCGCCCCTTCGGCGGCCAGTCGAAGGACTTCGGCAAGGGCGGTCAGGCCGCGCGCACCTGCGCGGCGGCCGACCGGACGGGTCACGCCCTGCTGCACACGCTCTACCAGCAGAATCTGAAGGCCGAGACTTCCTTCCTCTCGGAATGGTTCGCCGTCGATCTCGTCACCAACCAGGACGGCGCCGTCACCGGCGTCATCGCCCTGCAGATCGAGACCGGTGAGGTCGTCTACGTGAAGTCGAAGGCCGTGGTGCTCGCCACCGGCGGCGCCGGCCGCATCTACGCCTCGACCACGAACGCCCTCATGAACACCGGCGACGGCACCGGCATGGCGCTGCGCGCCGGCCTGCCCGTGCAGGACATGGAGATGTGGCAGTTCCATCCGACCGGCATCTACGGTGCCGGCACGCTCGTCACCGAGGGCTGCCGGGGCGAGGGCGGTTACCTCATCAACAAGGACGGCGAGCGCTTCATGGAGCGCTACGCTCCGAATGCGAAGGACCTGGCCGGTCGTGACGTCGTCGCGCGCTCCATGGTCATGGAGATCCTCGAGGGCCGCGGTGTGGGCCCGGAGGGGGACCACGTGCTGCTGAAGCTCGATCACCTCGGCGAGAAGACGCTGAACCAGCGCCTGCCGGGCATCCTCGAACTCTCCCGGACCTTCGCCCACGTCGACCCCGTCAAGGAGCCGATCCCGGTCGTGCCCACCTGCCACTACATGATGGGCGGCACGCCGACCAACATCCACGGCCAGGCGATCCGTCAGGACGCGGAAGGCAACGATCGGTTCGTCGACGGTCTCTTCGCCGTCGGCGAGGCGGCCTGCGTGTCCGTGCACGGCGCCAACCGCCTCGGCGGCAACTCGCTGCTCGATCTGATCGTGTTCGGCCGTGCCGCCGGCCTGTTCCTCGAGGAGCAGCTCCGCTCCGGAGTCGCCTGGCGTGAAGCCTCCGACGACGACGTCGATCGTGCGGCCGAGCGTCTCACGCGTCTCGAGGAGAGCAGCTCGGGCGAGAGCACGGCGGCGCTTCGCAAGGAACTGCAGACCTGCATGCAGAACAACTTCGGCGTGTTCCGCACCGAGGACAACATGCAGGCGGGCGTGAAACAGCTCGCCGAGCTGCGCGAGCGTATCGCAAGGCTGCACCTGGTCGACAAGAGCAGCGCCTTCAACACGGCACGCCTCGAGGCCCTCGAGCTCGGCAATCTGCTGGAGATCGCCGAGGCCACGGCCATTTCGGCGCTCGAGCGCCGCGAGAGCCGCGGAGCGCACGCGCGCGACGACTTCCAGGAGCGCGACGACGCCAACTGGCTCGCGCATTCCATGTACGACCCCAGGACGAAGACGCTGGGCAAGCGGGCGGTGAACTTCCAACCGAAGACCATGGACACCTTCGAGCCGAAGGTCCGGACCTACTGAGGTCCAGGCTCGTCGCATCCACAGGTATCAGGGAGACTCTCCATGCAAGTCAGCATCTACCGCTACGACCCGGACGTGGACCAGGCGCCGCGCATGCAGGATGTCGAGGTCGAGCTGCCCGAAGGCAAGGACCTCATGGTCCTCGACGTGCTCGAACTCATGAAGCAGCAGGACCCGACGGTCGCCTATCGGCGGTCCTGCCGCGAGGGCGTGTGCGGCTCCGACGGCATCAACATGAACGGCCGGAACGGCCTCGCCTGCATCACGCCTGTCTCGCAGGTCGTCAAGAAGAACCGTCTCGTGCTGCGCCCGCTCCCCGGCCTGCCGGTGGTCCGCGATCTCGTCGTCGACATGAACCAGTTCTATCGCCAGTACGAGAAGATCAAGCCGTATCTGCAGAACGACACACCGGCTCCGGCCCAGGAGCGGCTGCAGTCGCCGGAGGAGCGCGAGAAGCTCGACGGCCTCTACGAGTGCATCCTCTGCGCCTGCTGCTCCACGTCCTGCCCGTCCTTCTGGTGGAACCCTGACAAGTTCATCGGCCCGGCGGGTCTGCTGCAGGCCTACCGGTTCCTCGCGGATTCGCGCGACACGGCGACGGCGGAGCGACTGAGCGAACTCGACGATCCGTTCAGCGTGTTCCGCTGCCGCGGCATCATGAACTGCGTCTCGGTGTGTCCGAAGGGCCTGAACCCGACCCGTGCCATCGGCCACATTCGCCAGATGCTGATGCAACAGGCCACCTGACGCCGCGCGACGCGGTGATCGAAGAAGCCTGACGATCCGATCGTGGGGCATGCGCACGGAACGAGGGCCGGCGCACGCCCCGGTACCCGAGAGGGCGCCGTGAGGGCGGCGCTCCGGTGCCGCCGCGTCGATGCGGTGGCTTCGTCGCGTCGCGCGAGCGCCGCGGCACAATGGGGCGCGGCCGTTGTCGCGGCGTGCCCGAGGGGGCGCAGATGAGCACCGACAATTTCATGGAGCTGATGCGGCGCACGTCGCATCTGTCCGGCGGCAACGTCGCGTACATCGAGCAGCTCTACGAGAACTACCTCGAGGATCCCGCGAGCGTACCGGAGGAGTGGCGCAGCCACTTCGAGAAGCTGCCGCGCGTCGAGGGCGTGGTCAGCGCGGACGTGCCGCATCAGCCGATCCGGACGCACTTCGAACTGCTCGGCAAGGGCAAGGGGCGTGCGCGGCCCGCGACGCCGTCCCCGGGCGTCTCCTCGGAACACGAGAAGAAGCAGGTCCGCGTCCTCGAGCTGATCAGCGCCTACCGGCACCGCGGCCACAAGGTCGCGGACATCGATCCTCTCGGCCTCATGCGGCGCGCGGGCACGCCGGTCCTCGATCTCTCCTATCACCGCCTTTCCGATGCGGATCTGGACACGGTGTTCCAGACCGGGTCCTTCTTCTTCGGTGAACCCGAGGCTCCGCTGCGCGAGATCCTGCGTGCGCTCAACGAGACCTACTGCGGCACCGTCGGCGCCGAGTTCATGCACATCTCCGACGAGGCGGAGAAGCTCTGGGTGCAGCAGCGGCTCGAGAGCGTGCGCTGCCATCCGGACTACTCGCCGGAAGTGAAACGGATGGTCCTCGAGCGCCTCACGGCGGCCGAGGGCCTGGAGAAGTACCTCCACAACCGCTATCCCGGGACGAAGCGTTTCGGCCTCGAGGGCGGCGAGGCGCTGATCCCGGCCATGCACGAGTGTCTGCAGCGCGCCGGCTCCCACGGCGTGCTCGAGACCGTGATCGGCATGGCGCACCGCGGGCGCCTCAACGTGCTCGTCAACATCCTCGGCAAGCAGCCCGAGGAACTCTTCGACGAGTTCGAGGGCAGGGTGACGCCGGAGACGGGCAGCGGCGACGTCAAGTATCACCAGGGTTTCTCGACCAACGTCGTCACGCCCGGCGGCGAGATGCACGTGGCCCTCGCCTTCAATCCTTCGCACCTGGAGATCGTCGGTCCGGTGGTCGAGGGCAGCGTGCGCGCGCGCCAGGACCGCCGCCTCGACTACCGGAACCAGAAGGTGCTGCCGGTGATCGTGCACGGCGACGCCGCCTTCGCCGGTCAGGGCGTGGTCATGGAGACCTTCCAGATGTCCCAGACCCGGGGCTTCCGGACCGGCGGCACGATCCACGTCGTGATCAACAACCAGGTCGGCTTCACGACGCACCGCCAGGACGATGCGCGCTCCACCGAGTACTGCACGGAAATCGCGAAGATGGTGCAGGCGCCGATCCTGCACGTGAACGGCGACGACCCCGAGGCCGTGCTCTACGCGATGCAGCTCGCGGTCGACTACCGCCAGGAGTTCAAGAAGGACGTGGTCATCGACCTCGTCTGCTATCGCCGCCGCGGGCACAACGAGGCGGAAGAGCCTGCGAAGACGCAGCCGCTCATGTACCAGAAGATCCGCAAGCACCAGACGACGCGCGACCGCTATGCGCGTCGGCTGATCGAGCAGGGACTGCTCACGCAGGAAGAGGATCAGGCGCTCGTCGACGAGTACCGCGCCGCCCTCGACGAGGGCCGTCACGTCGCGCTCTCGCTCGTGACGGAACCGGACACGTCCCTGTTCGTCGACTGGCGCCCCTATCTCGGACACGACTGGACCGCCCAGGGCGACACGCGCTTCCCGCTCGACAAGTTCCAGGAGCTGGCGGCGCGCATCCAGGACCTGCCGGAAGGGTTCGTGCTTCATCGTCAGGTGGAGAAGCTGCAGGAGGATCGACGCCGCATGGCGGCCGGCGCCATGCCCATCAACTGGGGCTTCGCCGAGATCATGGCCTACACCACGCTCCAGTACGAGAAGCACCCGGTACGCCTGACCGGTCAGGACTGCGGCGTCGGGACCTTCTCCCACAGGCACGTGGCCCTGCACGACCAGAAGTCCGGCCGCCGCCACATCCCGATCAACAAGCTCGACGACACGACCTTCGACGTCTACGACTCGCTGCTGTCGGAGGAGGCAGTGCTCGCCTTCGAATACGGCTACGCGACCACCTCGCCGCGCACGCTCGTGATCTGGGAGGCGCAGTTCGGCGACTTCGCGAACGGCGCTCAGGTCGTGATCGACCAGTTCATCACGTCGGGCGAGCACAAGTGGCAACGGCTCTGCGGCCTGACCCTGCTGCTGCCGCACGGCTACGAGGGGGCAGGGCCCGAGCATTCCTCCGCGCGTCTCGAGCGCTTCCTGCAACTGTGCGCCGAGCAGAACATCCAGGTCTGCGTGCCCACCACGCCCGCGCAGGTCTTCCACATGCTGCGGCGTCAGGTCATCCGGCCGCTGCGCAAGCCTCTCGTCGTCATGACGCCGAAGAGCCTGCTGCGCCACAAGCTCGCCGTCAGCACCCTGGAGGATCTCTGCGAAGGCAGCTTCCAGTCCGTGATCGGGGAGATCGACGAGCTCAATCCGAAGAAGGTGAAGCGCCTCGTGCTGTGCTCCGGCAAGGTCTACTACGACCTGCTCGAGCGCCGTCGTGAGCTCGAACTCGGGCATGTCGCGCTCGTGCGCATCGAACAGCTCTATCCGTTCCCGGAGGAGGAGCTGACGGAAGCGCTCGCGCCGTACGGCAAGGTCGAGGAAGTCGTCTGGTGCCAGGAAGAGCCCATGAATCAGGGCGCCTGGTACCCGTCCCAGCACCACATGCGCCGCGTCGTCGGCAAGCAGTGGCCGAAGATCTATCTGGAGTACGCCGGCCGCGATGCCTCGGCTTCGCCGGCGGCCGGCTACATGTCGCTGCATCTCGCACAGCAGGAGAAGCTCGTGAGTGACGCGCTCGGCATCGACGCCGACGCCTGACTCGGAGCCGAGGGAGTGGAATGACCATCGAAATCAAGGCACCGCAGTTCCCGGAATCGGTTGCTGACGGAACCGTCGCCACCTGGCACAAGCAGGTCGGCGAAGCGGCGAAGCGCGACGAACTGCTCGTGGACATCGAGACCGACAAGGTCGTGCTCGAGGTGGTCGCGCCGGCGGACGGCGCGCTGACGGAAATCGTCAAGCAGGAAGGGGACACGGTGCTCTCCGAGGAGCTGCTCGCGCGCTTCGAGGCGGGTGCGGGTACCACTGCCGCGCCGTCCACGGCCTCCTCGGCGGAAGCCATCGAGGAGGCCACCAGCGAGGCGGCGCCTGCTTCCCCGGCGGCGCGCAAGCTCGCGGAGGAGCACGGCATCGATCCGGCGACGCTGAAGGGCAGCGGCAAGGGCGGACGCATCACCAAGGAAGACGTGCAGCAGGCCGTCGACGCAGCGTCCGCCGCAGCGCCTGCGCCCACGCCGGCCCCTGCGCCCGCGCCGGCGACGAGCGAGGCCACGGAGGAGCTCGCGCGCATCCCCGGCGTCGGCGTCGAGAGCGGCGACCGGCCGGAGCGGCGCGTGCCCATGACGCGCCTGCGCGCCAGCATCGCCCGCCGC
>JAZBPO010000113.1:0-3046 GCA_036351675.1 Pseudomonadales bacterium
AGGCGACCAGGGCACCCTTGTGCAGAATAACCCGCGCTCCGGCCACGCGGGCGCAGCGAGCGCCCTCGCGTTCGGGCCAGGGCAGGAGGTGCCCGTAAGCATTGGCCGGGTCCGTCGCTGCAAGGACCAGAGCGGCGTCGGCATCTGAGGGTGCGCGCAGGCGGTCTTCGGCGCCCGGCACGGCGAACTGGCTCGCACCCAGGCCCTCGACGAAGTATCCCCGGCGCAGGCGCCCGGCTTCCTCCATCGCTTTGAGCACCGGGTAGATCGCGGCGAACCCGCCGCTGACGCCCTCGCGCGCAAGGGCTTCCTTTACCAGGATGCCGTAGCGCTCGAGGAGCTGTTGGACCTGCGCCGTGCGTGCTTCCTCGGGGCTGGGCGCGGACCAGCTGGCCCGCTCAAAGAGAGTCCAGCGACCCTCGCTTCCCGGGAGCCGCGGTGCCCGAGCATAGCTCGTGCGCCGGTGCGTGCGCCGGCCGCCGCGCCTCGAACCGCCGCGCTGCTCGACCCGGTTGCCGAGGCGCGCGCGCAGCGGGGCAAGGCTGTCGTTGCCGACGTGTCCGCTCCAGACCAGGTCCCACAGGGCCTCGAGGACATCGTTGGGAAAGCCGCCGACGGCGGCGACGATGTCATCGAAGAACGGTGCGCTGTTGGCCTGCAGAAACTCGTGGATCCGCTCCGGCAGGTCGGCTTCGATCGCGGCCGCCGGCGGGGCGAGGAGGGGATAGTTTTCGGTCAGGTACAGCGCGATGCGCCCGTCCTGGCTCCCTATGGCCTCGAGGCCACGCCACACCACGTCGCCGGCGACGAGGAGTTCATTGATCTGACCCTCCCGGTAGCCTTCAACCCGCGCCGGCAGGATTTCGCTCTCCAGAACGGAGGCCGGTATGGGTACGCCCTGCAGCTGCTCGATCGCCTCGTACAGGCCATCAACGCCGCGCCGGCGCTTCGTGACCGCCTGCCAGTCGCACACGAAAGCGGCGTACTGCTCGTGGTCCACCGCCTCGATCTGCTGACGCCAGCCGGCGAGGGAGCGGCGCTTGATCAGCTTCAGGACGTCGGCATCGATCCACTCGCGCTCCGTGCCGCCGGGAGTGAACCCGCCCTCGAGAGCGCGACCGGATGCTGCGAGCTCGTTCAGCACGCCGCGGAGTACGTCAACGCCGGCGCCGAAGCGGGCAGCGACGTCGTGGACGGGGAAGGGCCCGTGGGTGCGAAGGTACCGCGACACCAGGTTGCGCAGAGGTGCTTCGGCCGGCTCGAGGAGGGCTGCCGGCACGCCCATGGGCAGTACGGTGCCGAGCGCGTCCCGGTAGCGCGCCGCATCTTCCACGGCGATGAAGCGGGGTGTGCCGGCGATGCGGACCTCGAGGACGCGGCGCTGCTCCACGAGATCGCGCAGGACGGCGTCCAATCCGCTGCGCAATTCCGGTACGGCCCGGTCCGACAGCTCGGCCAGGTCGAGATCGCCCAGAGCCAGGAGCAGGTCGTGCACGTCGTCTCCGTCCTTGAGAAAAGGACTTTCAAGGCGCTGGCATTTCAGGGCCACGGTGGCTATCGCCTCGGCATCGAGAAGCTCGCGGTAGTCGGCGCTGCCGAGCAGTTCCTTGAGCTGGGCGTGGTCCAGGGACAGCACCTGGGCGCGGCGTTCCGCAAGGGGTGCATCGGCGTCGTAGATGAAGCTGGCGGTGAAGTCGAAGAGCATGGTCTGGGCGAAGGGTGAGGCGCCATCGCTGACCAGCTCGTGCACACGGATGCGCCGACTGCGCAGGGATTCCAGGAGTTCCGTCAGGCCTTCGAGATCGAACACATCACGCAGGCACTCGCGATAGGTCTCGAGAATCATGGGGAACTTCGGGAAGCGCGCGGCGGCGTTCATGAGGTCCGCCGACTTGCGTCGCTGCAGCCACAGCGGCGTGCGCTGGCCGGGGAAGCGGCGCGGCAGCAGCAGGGCGCGGGCCGAGTTCTCGCGGAAGCGAGCGGCGAACATGGAGGTGTCCGTGAGTGCCCGGATCACATCCTCCTCCACGGACTCCGGATCGGGCAGGAACCACTCGGCCTGCGGGGGTGCGTCGGACTCGGGAAGGCGGAAGACGATTCCGTCGTCGCACCACACCACGTCGATCTCGCCGAAGCGCTCGCGCAGGTGCGCTGCCGCGGTCATGGCCCAGGGCGCGTGGACACGCGCGCCGAAGGGGGACTGCAGCACCACGCGCCAGTCGCCGACCTCATCGATGAAGCTCTCGATGACGATCGTCTCGTCCGAGGGCACTTCGCCGGCGACCTCGAACTGATCCTGCACGTACTCATAAAGAATGTCGGCCGCTTCGGGCTCGAGCGCGTGCTCTTCCACGAGCAGTTTCAGGGCGTCGCCGCGCTTCGCCCGCGACAGGGTGCGCGTGAGTGCACCGATGGCGCGGCCGAATTCAAGGGGTCGGCCCACGCCGTCGCCGCGCCAGAAGGGCATCTTGCCCTGCTCGCCGGGCGCGGGCTCCACCAGCACCTGGTCCTTGGAGATCTCCAGCGCCCGCCACATGGACGCGCCGAGGCGGAAGACCTCGCCGGCCTGCAGTTCGAAGACCATTTCCTCGTCGAGCTCGCCGACGCGACTCTTGGTATCGCCCCCGGTAAGGAGAAAGACGCCGTAGAGGCCGCGGTCGGGAATGGTACCGGCGTTGAGAATTGCCGTGCGCTGGGCGCCGCGCCTGGGCGTCAGCCGATTATTGATGCGGTCCCAGGTGATGCGCGCTTTCAGGCCGGCGAAGTCGTCGCTGGGGTAGCGGCCGGAGAGCAGGTTGAGCACCTCGTCGAAGGAGGCGCGCGGCAGGTCCGCGAAGGGCGCCGCGCCGCGCACGGCGCGGTAAAGGGCTTCGACGTCCCACTCCTCCACGGCCACCATGGCGACGATCTGCTGCGCGAGCACGTCCAGCGGGTTGCGCGGGTAGGCGGAGGCCTCGACGCGGCCATCGAGCATCTGGCGCGACGCCGCAGCGGCGGAGAGCAGGTCACCGCGGTACTTGGGAAACACGATGCCCTTCGACACGGC
>JAZBPO010000114.1:0-5660 GCA_036351675.1 Pseudomonadales bacterium
AGCCGGCCTCGACGAGCTGCGCGGCGAGATCGATCCAGTGCGCCTCGGGCCAGTGCTTGCTGCGCCAGGTGGTCCCGGGCAGGAACAGCACCTCGGCGTCGGCGCTCCGGTCCGTGCGCGCGGCCCGGACCCGCTCCGCGATACCGTGATCGCGCGCCGCGCCGCGCAGGGGGTGGCCGAGGACCGCGGCGAAGAGCCGACGCGTGCGCTCCACGGCGTGCAGGCCGCGGGGGACCTTCACCCAGCGCTCGTAGCAGTAGGCGGCCGGCCGCTCCCGGATCGACGCCGGGTCGAGGCCGAAGCAGCGGCCGCGTGCGCGCCGGGCCAGCAGCGCGCTCTTGATCAGGCCCTGCGCGTCGATCACGGCGTCGTAGCCATCGACTCGGAGCTCGGCGGCGAGAGATGCGAGGCCGGCGGGCACGGATCGGAGAGGGCCGCCCCGGAGCCCCCGCAGCGGCGCTTCGATCACGCGCGCCACCGCGGGATGCCAACGTGGCACCGATGCGAAGGCCGGCTCCACGACCCAGTCGAAACGGATGTCCGGGTGCGCCGCCGCCGCCTCCGTGACGGCGGGCAGCGTGTGCAGCACGTCTCCGAGGGAGGACGTCTTGACGATCAGGACACGCATGCCGGACGCGCCTCGATGAACGCCTCCACTGCTGCGAAGACCCTGTCGGGTGAGAGGTCGCGCAGGCAGCGCAGGTGCCCGAACGGGCACTCGCGTTCGAAGCAGGGCGCGCAGGGCAGCTCGAGCGAGAGGCTCCGCGCCCGCGCACCCAGCGGTGGCGTGAAGCGGGGCGAAGTCGAACCGTAGAGAGCGACCACGGGGCGCTCGAGCGCACAGGCGACGTGCAGGAGCCCCGAGTCGTTCGAGACGAGCGCATCGACCTCGCCGAGCAGGTCCAGTGCCTCGAGGAGGCGCGTGCGGCCCGCGAGATCGTGCACCGCGGGCCTGTACGGGGCGGGCACGGCAGCGAGGACCCGGGCCGTCACGGACGTATCGGCGGACGAGCCGAACAGCCAGACGGATCCGCCGCGCGCCGCGTGGCGCGCGGCCAGCATCGCGAAGTGCTCCGCAGGCCAGCGTTTGGCGGCACCGAACTCCGCCCCCGGTGCGCAGGCGAGCACCGGTCCGGTGCCCTCGAGCCCGAGCGCGCCGCGCAGTGCCCGCGCGGCGGCCACGTCACGCTGCAGCCGCGGCGGCGGCACGTCCTCCAGCGCTGCAGCGGCGGCAGGGCGCGCGAGCGCCACGAAGCGATCGACCATGCGCGGGAGCGCTTTCACGTCCAGGCGCCGCGCGTCCGTGAGGAGCCCGTAGCGCAGTTCCCCGACGAAGCCGATCCGACGCCGGACACGGGCGAAGACGGGCAGCAGTGCGGACTTCCAGGAGTTGGGGAGCACGTAGGCGACCTCGAAACCCGCGGAGGCGAGGACGCGCCCGAGCCTGCGACGGGCGCGGAGGCCGAGTTCGCCGTGGCGGACGTCGAGGCGATGCACGGCACCGACCTCGGCCATGCGCTCGAACAGGGGGGCGGTCGAAGGCGGGGCGACGACTTCCAGGGCTTGATCGACGTGCTCTGCGGCGAGCACGCGGATCAGCGCATGCGCCATGACCGCGTCGCCGACCCAGGCCGGCGCCACCAGGAGCGCCTTCGCGGCCCCCCGGACGGGCGCCCTCAGGCGATGGGCGTGAGCCATTCCGGATGGGCCTCGCGGCGACCCATCACCTGGTCGAAGTACATGCTCTGGAGCTGCTCGGTCACGGGCCCACGCCGGCCGCTACCGATCCTGCGGCCATCGAGTTCCCGGATCGGCAGCACCTCCGCAGCGGTACCCGTGAAGAAGGCCTCGTCGGCGATGTAGACCTCGTCGCGCGTGATGCGACGCTCGACGATATCCAGGCCGATCTCGGCCGCGAGATGGAAGATCGTGTCGCGCGTGATGCCGTCGAGGCAGGAGGTGAGCTCCGGCGTATGCAGCCTGTCGCCGCGCAGCAGGAACACGTTCTCCCCGCTGCCCTCGGCCACGTAGCCCTCGTTGTCGAGGAGCAGGGCCTCTTCGCAGCCCGAATCGAGGGCCTCGCGCAGGGCCAGCATGGAATTGATGTAGTTGCCGTTCGCCTTCGCCTTGCACATCGTGATGTTGACGTGATGCCGCGTGTAGGAGGAGGTGCGCACGGCGATGCCGCGCTCCTTCGCCTCCGGATCCATGTAGGAGGGCCAGGGCCAGGCGGCGACGATCACGTGCGTGGAGAGAGCCTCCGCGCGCAGCCCCATGCCCTCGGAGCCGAGGAAGCACATGGGCCGCAGATAACCCTCTTCGAGGTCGTTGGCGCGCATGACGGCGCGTTGCGCTTCCTTGATCGTATCCGCGTCGAAGGGCATCTCCATCCGGAGGATGTGCGCGCTGTTGAAGAGGCGGCGGGTATGCTCCTCGAGGCGGAAGATGCAGCCGCCGCGCCCTTCCGTGCGATAGGCGCGGACGCCCTCGAAGACGCCGAGACCGTAGTGGAGGGTGTGCGTCAGGACGTGCACCTTGGCTTCACGCCAGTCCACGAGTTCGCCGTCGAACCAGATCTTGCCGTCCCGGTCCGCGAAGTTAGGTGCCGCCATCAGTCCGCTCCCGCCCTCGCCGGCCCGCGCGGCGCCGGCGTCATGATCCTAGACCAGAGCCGCTCCACGCCTTCGGCGCGCGCCAGGAGGTCGGCGCGGTCGCTGCGTGCGGGCTGATCCTGAAGAGCCGCCCGGTGGGCTTCGGCGCGGAATGCCTTGTAGCTCTCGACGAGCGTCTCCGCGTCCTCGGCGCCGAGGATGCCCTCGGCTGCCGCCGTCTCGAGGATGCGGATCGCGTCGGTGTACGCGAGGAGTTCCGGGTGCGCTCGGGCCCAGCCGAGGACGAGAAATTGAACCATGAATTCGATATCCACGACAGCGCCGGCGTCCTGCTTCAGATCCAGTTCGGCGCGCGTCGCGAGGCGCTCCGGATCCCTGGAGAGGCGGTGCTCCGCGAGCATGCGATCGCGCATGGCGAGCACCTCCTCGCACAGCCGGCGACGGTCACGCTCGCGGCCGAGGATCTCGCGCCGCACGGCTTCGAAGGCGCTGGCGACACTCGCCGCACCGGCCACGAAGCGGGCCCGTACGAGCGCCTGGTGTTCCCAGGTCCAGGCCTCGTCCCGCTGGTAGCCGGCGAAGGCCTCGACTCCCGCCACCAGCACGCCGGAGCGCCCCGAGGGGCGCAATCGCAGATCGACCTCGTAGAGCTGTCCCGTGAACGTGCGTGTCGACAACAGATGGATCATGCGCTGACCCATGCGCGCCATGAACTGGCCGTTGGCGACGCTTCGGTCGCCGTGCGTCATGCCCTTGGCCGGCAGGTCGTGGAGGAACACGAGATCGAGATCGGAGCCCCAGCCGAGCTCGAGTCCGCCGAGCTTGCCGTAGCCGACGACGCCGAAGGCGAGCCCCGAAGGCGAGCCGTCCGCCTTCGACGGCGCACCGTACTGGGCCTCGGTCTCGTCCCAGGCGAGGCGCACGACCTGCTCGAGGACGACCTCGGCGAGCCACGACAGCGCATCGCTCACCTTCATCAAGGGCAGCAGCTCCGCGAGCTCGCAGGCCGCCACGCGCAGCTCCGTGGCGACCTTGAAGTAGCGCAGCTGCTCCATCTGGGCCTCGAGATCGCCGACCGGCAGGTCCGCGAGCTGGGCGGCGAGCTCCTCCGCGAGGGACTCCCGCGTCGGTACCGTGAGCAGGGCCCGCGAGTCGAGGAGCTCGTCCAGCAGGATCGGATGCCGCGCGAGCACCGCGGCGATGCGTTCCGAGCCCGCGGTCAGCCGGACCAGCAGGTCGAGGGCACCGGGGTTCTCGAGGAGCAGTACCAGATAGGCGGTGCGACGCAGCACCGCTTCCACGAGCCGCAGACTCCGCTCGAGCGCGACGTCGGGCCGCTCCGCTCCGACCACGGCCTCGAGCAGCAGCGGCAGGAGCGCATCGAGCCGCTGACGCCCGATGTCCTGCGTGATCACCGTTCGGCGGCGTTCCGCGAGCGCGACGAGTCGCGCCAGCGCTGCTTCCCGGTCGCTGAAGCCACCCGCCGCCAGCAGTTCGAGGGCATGCGCATCATCCGGACCCGCACCCGGATAGCCGTCCGCGCCGGCGACGAGCTGCCAGAGCACGCGCCAGGGCTCCGCCTCGCCGTCGTCGTCTTCCTCCGCGGGCCGGATGAGATCCGTGAAGCTCCGGGCGACGACGGCACGATGGGCAGCGAGACGCTCGGAGAAGTCCGTCGCGTCGTCGCAGGCCATGAGTGCGGCGATCCGCTCGACGGTCTCCGGATCGTCGGGCAGGCGCTGGGTCTGGGCGTCGTCCAGGGCCTGGATCCGATGCTCCAGCTCGCGCAGGAACACGTAGGCTTCACGCAGCCGCTCCGCTTCGTCGCGCTCGAGCAGATCCGCGCGCACCAGGAGCGGCAGCACGTCGAGGAGACCGCGACGCTGCAGCGCACGATCCCGCCCGCCGTGGATGAGCTGGAAGACCTGCGCGACGAACTCGACTTCGCGGATACCGCCGGAGCCGAGCTTCACGTCCGTCTCGAGACCGCGCCGCTGCACCTCGCGCCGGATCATGGCCTTCATGTCGCGCAGCGCGGCGATGGCACCGAAGTCCAGATAGCGCCGGTAGACGAAGGGGCGGAGCCCTGCCTCGAGCGCCGCGACGGTGGCTGCGTCGCCGGTGATCGCCCGCGCCTTCACGAAGGCGTAGCGCTCCCAGTCCCGGCCCTGTTCCTCGTAGTAGGTCAGGAAGGCGCCGAGATGCTGGACGAGCGGGCCCGAATCACCGAAGGGCCGCAGGCGCATGTCGACGCGGAACACGAAGCCCTTCGGGGTGCGCGTGTCCAGCAACCCGATGAGGCGACGGCCGAGGCGCGTGAAGAACTCCTGGCAGGTGATGCCTGCCCCTCCCTCGACGACGCCGCGTTCCGGATGCACGAACACGAGGTCGATGTCGGAGGAGAGGTTGAGCTCGCGCGCGCCGAGCTTGCCCATGGCGACGACCACGAGCCGCTGCTCGCTGCCATCGCGCGCGAGCGGTCTGCCCCAGTCGGCGACGGCCAGGGGGTGCAGCAGTCCGAGCGTCCGCTCGATGATCACCTCGGCGAGATCCGAGAGCGCAGCCGTGGTCGCGCGGAGGTCCGAGTGCCGCGCGAGGTCACGCAGCAGGATCGCGATCATCTGTCGATTGCGGAAGGCGCGCAGCGCGGCGCCCAGCGGGCCGGCAGGGGCGGGGTCACCGGCGTCGATGCCGGCCAGCGCCCGGTCCAGCTCCGCAGCGAGCTGCGCGCGATCCGGCGCCACGCGGTGCCCGCCCTCGGCGACGATCCGGTCGAGGGCCGATGGCCGCCGGAGCAGCCACTCGAAGGCCCAGTTGCTGCCCAGGCAAAGCGCCCTGAGTTCATCCGGGGCGCTGTCGACCGTGACGCCGGCGTCCCGCAGCGCCTCGAGGCGCTCGTTGGCGAAGCGCTCGAGGGCATCGGCGGCCTGCGGAAGCGAGGCGCTCACCTCAACGGAAGCCGCCCTCGAAGGCGGACGCCGGATCCGGCACGAGCGCGTCGGGCGAGGGCGAGGGCGAGGGCGAGGGCGAGGGCGAGGGCGAGGGCGA
>JAZBPO010000115.1:0-3958 GCA_036351675.1 Pseudomonadales bacterium
CCCACGCGATCGAGTGCCGCCTGCGCTGCTACCAGGAGGGTGGCATCGCCCGCGTGCTGCTGTTCGGCGAGGCCGATGCCGACGCGCCGGCGCCGCGCCCGAACCTCCTCGCCGACGCCCGGATCTCCCACGTCAGCAACGCCCACTACGGCGACCCGGCCATGGCCGTTCGCGGTGTCCGCGCAGAGCACCACATGGTCGGCTGGGAATCGGCGCGGACCGGCTTCGGCGAGCAGGCCCTGTTCTCGCTGGCCGTGCCGACCCGCTGCGAGACGCTCGTCGTCGACACCTATCTTCACCGCCTGAATCCGCCGCTCACCTGCCATCTCTTCGGCCTGGAACCGGCGACGGACGTCGACCGGGCCATGGCGCTCGCGCCGCGCTGGGCCGTGCGCTTCGACGACGGCGAACGCCTCGTGCCGGACGACTTCGGTGACTGGATGCGGGCAAGGCGCTGGCGCGAGGCGGAGCGACCGGGACGCTTCACCGTCGAACTGGATCAGCCCCCGGGCAGCCCCTTCCGACCCCTGTTGCCCTTCGCCCGGCTCGGTCCCGACAGCTGGCATCGCTTCCCGCTCGCGCCGGCGCCGGCGCTCGGACATCTGCTGTTCCTGTTCTATCCGAACGGCGGTATCCACGGCCTCGCCGTGGAGGGCGTGTCTCCCTAGAACGCGTCAGAACGCCTCGGGCCCGAAGTGCGCCAGCGTGCGCTCGCGGATCCGGGCCACTTCGTGGAAGTTCCAGGCGCCTCCGATGAAGGCCCCCAGCACGGGGACCGATCGTCCGAGCGCCGCACGTTTCGCCACGCGCTTCGCGAAGTCCTTGAGCACCAGCTTCTTGAACAGCTTCATGCCCTTCTTGCGCACGTAGCCCCGTGCCGCGCCGCCGCGTGCTTCGTCGGGCACGATACCGACGGTCTCCCGCTCGATGCCGAGCACCGGGACGAGCAGCTCCCAGCGCACGGCCTCGCCGCCGTCCCGGAGCAGGTTCGGGTCATGGATCGTGGCCACGCGCGCGGCGGCGAGTGCGTGGACCTTGAGCACCACCGCGACGTCCACGGTGGCGGCTGGAAGGGCGATCCAGGGATTGCCGGGAAGACCGGAGACGATGCCCGAGAGCGTCGCCTTCAGACGTGCGCGCCCGAAGGCCGAACGCGCCAGCGCCTCGTCGTCAGCATCCGGACGCCGCTCGCGCGCCGCATCGACCCATGCCACCACAGGCGCCTGCTCGATGGCCACGACCCACTCCAGCAGCTGCACGAGACGCTGTTCGTTGCGCGTGGTCACGACGCCCTGTCGCCGACCCGGACGATGCCGTGGGAAGCGGCCGCCGCATCGACGGCCGCGAGAAACGGCGCCCGCTCCGCGGGCGCGAGCAGACTGCCCCCGAAGCTGCCGCGCACGAGCGAGAGCGCCTGCGCCCCGCTCATGTCGAGCTCGCGCGCGAGCGCGAGATAGTTGTCGACGAGCTGGCCGCCGAAGTAGGCGGGATCGTCCGAGTTCACGGACACGGACAGACCCCGTTCGAGCATCTCCAGGATCGGATGCTCGGCCATGGAGCGATAGACGCACAGGCGCACGTTGGACTGCGGGCAGACCGTGAGCGGAATCCGCTCGGCCACGAGGCGCTCGACCAGCGCCGGGTCCTCGAGGCAGCGCACACCGTGATCGATGCGCTGAACACCGAGCGTGTCCAGGGCGCCGGTGATGTAGGCCGGCGGCCCCTCCTCGCCGGCATGTGCGGTGAGCGCGTAGCCCTGTTCCCGCGCCGCGGCGAAGGCGCGCGCGAACTTCTCCGGCGGATTGCCGCGCTCGCCGCTGTCGAGGCCCACGGCGTCGATATGCTCACGGAACGGCAGGGCGCGTTGCAGCGTCTCGAGGGCCGACCGTTCGTCGAGATGACGCAGGAAGCACATGATCAGGCGCACGGACTGGCCCCATTCGGCACGCGCCTCGTCGACGGCGCCGAGCAGACCCTCCATGACCACGTCGAAGGCGATGCCGCGGTCCGTATGCGTCTGCGGATCGAACATCATCTCGAGATGGACGACGTTCTGATCGCGACAGCGCTCGAGGTAGGCACGCGCGAGCGCATGGAAATCCTCGGCGTCGCGCAGCACCGAGGCACCGAGGTAGTAGAGGTCGAGGAAGCTCTGCAGGTCCTCGAAACGATAGGCGGCCTCGATCTCCTCGATCGTGCTCCAGGGCATGCTCAGTCCATGACGCTCCGCCAGCCCGAGGAGCATGGTCGGTTCGAGCGTCCCTTCGATGTGCAGATGCAGCTCGGCCTTGGGCACGGCGTGCAGGAAGGCTTCGAGACCCTGATCCATGGCGCGCTTTCTGCAGACTCCAGGGATCGCTAGCATCGACGGCTTGGCGGGCGCGCACAAGGCACGCCACGTGCCGAGGGAGACACGCGCCCCATGCTCGACCGGTTCGGCCTCGCAGAGGCCCGCAGCGACGTCCGCACGGAGGTGCAGGCGGGCGTCGCCACCTTCATGGCCATGGCCTATATCGTGGTCGTGAACCCGGCGATCCTCGCCGACGCGGGCATGGACGGCGGCGCCGTCTTCGTCGCCACCTGCCTCGCGGCGGCCATCGGATCCGTCCTCATGGGCCTGCTGGCGAACTACCCGGTCGCGCTCGCACCGGGCATGGGCCAGAACGCCTTCTTCACCTACGGCATCGTCATCGGCACGGGCCAGCCCTGGCAGACGGCGCTCGGCGCCGTGTTCGTCTCCGGCGTGATCTTCGTCGCGCTCTCCGTACTGCCCGTGCGCGAGTGGCTCATCAACGCCATCCCGCGATCGCTGAAGTACGGCATCGCCGCGGGCGTGGGTCTGTTCATCGGCTTCATCGCCCTGAAGAACGCGGGCATCGTCGTCGACGACACGGCCACCCTCGTCGCCTTCGGCGAGCTCGCCGCGGCCGGGCCGCTGCTCGCCATCGCGGGTTTCGTGCTCATCGTCGGTCTGTCCGCTCGCGGCGTCACCGGGGCCGTGCTCTTCGGCATCCTCGCCGTGACCGTCGTCGGCTGGCTCCTCGGCGCCGCGGAGTTCGGCGGTATCGTCTCACTGCCCCCGGATCCGCGCCCCGTCCTGGGGCAGCTCGACATCGGCGCCGCCCTGCAGTGGTCCATGGTGACCGTGATCCTGACGCTGCTGCTGGTGGACGTGTTCGACACCGCCGGCACCCTCGTCGGCGTCGCCGCGCGCTCGGGCCTCATGACGGCGGACGGCCACCTGCCTCGCCTGCGCTCGGCGCTCCTGTCCGATTCCGGGGCGACGCTCGCCGGCGCCGTGCTCGGCACCAGCTCCACCACCAGCTACATCGAATCCGGCGCCGGCGTCGCCGCAGGCGGCCGGACCGGCCTCACCGCCGTCGTCACCGGCTGCCTGTTCCTCGCGTGCCTGTTCTTCGCGCCACTCGCCGGCAGCGTCCCGGCCTTCGCGACGGCCTCGGCCCTGCTCTTCGTCGCCACGATCATGGCGCGCGCCCTCGCCGACGTGGACTGGGAGGACTACACGGAGTACGCGCCGGCGGTGGTCACGGCGCTGGCCATGCCCCTGTCCTTCTCCATCGCCGACGGCATCGGCCTCGGCTTCATCAGCTACGCCCTCGCCAAGGGCCTCGCCGGGCGCCCCGCCGAGTGCCCCCTCGCCGTGTGGGTCGTGGCCGCGATCTTCGCCGCGAAGTTCCTCCTGCTCTGATCAGCGCCCGAGTGCCGCCCGGGTGGAAGGCAGCGGCGCATCGCGGCCGGGCAGGAGACGGTCGAAGGCGATCGCGAACAGCACCGCCGAGGCGATGGGGAAGTCGAGCATGCGCCGCAGCAGCTCGGGCCAGGACTCCATGTGCGGAGCGAGGCGGGCGAGGCCGACGCTTGCCGTCACCGTGAGCGCCGCCACCAGGTAGCCGCGACGGCCCGTCGCGCGATCGCGCAGGATCGCGACGCCGGCGAC
>JAZBPO010000116.1:0-7385 GCA_036351675.1 Pseudomonadales bacterium
ACTGCGCGCCCGGGTACCGGTTCCAGTACCAGGTGCCGCCGAAGTCACCGCCCTTCTCGATGATGCGCACGTCGTCGATGCCCGCTTCCTTGACGCGGGCGCCGGTGACGAGGCCGGAGAAGCCGCCGCCGATGAAGGCGAAGGTGACGTGATCGGAAACCGGCTCGCGCTCGGTGACGGGGACGTAGGGGTCCTCGAGGTAGTGGCCGAGCTGATCCTTGATCTCGATGTACTGATCGTTGCCGTCCGCACGCAGGCGCTTGTCGCGCTCCTCGGCGTAGCGGCGGCGCAGGGCTTCCTTGTCGAGGGCGTCGATCTGGGTCGTCGGTGCTTCGGCCATCGGTGTACCTCCGGAATCTGGCTGTGCGCAGCATAGCTTGTGTAGTCAGCTCAGACTAGTCGACTTTGACTGGCGGCCCGCCTAGGCTCGGGCTGCCGTTCGCATGCGAATCCGGGCAGCGCCCGGACACGCGAGATCACAGGGAGATGTTCATGGAACGCAGCACGCAGAAACGCCGCGGGTCGGGCGCCCTGACGGGGTCGCTGATCGCAGCCGCCCTCCTCTTCGCCGCCCAGCTCGCCACAGCCGAGTCGGAGTACGCCGCGGCCTGGGGACCGAGCGTCGGCACCATGGCACCGCTGCTGGCGGCCACGGACCAGGATGGCCTGCAGCAGTCCCTCGACACGCTCAAGGGACCGAACGGACTGCTCGTCGTATTCAATCGCTCCGTCGACTGGTGACCCTTCTGCATGCGTCAGTTCGTGCAACTGACTGGCATCGCAGAGCAGTTCGACGAGATCGGCGTCGGCATCGTCGGCATGACCTACGACGATGCGGAGATCATCCAGGCATTCCACGCCAAGCAGGAACTGAGCTTCCCACTGCTGCGTGACGTCGACGCGCAGCACGTCGATGCCTGGGGCATCCGCAACCTGGAGTACGAAGAGGGCTCCTTCGCCTACGGCATTCCGCATCCGGGCGTCGTACTGCTGTCGCCCGAGGGGCGCATCCTCGCGAAGTGGGCGGAGCGCGGCTATCGGCAACGCGCGGACTGGTCGACGGTACTGGAGGAAGTCCGCGGCATGGTGGGCGGCGAGTAGTCGCCGCCCATTCTGCAGCGCCGGGAGGTAGCTACCATGAGGAACATCCTCGGCTGGATCGGCATCGTCCTGGTCGGCCTCGCCCACGGTCTGCTCGAAGACCTGATGTTCTTCTCCGTACTGATGCCCTACGCGCCGCTCGGCTGGGACCTCACGGGCGATCTCTTCTGGGTCTTCACCGTCCCGCTCGCCCAGCTGATGGCGCTGGCCGTCACGATCGTGCCCGCGTGGTTCCTGCTGGCCGTGCATCGCCCCCCCAGATTGATGACCTTCTGGGCCTGCTGGAGCCTCGCGCGGGCGGCCTTCCTGACGTTCGCGAAGAACCCGGTCGGCGACATCCTCACGTACCTGCTGTGGATCGCCTTCTGGTGCGCCCTGATCGGGCTGTTGGCCCACCTGATGCACCGCCGGCGAGCGAGCCCCTGAGTACAGCGCGCGATCCGGCAAGCGGTTACCCGTGAGAACGCGAGTGGCGGCACCAGGGACGCGTCGATGACGCCGAGCGGGCCGGCGCCCAGTCTGCCTGCTGCTCCACCCGCCTCGCTCCCGCTCCGTTCGCCTGCGCCAGGCCCTGCGTCGCCGGCGATGCTGCGGCACGGTGCGATGTGCATCCGCGCTGCGCGCAGCGCAGTGGACGGCCCCGCCGCCGGCGCTGGCTATACTCGCGCGCGCTCGCCGTCACCGCCGTCAGGAGCCGTCTCCATGCCCCGTCTCGTCCTCCTCGCCGCCGTGCTCTGCCTGTGCGCGGGCTGCACCAGCTCGACCACGCGCCATCTCATGACCGGCGACTTCGAGGCGGTCCTCGAGGAATCCGGTGGCCGCGACGTCGACTACACGGCGCTCGGGACGCACCAGGTGTGGGCGCTGTGCCAGGCCTACGCGAAGACGCGCATGTTCGCCGAGTTCGATCGCTGCGCACAGACGCTCGACGCGCGCGTCGAGGATGCGGACGGTGTACTGCTCTATCTGATCGACGGGCTGCAGGGGAACCGCTTCCATGCGGTCGGTGCGACCGCTGCCGGCATGATCACGCGCCTGAAGACGGAGGCCGCCCTCGCCCGCGGCGACGACGCGGCTGCGGCGGCCGGGGCGGACCGCCTCGTCGAGATCACCTCCCGCTACGACTATCCCTTCGACCGTCGCCGACTCGGCGGCGACTACGATGCCTGGCCCGCCGCCGGAACGGGGCGCGAGGCGGCCTATTCACGCATCCTGAGGCGCAAGCACCTCGTGGAAGGGCTCGGGGTCCGCGGGCTCGTCGCGGCCCGGGCCGGCGACGCGGAGACGGCGCGTGCCTTCGCGGCGCGCATCGACGCAGTCGACTCGCAGGGCTCGAACGCCACGCAGTGGCGCCTGCCGGATGCGAAGGCGCTCTGGAACGCGCGCATCCACACCACGCTCGGCGACTACGAGCGCGCCTACGAGGCCATGACGACCGTGGACCGCAGCCGCCTCTACCGTGTGCTGAAGAGCCTCGACGACGCGCTCACGGTGCTCAATCCGGTCATGCTCGCCACCTTCGTGGACGCGACCGGCGGCTTCGATCTCGACGCCTGGAACTTCACGGCCGACTTCGAAACGCGCTTCATGCTCCATCGCGCCGAGCTCGAGACGGGCCGCCTCGAGGCGGCCCGGGCGGGCTATGACACGATCCTCGCGGAGGACCGGGTCGAGGGCTACGGCACGGTCTACTGGCAGGCGCTCCACGGTCGTGGCCGCATCGCCCTCCTGGAGGGCGACCGGGCCACCGCGCGTCGCTACTTCGAGCGCGCGGCCGACGTCATCGAGGCGCAGCGGCGCTCCCTCGACACGGAGGCGGGCCGCGTCGGCTTCGTCGGTGACAAGCAGGCGCTGTACGCCGACCTCGTCGGCCTGCTCGTCGAGGACGGCGACGCCGAAGCGGCCTTCGAGTACATGGAACGGGCGAAGGCCCGGGCCCTCGTCGACATGCTCGCCACGCTGGAACTCGCACCGGTCGCCGCGCCGGGCGTGGCGGCGCCTCTCGAGCGGCTCGCGGAGCTCGAGCGGGAGTCGCTGCGTCTCGCGCGGGCCGCCGACGCCGAGGCACGGGCGCGGAGCCGCAGCCTCGCGGAGGAACGCGCGGCGCTCCTCGCCGAGGTGCCGGAGCTCGCGTCGCTCGTCTCGGTGCAGGCGCCCACACTGGCGGAGGTCCGCGGGCGGCTGGGTCCGGACGAGGCCCTGCTCGAGTACTTCGGTCACGGGGATCTCCTGCACGCGGTGGTCGTCGACCGGGACCGGGCCCACGTCGCCACGCTGGACGGCCGAGACCTCGGCGCGGACGTCGCCGAACTGCGCCTGTGGGTTCAGGACTTCGCGAGCGATCCGGAGGACTACGAGCCGCTCCTCGAGGAGATGTACGACCGCATCGTGCGCCCGCTCGGGCCCGTACTCTCGGCCCGGCGGCTGACCATCGTCCCGCACGGGCCGCTGCACTACGTGCCCTTCGCGGCCCTCGGGGACGGCGAGACGCAGCTCGCCGATCGCCACGAGCTGCGCCTGCTGCCCGCAGCTGCGGTCACGCGCTTCGTCGACGACGGCGGCACGGCGCAGCGGCGCCTGCTCGCCTTCGGCAATCCGGACCGGGGCGATCCGAGCCTCGACCTGCCCGGGGCCGAGCGCGAGACGCGCCTGATCGACCGCGAGTGGGACGATTCGCGCATCCTCCTGCGCAAGCTGGCCTCGGAGGCGAACTTCAAGCGCTTCGCGCCCACCTTCGACTACCTGCACCTCGCGAGCCACGGCGAATTCGACGGTCGCGTTCCGCTCGCTTCGCGCATGCTCCTCGCCCCGGGCGACGGCGAGGACGGGGACCTCACGGCCGCGGAGCTCTACGGCCTGCGCCTGTCGGCGGACCTCGTGACGCTGTCGGCCTGCGAGACGGGACTCGGCGACGTGACCGGGGGCGACGACGTCATCGGGCTGACGCGCGGCTTCCTCTTCGCAGGTGCCGACTCGGTGGTCACGAGCCTGTGGCCGGTCTCGGACGCGGAAACGGCGTTTCTGATGGAGCGCTTCTACGCGGCGCTCGCCGGGCAGTCCAAGGGCGCGGCGCTGCGCGAGGCAGTCCTCGCGACGCGCGCGCGCCACCCCCACCCTGCCTTCTGGTCCGCCTTCAATCTGACCGGGGCGCGCTGACGCAAGCGGCTCGGGAGGCGTCGGGCCAGCGGGGCCGCAGCAGCAGGGCGCGGTGGTCCCGGCCTCGTGTATCGACCCGACGGTTCCTGCACAGGTCAGGCCGCGAATCCGTATGCCTCGGCGAGTGTCTCCATCCCGAGCGCTTGATGAGGACGCCGTGTGTTCTCGAACTGGATCCAGTCCGCGATGACCCGCATTGCGTGCTGCTGCGACTCGAAGCGATGTCGGTGGATGCACTGCGCCTGCAGGCATAGGTCCAGCACCGGATGGAATCCGGGCGATCGACGCCTCAGGGCGCCTCGACGCGCATCCGGCGCCACAGATGGCGCAGCGCGAAGGGGACCGGGAGGTAGTACAGGAACACGAAGATCGCGATCACGCGCGCTGGATTCGAGGCGAGGTCGAACGCCAGGAGCGTGGGCAGGTCGCAGAGATCGGTGAGGAAGCGCACGAGGATCGGGGCGAAGAGCATGGCCGCGCTGCGCAGGTACGACGCGACCAGCAGGGCGATGCCGACGGCCAGGTTCCGGGCGCTGTAGAGGTAGGCCCCGAAGACGATCGTCTCGGCCCCGGGACCGCCCAGGGCCCGAGGAACATGGGCAGGGTCTCGAGCAGGATGACCACCCAGAGCCAGATGGGGATCTCGATCTTCACGGGATCAACGCCCCGCACGCTCTGCGAGCAGGCGCATCATCTCGTGCGCGGTTTCCCTCCCCGAGTTCTGGTTCTGGCCGGTGACGAAGCGCGCTTCCTCGTCGATCACGACGTGGGTCGCGAAGAAATCGAGGAAGGCCGTATCGCTCTCGTAGCGGGCACCGGCTGCGCGCAGTTCCGTCTCCGGGTGCTGCGGCGTGATGTCGATGCCGAGCTCGTGAACCTGCTTGTCGCTCACGCCCGTCATCCTGCGTCCCGCGACGAGCAGATCGCCGTCACGATCCAGGGCCCGGATGAAGCCGAGGGCGCCGTGGCACACGGAACCGAGGATCGGCGTTCGGTCGGCGTAGTAGGCCTCGCTGACCTTGCTCGCGAGCACGTCGGAGTAGCCCAGATCGTAGGCGGCGCCCCAGCCGCCGGCGATGAAGATGGCGTCGTACTGCGTGAAGTCGACGTCCGCGATGGGCAGCGAGCGCTCGACCTTCGAGAGGAGTCCCGTGTCGGCCGCCATGCGCTCGTCCTCGGGGGTGCGGATCAGGAAGCCCGTGGTCTGCGGGTCGATCGGAATCGCGCCACCCTCGATGCTCGCCACGTCGACCTCCATGCCGGCGTCGAGAAACGCGTAGTACGGATGGGTCAGCTCCGAGGCCGCCACGCCCGTGGGTCGTCCCTCCGTCTCCCCCGGCGCATTCAGCACACCGTGGCTCGTGGTGATGACGAGCGCTCGTCGCCCCGGGAGGTCCTGGGTCGGGCCTTCGTAAGCCGGATGCAGGCCGAGCGCGTGCAGCACCGACGGCAGCGCGAGGACCAGCGCGAGGCAGAAGGCAAGCATAGCTCCGACGATGACTAGGATCCGAGGCATGGGGCTTGGGCTCCAGCGGTACGGTGGCTGGCAGGCTCGGAACAGACGTCGGCACCGGCACGGGATCGCCTTGTTCGCGATGCGATCGAACTGCCAGTGCACGAGAGGCCCCGCCAGTCTATCCAGACTAGTACAGACCGACTAGAAAAAAGTCGACGGAGATGTCGGCATGGAGGACACCTGCGAGCGCGGACTGCGAGCAGGATTTTCGCGCGGCAGTGCGAGACCTCGCAGTACGGCCGCGAGCGCTTCGGCGCGGGCGGGTCGGCGAGAAACCGACCGAGGATCAGCGTAAAGGCCTCAGAACCTGACGGAGGACTGGAGCCACAGATACGAACTGTCGTGCTCACCACCGCTCGGCAGTCCCCCGCGATCCGGAAGCTGCGCCAGGCCGTCGAACCAGTCCCCCTTGAGCCAGTGTGACCAGCCCCCCGCGAACTCCAGACGCGGCCCGAGCCGATAGCGTGCAGTCAGCTCGACGTCGTGGCCGAGCCAGCGCCCCGAGCGGCCGGTCGGATCGACCAGGGCGGGACCGCTCACCGCGGAACCGTCGAGCTGGTCCTTGCCCTCCGCGAGCCAGTTGAGGTGGTGCTTGAGCCCCAGGGTCAGGCGCTCCGAAGGACGCAGGTCCAGGCGCCAACCGACGAGCTGGTGGTTCGTCTGGCCGAAGGGTCCGTAGAGGCTGGTCTGCGTGAGGTCGAAGAGGCGAAGACCGAACAGGCGGTCGAAGCTGCGACTGTCATCGCCAGCGGGGTCGTCCGAACCGCTGGCGTGCAGGTATTGCGCCTCGACACGTGGACGCCAGGCCAGATCGAAGGTGTAGCCCAGCTTGGCCACGGCGAGCCAGGCGGCATGATCACGCTGGAAGCGTTCGCCGAACTGCGCGATCGCCTCGAACTCGTAGTCCCATGCCGCCTTCACCTGCGCGTTCCGATCTTCACCGAGGCCAAGGGGGCGTCTGACGCGGCGGACACCCACCGTGGTGAGGCGGCGCTCGCGATCCGCGGCGTCGTCCGGTGTCGCGCGCAGGCCCAGCGCGTACACGCCGCTACTGACCCGCTCGCTTTCGAAGCGATCCAGTGCCACGCCCCAGAGGCGCTGGTCCGGGTCTCTTTCGTCCACCCGGGATTCCAGGATGCGCGTCGGCCGAACGAGCAACCCGCGAATCCGCCAGTCTCCGGCGGCCGAGCCCGCCTGCACGTGCACACCTTCGTAGGAGTCGGTCGTGTTCGGATAGCCGTTGCGCCCCACCAGACGCGTGCTGCCGAGATCGATGCAGAAGCGGCCGACGTGGACATCCGCCTGGAGCCCGTCGCCGGCGCCCGCCTCCCAGTGGTAGGCGGCCAGGAGCTGAAGGACGTCCGTCTCGTTGCGCATGCGGCCCGTGAAGTCCTCGGGCTGCGCACCGGGATTGCGCGCGTCCTGCAGCTCGGTGAGAACGGACCATGCGCCTTGCGCCACCCCGAGCCGCAGACGGGACTGCAGCGCCAGCTGGTCGTTGCGGCCGGCACGCTGACCACGGCGCCAGTTGTTCGAAACCGCCTCGAAGCGCGACCGCTGGCTGAAGGCGAGTTCCACCCGGGGTGGCAGGCCCGCCGCGTCGCGCAGGGCA
>JAZBPO010000117.1:0-2786 GCA_036351675.1 Pseudomonadales bacterium
GAAAGGGGGTGCGCCCCAAGTCGACGCGTCTCCCAGGCTTTCCGCGCTGCTGCACTACGATCCGTCATATCGCTTTCCGCGCGCGTGTCGGGCACGACCCGGCGCAATGTCGAGCTCTTTGGCAAGAGCGTCTTCAAGCATCTCGGCCAGGGCCGCCGGGTCGTCTGCGCGCGGGTGGGATGGTGCTGGTCTACAAGCGCCTCGAGGAGGGCAAGTTCGCCTGGCCGGCCATCCACGACGGCGTGATGCGGCTCTCCCGCGCCCAGTTCGAAGCTCTGTGGACTACGCATGTTGATGCCCCTCCTGGTGAGGCTGACAGATTCTGAGATCGATGCGGTCGACGACATGATTTCGCAGCTTCCGGACCGCATCGAGGACGAGGGGCGTGTCCTGGAAGAGGTAGGCGCCGTTGGGTTGGCGATCGATGAGGAGGCGCTCTTTCCTGATCTGCACGTAGAGCCAGTTCACCGGAATGCTCAGCCTGGCGGCCACTTCCGTGGTGCTGAGCAGCGTGCGGTCGTGCTCCCAGCGGGTACGCTGGGCGCTCACCTTGATCCCGGCGCCGAGCCGGAGCCGTTGAACGGTGATCGGCAGGACTCTGTCGGCGCAATTTGGAGAGCGGTGTCCTTCGGACGAGAGGATCGCCGCGATCTCGTCGTCGGGGGTTCCGGAGCGGGCGAGGTCGAGAGCGCGATTGCGCATCTCTTCGCCTCTCGTGAGCTTGGCGACGGCGTAGACCCGCATGCAGACCGAGAAGTCGCTCGTGGCGCCGCCGCGCCATACGATCCGGACGAGGGCGACATCGCGCTCGCCGCGGTCGAGGACGACCTTCTCGACCAGGCAGCGCAGCAGCGCCTTGCGCTGGATGTCGGTCGTCGCCGGGTCCGCCCAGATCTGCGGCAGCCGACCGGCGAGGACGACGATCTTGTCGCCGAGCGGCTTGCCGATCATCCGCTGTGCGAGCGGCTTGGGCGCGGAGAGATCGGCGAGCGCCTCCTCGGCCTGCCGCGCCTCGTTCAGCGCCGCCTCCCACCGCCGCTCGAGTTCACTGGCGACGAGCCGGTTGTCGGGATCGACGCGGTTGAACTGCCGTTCGGCCAGCGCCGCGGCATACCTTTTGCGCTCGAGCTGGCGTTCGGCGCTTGAGCGCAGCGCGCTGTCTGTCTGGTGCTGGGTGCGACATGCGCGCGACAGCGCGTCGAGCTCCGCCGGCGCCAGCGCGGTCAGGAACGCCTCTGCGACCGCCGCGTCCACCTGTGCCGCCCGGACCTGCTGGCAGGTGGGCAGGCCCTGATGAGAGCGCAGGTGATTGCAGACGTACTCCCCGCCGCCTTTGTACCGGACGTACATCTTGTGGCCGCACCGCCCGCACAAGGCGATCCCATGCAGGAGGAGTTCACCATTTCGCGGGGCCCCTCTGGTCTTGGTGCGCATGTACTCGGCTCGGTTATCCCTGACGATGGCGCGGATCCTCTCATAGGTGGGCCAGTCGATGTAGGCCGGATAACGATCCTTCACGACAATCCGCCACTCGTCGATCGGCCGTGGCGTTTTGACCGACACGCCGCCCTCGCGCGCCGCAGCACGCAGACGTGTCCGTCCGTAGACAAAGGCTCCCGCGTAGGCCGGGTTCTTCAGGATCGTCGCGACGGCGGCGACCGTCGCGCGCACCCATCGCACGTCGCCGAAACGGTCGCGGCGCGGAAGGTCGAGCCCGCGGTCGTTCAGCACGCGCATGACCTTGGCGACGGTGCGGACCTTGAGGAAGGTCTCGAAGACGAGCCCGAGCCGTTCCTGAACCTCGACATTGGGCTCCTTGACGACGATGCCGCTCGGATCGCGGACGAGGCCGACCGGCAGGGAGAGCGCGAGCTCACCGCGCCCGGCCTTCGCGAGAAGGCCGGCGGTCAGCCGACTCCGGATCGTGTGCAGCTCCAGCTCGGATATGGTTCCCTTCAGGCCGAGGAGCAGGCGGCCGTTGGCGCTGCCGGGGTCATAGACGCCGTCGCGATCGGCGATCAGGCAGCCGCGCAGACCGCAGATGTCCAACAGCGGGTACCAGTCGGAGCAGTTGCGCGCGAGACGCGTCACATCGATCGACAGGATCAGCCCGACCTCGCTGAGGCCGACCCGACCGACCAGCTCCTTGAAGCCGCCCCGTTGCGCGGTGGACGCGGCGCTCCGACCGAGATCGCTGTCGATGACGTCAATGTCGGCTTCGCGCCATCCGAGCTCACGCGCGCGCTGCCGGAGAGCGTACTGAAGGCGCAGGCTCTCCTGGTTGCTCACGACCTGATGCGGCGTCGACTGGCGGATGTAGACGACCGCCTTGCGCGCCAGATGGCTCGACGTGACCAGTTCCGACTTCACGACTGACCTCCGCCAGGACCTTGGCGACGTCGTCGACGATCTGGCGCCGGAGAGACGGCGGCAGCCTCGTCCAGAGATCTCTCGGGTCTATCTCCATGATCGTCCAGAGAGCCTACCACATCTAGGAGCTCTCGTAACGCATCTATACTCAATATTGTCCGGCTGCCGGGCGATTCCTCCCATTCCGTGGCGGCGACAGGGATCAGGAGGCTCGAGCCGCCACAGTGCTCGACCTCGAAAGACGGCGGGACGTTGCCGCCGCGGACGACAGAGCGCCGGATCACGCGGAATGCTCGCCCATAAAGCGGATGCCGTGGGTCCAGAACCCGAACCTCCTCAATGAAGGATTCGTCAGACTCACTAGAGGGGGTGTTCCTGCACCCCTTCGAGCATGTAGGCCAGCTGCGCCGCCGAGA
>JAZBPO010000118.1:0-13922 GCA_036351675.1 Pseudomonadales bacterium
CGCCGAACTCGAGGCGCGTCTGGAAGCGCTGGCCGAAGAGGCGACCGCGGCAGGTGAGGCCATCGTCGATGCGCGCGGCCGCCTCGAGGAGACCGAGCGCCGCCTCGCCGATGCCCGTGGTGAAGCGCAGGTGCTCACCGGGCGCCGCGCGTCGCTCGAGGCGCTGCAGGAGTCGGCGCTCGGACGCACCGACGAAGCGGCCAGGGCCTTCCTCGCCGAACGTGGTCTCGATCGACGCCCGCGCCTCGGCGAGCGCGTGCACGTGCAACCGGGTTGGGAGGCGGCGGTGGAAGCCGTCCTCGAGGATGCGCTCCGCGCCGTCGTCGTCGAGCAGCTCGACGCCCCGGCGGAAGCCGCGCAGGCGCTCGAGGACGCAGAGCTCACGCTGTTCGAGGCGACGCCGGCCGGTGATGCGTCCGTCGCCGCCGACGAGGCCGGGCGCCAGCCCCTCGCCGCCTTCGTCACCGGCGACGACGACCTCGGCTCGCTGCTCCAGGGCATCTGGGCGGCAGAGAACCTGATCGAGGCGCTGACGCTGCGCGCGCGCCTGGCACCCGGCGAGTCCATCGTGTGCCGGGACGGAACGCGCGTGGGGCGCCACTGGGTGCGCATCGCGAAGGGCGACGCGCACGGACGCGGTGTGCTGCGACGGGCCCAGGAGCTGGAGACCCTCGACGCACAGATCGCCGAGGCACGGGAGCAGGCTTCGGAACTCGAACAGGCCGCCGCGCGCCTGCGCCAGGCGCTCGGCGAATCGGACCTCCGTCGTCAGCAGATCCTCGACACGACAGCCGAGGTGACGCGCGAGCAGGGTGCGGTCCGCGCCGAGCGCTCGGCGCAGCAGGCGCGCCTCGAGGAGGCGAGTGCCCGCGCGGAGCGTATCGAGCGCGAGCGCCAGGAGCTGATCGGCCAGCAGCAGGCGGAGCGCGGCCAGATCGAGGCGGCACGGATCGCGCGTACGGAGGCCGAGCAGGCCATGCACGAGTACGAGCAGCGCCGCGGCGAGCTGCTCGGCCGCCGCGACGAACTGCGCGAGGCGCTGGAGCAGGCGCGCGGCGAGGCCCGTACGCGGCGCGAGGCCGCCTACGAACTGGCCCTGCGTCAGCAGAACCTCGCCAATCAGCTCGAATCCGCGCGCACCGCGCGTACGCGCCTCGAGGCGCAGCGTTCGGAACTCGCCGAGCGCGTCGGCCAGATCGAGGCCATGCTCTCGGAGCAGCGCGAGCCGCTCGACGAGATGCGCGGCGAACTCGAGACGGCGCTGGCCCGGCGCGTCGACGTGGAGCGCGAGCTCACCGCCGCTCGACAGAAGCAGGCCGGGGCCGAGGAGGGACTGCGCGCGCTCGAGCTCGAACGCAACGCCACGGACGAACGTGTCCAGCAGGCCCAGGGCGAACTCGAGACGGCCCGCATGCAGCGCCAGGAGGTCGAGGTCCTGCGCCGCACCCTCGAAGAGCAGCTCGCGGAGGCGGATGCGGAAGCACCGTCGGTGCTCGAGGCCATGGAGGAGGGCGCCACGGAAGCGGTCTGGGTCGAGGCGCTCGAGAAGGTCGATGCGCGCATCACGCGCCTCGGGCCCATCAACCTCGCAGCGATCGAGGAGTACGAGCAGCAGTCCGAGCGCAAGACCTACCTCGATGCGCAGAACGCGGACCTCGAGGAGGCGCTCGAGACGCTCGAGAGCGCGATCCGGAAGATCGACCGGGAGACGCGCTCGAAGTTCAGGGAGACCTTCGATCAGGTCAACAAGAAGCTCCAGGAGCTGTTCCCGAAGGTGTTCGGCGGCGGGCACGCCTACCTGGAGCTGACCGGCGAGGATCTTCTTGATACGGGCGTGGCCATCATGGCCCGTCCCCCGGGCAAGCGGAACGCCTCCATCCACCTGCTCTCCGGCGGCGAGAAGGCGCTCACGGCGATCGCGCTCGTGTTCGCCATCTTCGACCTCAATCCGGCACCCTTCTGCATGCTCGACGAGGTGGACGCGCCGCTGGACGACGCCAACGTCGCCCGCTACTGCCGCCTGGTGACGGAGATGTCGAAGGAAGTGCAGTTCATCTACATCACGCACAACAAGATCGCCATGGAGATGGGCGAGCGCCTCATGGGCGTGACGATGCAGGAGGCCGGCGTGTCGCGCCTCGTCTCCGTGGACGTCGACGAGGCGGCCGCCATGGCAGTCGGCTGAGCGAGGTCAGCGATGGAACTCGGCATGCGCGATTGGTTCCTCGTCATCGGCGGTCTGATGATCGTCGGCGTTCTCGCGCACGGCGCCTGGCTCTGGCTGAAGGCGCGGCGAGATCCGCTCGCCTTCCGCTACGAGCGCGACATCCCCGACATCGACGTCGACGACATCGACCTGCTGCGCGGCGAACTGCCGAGTGGCGGGGCACGTGTCGTCTCCGGGGACGGCGCGCGGCACGATCCGCCCGCCCCGGCGGCACCCGCGACCGCCTCCGGCGGCCTGGCGGCGGCCGTGCGGAGGTCGGCGACGGAGGCCCGGGAGGATCCGGAGGCGTCAGCGCCCCTGTCGCTGGACCTCGAAGAGCAGGTGCCGGTGCTCATGGATCCGATCGATCAGGACGTCGCGCGCGAGGCCGCGGAGGACGCGCGCCGGCACGAAGAGCCGGTGGAAGTGGAGCAGGTCGCCGAGCCGGCGGCCGAACGGGAGGTGCCTCCGGCGGTCGAGGCGGTCGAGGAAGCGGACGCGGCCGACGAAGAGGGGGCGGAGCCCGCGGCGCCGGCGCCCATGGGCTTCGAGCAGACGCCGCTGTTCGCCGGCGAGCCGATCGTCGCACCCGAGCCCGCGCGGCGGAGTCGCGGTGCGCGCAAGACGACGCGGAGCGAGAAGGCGGAGGGCCCGGCGCGCAAGCGGGGCGCCGGCAGCCGGGACGAGGACGCGCCCGCTGCGCCCGAGCCGCTGGGTCCCCCGGAGGACGTGATCGTCATCAACGTCCTGTGCCGGGGCGGGGAAGTCGCGGACGGCCCGACGCTCGTGGAGACGATCACCGATCAGGGCCTGCGCTTCGGTGACATGAACATCTTCCATCGCACGTCGCCGGAGGACCGCGGGCGGATCGACTTCTCCCTCGCGAGTGCCGTCGAGCCCGGAACCTTCGATCTCGGCGCCATGGACGAGTTCACGACGCCGGGGGTCACCCTGTTCATGCAGCTCCCCGGGCCTGCGAAGCCCATCGACGCCTTCGAGGACATGGTCACCATCGCGCGCGGCATCGCCGCACGCATCGGCGCTGATCTCAAGGACGAGCAGCACAGCGTCATGACCGCCCAGACCATCGAGCACTGCCGGCAGCGCGTGCGCGAGTTCACTCGGCGCCAGATGTCGCGCCGGGCCTGAGCCCGGTTTCCTGCGGACCCCGCCGTGACCCGCGAGAGCGAGCCGACACCGGACGTCCTGGAAGAACTGACGCGCCTGCGCAGCGCCGTCGCCGCTCACGATCACGCCTATCACGTGCTCGATGCGCCGACCGTTTCCGACGCCGAGTACGACGCGCTCTACGACCGCATCCTCGCCCTCGAGGCCGCGCATCCGGAACTGGTGACGCCCGATTCGCCGACGCAGCGCGTCGGTGCGAAGGCGAGCGGACGCCTGCCCGAGGTGCGGCACGAGGTGCCGATGATGAGCCTCGGCAAGTGCACCACGGACGAGGAGCTGGTCGAGTTCGACGCCCGGGTGCGCAGGCTGCTCGAGCGCGACGATCCCGTGGTCTACACCTGCGAGCCGAAGATCGACGGCGTGGCGCTGCGCATGGTCTACGAGGACGGTGCCCTCGTGGTCGGCGCGACGCGCGGCGACGGCGAGACCGGCGAAGACGTCACGGCGAACGTGCGCACGCTGCGTTCCGTCCCGCTGCGCCTGACAGGTCAGGGCTGGCCGCGTCGCCTCGAGGTGCGGGGCGAGGTCTACATGCAGCGCAGTGACTTCGATGCCTTCAACGCCGCGGCGCGCGAGGCCGGAGAGAAGGAACTGGTGAATCCGCGCAACGGCGCCGCAGGCAGTCTGCGCCAGCTCGACCCGGCGGTGACCGATCGCCGGCCACTGACCATGTACTGCTACGGCATCGGGACCGTCGCCGAGGACTGGCCCGTCACGGGGCAGTGGGCGGCGCTCGAGGGCCTGAAGCAATGGGGCCTGCGCGTGAACCCGGCGATCCGCCGCGTGACGGGCATCGAGGGCGTGATCGAGTATGTCGCGGAGACCCTCGCGAAGCGCACGGAGCTGGACTACGACATCGACGGCGTGGTCATCAAGGTCGACGACTTCGCGCAGCAGCAGGCGCTCGGCGTGCTCACGCGCACGCCGCGCTGGGCGATCGCGTTCAAGCCGGCCGCGGAGGAGGCGCTCACGCGCCTGCGTGAGGTCGACTTCCAGGTCGGCCGCACCGGCGCGGTGACGCCCGTGGCGCGCCTCGATCCGGTCTTCGTCGGTGGCGTCACCGTCTCGAATGCGACGCTGCACAACATGGACGAGGTGGAGCGCCTCGGCGTGATGGTCGGTGACGCGGTCTGGGTGCGCCGTGCCGGTGACGTGATTCCCCAGGTGGTGCGCGTCGCCGAGGACCAGCGTCCGGCCGACGCCGAACCGATCGTCGCGCCCGAGGTCTGCCCCGTCTGCGGCACGCCCGTGGTGCGTCCCGAGGGCGAGGTCAAGCTGCGCTGCCCCGCGCGCCGTACCTGTCCCGCTCAGCTCGTCCACGGCCTGCTGCACTTCGCCTCGCGCGGCGCCATGGACATCGACGGTCTCGGCGAGAAGATCGCCACGCAGCTCGTCGAGCGCGAACTGGTGGACGACCTCGCAGCGGTGTTCGACCTCGACGTGGAGACGGTCGCCGGTCTCGAGCGCATGGCCGAGAAATCCGCGGAGAACCTGATCGCAGCGCTCGAGGCGAGCAAGCGCCGCCCGCTCGGGCGCGTGATCTTCGCACTCGGCATCCGCGAGGTGGGGGAGGCCACCGCGAACGGCCTCGCGCAGCACTTCCGCAGCCTCGAGGCGCTCATGGACGCCGACGCGGAATCGCTGCAGGAGGTGCGCGACGTCGGCCCCATCGTCGCCAACGAGATCGCCGAGTACTTCGCCCAGGAGGAGAATCGCGCGCTCGTGGGGCGGCTGCTGGCGAAGGGCCTCGAGCCGGAGGCGCCGCCGGAGCGCGAGGTGGCGGCGCAGCCGCTCGCCGGCGAGACCTGGGTGCTCACGGGCACGCTCGAGACGCTCGACCGGAAGGCCGCGAAGGCGCGCCTCGAGGCCCTCGGCGCGAAGGTCTCCGGTTCCGTGTCGGCGAAGACGACGCAGGTCGTGGCGGGCCCGGGAGCCGGCAGGAAGCGCGCCGACGCCGAGCAGCACGGGGTGCCGATCATGGACGAGGCGGCCTTCCTCGCGCGCCTCGAGGCACTCGAGGCGTGAAGGCTGCAGGCCTTCACGCACTGTTGCTCGCGCTCGTCCTCTCCGGCTGTGCGGCCTCGCCGCCGGAGCAGGTCGCCGACCTCTGCGGCATCTTCGAGGAGAAGGGTGGCTGGTACCGGGATGCCAGACGCGCCGAGCGACGCTGGGGCGTGCCGATCTCGGTGCTCATGGCCACGACCTACCAGGAGTCGAGCTACGACGCGAAGGCCCGACCGCCGCGGACGAAGCTGCTCTGGGTCATTCCCTGGGTGCGGCCGTCCTCGGCCTATGGCTACGCCCAGGCGACCGATGCGGCCTGGCGCGACTACGTACGGTCCACGGGGCGCGGCTTCGGAGCGGATCGCAACGACTTCGAGGACGCCATGGACTTCGTCGGCTGGTATCACCGCCGCAGTGCCGATCAGCTCGGTCTGCGTCGCGACGACGCCTACAGTCTCTACCTCGCCTACCACGACGGTGTCGGTGGCTTCCGCCGCGGCACCTGGCGCAGCAAGGGCTGGCTGAAGGACGCGGCGCGACGCGTGGCCCGGCGTGCCGAGGCCTATCAGACCCAGCTGGCGGGCTGCGAGGACGACCTCGACGGGCCCTGGTGGTGGCCTTTCTGAGGCGCCTCAGCGCCTCGTGCCGGGGAGCAACTGCGGTGACAGGGCCGGACGCCGGCCCCATTCCTCCTCCCCGTAGGCTTCCGCGAGGTAGCTGACGAGGGCGGCTTCCTCGCCCGCCTCGATCTCCTAGAGCCCCTGCGTGCGCTGCATCCAGCGGATGACGTCGGTCCAGAAGCGCGCGTCGCCGCGCTGCGCGGTGACGAGCTGATAGGAGTGGCAGGCGCCGCAGTGGCGTGCTGCGAGCTCCCAGCCCGTGGACCGCACCAGTTCGGCCGGCGCGGTCGCCTCCGTGCAGAGCGCCTCCGGTACGAGGGCGACCAGCAACAGGAGCGATGCGCGCCGCATCAGGCCGTGACCTGCACGGCGATGCGGTGCGCCGCGTTGTTCAGATAGCCCTTCGGGTTCCAGCCCGGCACCAGCATGGGCTGACTGACACCGAGTTCGTCCGTGGCCCGGGCCCAGATCTCGTGGTAGCCGGCCCGGGGCAGGGGCACGCGCGCCTCGAAGCGCTGCCAGGCGAGACGGTTGGGCGGCGCAGCCAGCGTGGCGCCCGACCAGGTCGCGCCGAAGTCCGCGCTGAGCTCGACGCGCGCCACGCGACGGTCGCCGGCCCAGGCGTGGCCACGGATCGCGAGCGCCACGCCCCTCGGAACCGTGACCCCGGAGCGTGGATGGGTGATGAGCGACTTCACGGGCATGGAGCCGATGATGCACATGTCCGCATCGGCGACCGGGGTGCCGGGCGCGACGGGCGTGCAGGGCACGCGGTAGGAGCTGCCGCCCATCTTGGCGCCGTCGTGGACGCGGTCGCGGATCAGCAGCCGCCGCAGCCACTTGCCGCTCACGGAACCGGGCCAGCCGCCGACGACGAGGCGCAGGGGCGCGCCGTGCACGGCCGGCAGCGGTTCGCCGTTCATGGCCCAGGCGATCAGCGACTCGGCCTCCAGCGCCTTCGCGAGGGGCGCGCCGCGGGAGATCGCCTGCTTACCCGGATCGCCGGACAGGTGCCGGTCCGCGCCTTCGTAGGCGACGTAGACCGCATCGTCGCGGATGCCGCAGGCCTCGAGCACGTCGCGCAGGCGTACGCCGGTCCACTCCGGACAGCCGACGGCGCCGGTGCTCCACTGGTTGCCCGGTACGCGTGGCCGGAACTCGGAGCGGCCGTTGCCGCCGCACTCGAGCTGCAGGCGCAGTGTGACGTGCTCGAAGCCGCGGCGGAGCGCCTCCAGATCGAAGCTCCGGGGGTTCAGGCAGGACTCGCCGTCGACCTCCAGGCGCCAGGGGCCGGAGGACGGAGCCGGCGGCACGCCGTTGTTGCGCACGAACAGCGCAGACGCCGGCGTGACGTCCGGGTCGAGCAGGTGCGCGGGCGTCTCCGCGTTCAGAGGACGGTCGTTGAGCAGGCGCAGGCCCGGCTTGTCCGCGAGCAACGCGTCGGGCGCCGCCGCGGCCCAGGCGGCCGGCAGCAGCCCTCCGGGGAAGGCTGCGGGCAGCACCATGGCGCCGCCGACGCCGGCGACGAGGCCGCGCAGCAGCCCCCGTCGGCCCGACAGCAATCCCATGGCGCGCTCCGGGTCGGCGAGGACTTCACCCACGCCCCGTTCGATCCGCTTCACCAACTCGCGCCTCCTCGGCGGCTGCACCGGGAGACAGATTCCGCGTAGCGCCTCGCCGCTGCAAGGGCAGCATGGCGGGCGCGGCTGCGGTAGCGTCGTGGCTTCAGCTTCCGTCGGAGTCCCCCATGAACTTCCTGCCACGCCGCGCCCGCCGCTTGCTCACCCCGCTGTGCCTGGCCTTCGCCTGCGCCGCGGCGCAGGCGGGGGAGCTCGATCTGACCTCCGCGACGATCGCGGAGCTCGGTGCCGCGATGGACGCGGGGACCCTCGACGCGCAGACCCTCGTGCGCCGGGCCCTCGCTCGCATCGAGGCCTACGACGACGCCGGCCCCGCCATCAACGCCGTGCTGACGGTGAACGAGGGCGCCCTCGCCGAGGCGGAGGCGCTCGATGCGGAGCGGCGGCGGACCGGCCGGCGTTCGCCACTGCACGGTATCCCGGTCGTGCTGAAGGACAACATCGATACGGCGGATCTGCCGACCACGGCCGGGTCCTTCCAGCTCGCAGGCGCGCCGCCACCGGACGACGCCTTCCTGACGCAGCGGCTGCGTGCGGCCGGTGCCATCGTCCTGGCCAAGGTCAATCTCTCCGAGTTCGCCTCCGGCGGCCCCCTCAGTTCCCTCGGTGGACCGACGTTCAATCCGCACGACACGACCCGTTCGCCGTCGGGCTCGTCGGGGGGGAGTGGGGCGGCCGTGGCAGCCGCCTACGCGCCGCTCGGGCTCGGTACGGACACGGGCGGCTCCGTGCGCGGCCCGTCCTCGGCGAACGGCATCGTCGGCCTGAAACCGACGCTCGGCCTGCTGAGCCGCGACGGCATCGTGCCGCTCGCCCTGTCCTTCGACACGGCCGGCCCCATGACCCGCAGCGTCGCGGATCTCGCCCTGTCCCTGAACGTGCTCGCGGCCGTGGATCCTGCCGATCCCGCGACGGCAGCGGCCGAAGGTCGCATTGCCGACGACTACACGGCGTTCCTCGATGCGGAGGCCCTGAGCGGTGCCCGCATCGGCGTCGCCCGCGATTTCATGGGTGCGGACCGCGAAGTGGACTGGCTCGTGGAGGCTGCGCTCGAGACCATGCGGGCCGCCGGCGCCGAGGTCGTCGACGTGGCGCTGCCGCGCTGGCTGCTGCAGAGCCGTGGCGAGTTCTACCGCACGATCCGCTATCGGGAGTTCCGCGCCCAGATCGCGGACTACCTGCAGGCGCGCAGCGATGCGGGGCCGCAGACCCTCGCCGATCTCATCGCCGGTGCACGCGGCGTCGTCGCGCGCAGGCCCGACGGCGTCGTGCCCGATCCGGGGCGCTGGAGTCTGATGCTGCGCGAGGAAGCGAGCGGCAGTCTCGACGATGCGGAGTACGAGGCCGTGCGCGCCCATGCGTTGCCGCTGATCCGGGCGACCCTCGAGGGGCTCATGGTCGAGGAGGCGCTCGACGCCATCGTCTATCCCACTTCGCCGACGCGCCCCGGACGCATCGATCCGGATCCGGACCCGAACGGTGCGCCCGGGAGCGGCGGATCCCCGGTGATCCTCGCGAATCTCGCCGGCTTTCCGGACCTCATCGTCCCGGCGGGTTTCACCGGCTACGGCCTGCCCGTGACGATCTCCTTTCTCGGTCCGGCGTTCAGTGAACCGCGCCTCATCGCGCTCGGCCATGCCTTCGAGCAGCGCACGCGGGCGCGGCGCCTGCCGGTGCTGACGCCTCCGCTCGCCGGCGATCGGCTGCGCTGGTGAGGGCCGCCGTGCCGGCGCGTCGCCGCGGGCCGCGCTACGACGGCACCCCGGACTCGCGCTAAGCTCGCGGCATTCGTGTGCGGAGACCGTCGATGATCTGCGCTGCCCTCCGAACACTCCTGCTCGCCCTCGCCTCGTTCGGGCTGCAGGCCGCGGCCGAGGCCGGCGGCGCCGACGACGCCTGGCGCCATCCGGCCGTCGACCGGCTCGTGGTCTTCGGGGACGTGCACGGCGATCACGACGCGCTGTTCTCGTTGCTGCGCGCTGCGGCCGTCATCGACGCGGACGGCGCCTGGGTCGCGGGCGAGACGCATCTCGTCAGTCTCGGCGACCTGCTCGACCGGGGACCCGATTCGCGCCGCGTCATGGATCTGCTGATGCGCCTGCAGCAGGAGGCGGCCGCGGCCGGCGGACGGGTGCACGTACTCGTCGGCAATCACGAGCTCATGAACCTCGCCGGTGATCTGCGCTACGTGGCGCCGGAGGAGTACGCGGCCTTCGCCGGCGCCGAGGACGATCGGCTGCGAGCCGAGGCACTGGACCAGGCGCGGCGCCTCGGCATCGACGACGCGAAGGTGAACACGCGTCCGCCGGGCTTCTTCGCCCACCGCGCCGCCTTCCTGCCCGAGGGGACCTATGGCGCCTGGTTGCTCGCGCAGCGCACGCTCGTCGTGATCGGAGACATGCTGTTCGCGCACGGCGGCGCCTCGCCCGTGCTGCTCGAGGGCCCCGTCGAGACCATCGAGGGGCGCATCCGGGCGCGCCTGCGCGAACTCGTGGCCTTCCGTTCCGACGTGCGCCTCGCTCGGCCGGATCGTCTCGACGTCGGCCTGTTCGCGACGAGCACGCTCGGCGCCGCGGATGCCCGTCTCGGGGAGGACCTCGCGCCCCTGGCGGACGAGCCCTTCTTCGGTCCCTCCGGTCCCTTCTGGTACCGCGGCACCGCGAGCTGCCATCCGCTCCTCGAGGCGCCCGTGCTCCGACGCACGCTCGCGGGTCTCGACGTCGAAGCCGTCGCGGTCGGCCATACGCCACAGCGCGACGGTCGCATCCACAGTCGCCTCGACGGCAGCGTGCTGCTGCTCGATACGGGCATGCTCGCGCGCTACTACGGAGGGCGGCCGCGTGCGCTCGTGATCGAGGACGGTGTCCGGCGCGTGGTCTCGCCCGACGGCGACCAGCAGCGCCCGGAACCGCTGTATCCGGCGGTCGACGCGGGGCTCGACGCCGCCACGCTCGCGCGCGTGCTCGAGCGCGGGGGCATGACCTCGCTCGGCGACGATCGCGTACGCCTCGAGCTCGACGGTACGGCGGTCGAGGCACGCGTACTGGCCCTTCGCGAGCGCGCCCGCAGTCACGCCCGCGCAGCACGGCGTCTCGACGAGATCCTGGGCCTCGGCATGGTGCCGGCCGTGGTCGAGCGGGAGGTCGAAGGCGAGCTGCGTCTGCTCGAGGTCGACGCAGGCCGCTGGCTGCCCGAGGGGGAGCGGGCGGGGCGCGGTATCGTGCCGCCCGCCGACTGCTTCCGGGGCCATGCCTTCGATCTGGTGCGACTCTTCGATGCGCTCCTCGGCAAGCGACGCAGCCCCGAGGAGCTGTCCTGGAGTCTTCCGTCGCTGTCGATCCGGCTCACGGGCAACGACGATGCGTTCCCGCGCGCACGGCGCGTGCAGGGTCCCGAGGCGGCGCCGCCGGCAGTCGTCGAGCTGCTTCGGCGCGTCGACGAGGCGCGCCTGCGCGAAGGCCTCGCAGGGCTGCTCGAGCCGCGGCGCCTCGATGCCCTCGTCGCGCGCCGCGCCGCACTCTTGAGCGAGCTCGAGGAGTCCTGACGCCATGCGCCCAGCCACCCGCTCCCGCGGCCCCGTGTTCCTCATCAGCGTCTACTACGGGGCGCTCCTCGCCTTCGCCTGGTACGCACGGAGCCGACCGGAGTGGACGCCCCTTCTGCCCTTCGGCGGCATCGACGAGCTGGCGGCGTCGGGAGCGGACTCCTTCGAGGTGGTCACCTCCGCTGTGGAGGCGGGGATCATGGCGGGCTTCGACGCCAAGCGCCTCGCCATCGCCATGCTCGGTGCGGCCCTGCTCATGGTTCCCGTGTCCTGGGTCTACTTCATCACCACGCGCACCAAGCGCGTCGATCAGTCCTTCGTGCAGACGATCCTCATCCTCCCGATCCTCGTCGCCGGCATCGCCGTCATCGTCGCCAACAGTCTGGCCCTCGCCTTCAGCCTCGCGGGTATCTTCGCCGCCGTGCGTTTCCGCTTCACGCTCGAGGACCCGGCCCACACGCTCTACATCTTCCTCGCGATCGTGGTCGGGCTCGGCGCCGGCGTCGGCGCGCTCGGCGTGTCCATCGTCACCTCCATGGCCTTCGTCTACGTCACCCTGCTGCTCTGGGTCATGGAGTACGGCGCCGACCTGAAGACGCCGCTGTTCGGCTTCCTGACCGGCCGCGATTCGCGCGACGAAGGGCTCTGAGCGTGCGTGGCTGGCTGCTGCTCTCCGCCTGGTTGCTGACCGCCTGTGATCCTGCGCCGGCGGAGAGCGCTGCGCTGGCGCCCGTACGGGCGCCGGAAACACGGCTCGATCCGGCGACGGCGCCCCTCGATGCGCTCCTGGAAGAGACCCGTCTCGCGCAGTGGAAGCTGCCGAAGCGCCTGCGCGAGATCTCCGGCCTGGCGCTCACCGCGGACGGTCGCGTCTTCGCCATCGCCGACGAGCGCGCCGAGGTGATCGAGCTCGACTATCGGGCGGGCCGCTCGGTGAAGCGCTTCCGCGTCGGCGATCCGGTGGTCGCCGGTGACTTCGAGGGCATCGCTGCACCCGGCGACGCCCTCTACGCCATCACCAGCGACGGCATGCTGCTGCGTTTCCCGGAGGGCGCGGACCGCTCGCACGTTCCCTACGAGCGCCTGGCCACGGGGCTCGGCGAGCGCTGCGAGATCGAGGGCCTCGCCTCGGAGCGCGATCGCGACGGTCTGTTGATCGCCTGCAAGCGCGTCCACGATCGCGCCGGGCGCGGCGAGCTGTGGTTCTTCCGCTGGAACCTCGCGGCGCGTGAACTCGATCCGGAGCCCGTCGTGCACGACGCGGTGGCACTGGCCGAGCGGATCGGCGAGGAGGCGTTCTCGCCCTCGGGTATCGCGTTCACACCCGATGGGGCGTACCTGCTGGTCGTCGCCGCGCGGCAACGGGCCATGGCACGCTTTCGGCGTACCGCCGGCGGTGGCCTCGAACTCGATGCCGTGACGTCCCTGCCCGCCCGCGATCGGCATCGACAGACTGAGGGCCTCGCCGTGCTGCCGGGTGGCGCACTGATGCTGGCCGACGAAGGCGGGAAGAAACGAGGCAGGCTCGGCGTCTATGGACAGCCCTGACGAGGAGACCGCGGCGCGAGCGCGGCAGGAACCTTCGGCCCTCGAGGCGAAGGCCGGGGAGGAGCGCCGCGTGCGGCGGCTCCTGCTCGTGCACGGCCATGGCCACAAACCGCCGGCCGGGGAGCTCGAGAACCTCTGGCGCATGGCCCTCGGTCACGGGCTCGAACGCGATCACGGGCGCAAGCTGGGGAAACTCGCAGACATCCGGGTCTCGCTCGCCTACTACGGCGATCTCACGCGCGGGCTCAGGCGGCATGCACGCGCGGGGCTCGACGAGGAGCTCGACATCGCGGATCGCTACCTGGCGTTCCGGGAGCTCGCCGGGCGGGCGTCGAGCAAGGAGTTCCGCAGCCACCACTACCACCGCATGCGCGGTCGCTCGAGCCGGGGAAAGCTCGCCATGCACCTCGCGGCGCCCATCGCCCGGGGCCTCGGTCTCGACGACGCGCTGCTGGCGCGCGTCTCACCCGAGCTGGCGCGCTATCGCAGCGATGCGGCCTTCGCCGATGCCGTCCGCGCGCGCGTGCTGGAGGTTCTGGAACCGGCGCTCGCGGACGGCGAGGACGTCTTCCTGCTGACGCACTGCATGGGCAGCGTCGTCGCCTACGATTGCCTCTGGCTGCTGTCACGCGGTGAGCGCGCGCTCCGGAACAAGGTGGGCGTACTCGTGACGCTCGGCTCGCCGCTCGCCAGTGACGCGGTGCGAACGGGTCTGCTCGGGGCTGAACGGGACCTCGACGAGCGCTATCCGACCAACATCGAGAGCTGGTTCAACATCGCGGCGGAGGACGACTACGTCTGCCACGACGCCACCGTGGCGAACGACTTCGCGCCCATGATCGGTCGCCGCGGCATCAGCCGCCTCGAGGACATCGGCATCTTCAACTTCGCGCGACGCTACGGCCGTTCGAACCCGCACAACTCCCTCGGCTACCTCGTGCACCCGCACACGGTGCGTCTGCTGGCGGAGTGGCTGCAGCGCAGGTGATCCGCCGACTCAGCGGCAGCGGTCGGCGAGCTCGCGCCGGATCCGGCGCTGATCCTCCAGCACCTCCCAGAACTCGGCGAGGAAGCGGGCGACCCTGCGCTTGCGACGATCGCGGAGCTGAGGCAGCTCCTCGGCGAGGATCCTTTCCATCTCTCCGCGCTGCTCGCGGAACAGCGCGATCGTC
>JAZBPO010000119.1:0-10627 GCA_036351675.1 Pseudomonadales bacterium
CTTCATCACGCAGACGCCCGTTTCCGCGTCGCCGGCCATGATCGCCCTCTCCACGGGCGCGGCGCCGCGCCAGCGAGGCAGCAGCGAGGCATGGACGTTGAGTGCGCCGTGCGTCGGCAGCGCCAGCACCGATGGCGGGAGAATCAGGCCGTAGGCAGCGACCACGAGGAGATCGGGCGCCATGGCGGCGAGCTGTTCCGGCCCGTCGCCGCGGCGGAGCGAGGTCGGTGTCGCCACGGACAGCCCCAGCGCCAGCGCGCGTGCCTTGACGGGCGTCGGCTGCAGTCTGCGGCGTCGCCCGGCCGGCCGATCCGGCTGGGAGAGGACACCCACCACCGGAAGGCCTGCAGCGTGCATGGCATCGAGCTGCACGACGGCGAAGTCGGGAGACCCTGCGAAGACGATGCGTCGGGCTTGCGTCAACAGATGACCGTTCCGTTCTGCCTGGGATCTCGCCCCCGTCGCTGCGCCGATGCTCCGCGGCGGCGCTCGTGCCGGGTCACTCGCGTTTCGCTTCCACGGGAAAGGTGCCCCGGCGTGCGACCGACTCGCGCCAGGAGCCCGCTGGCTGGGGCGTCATGCGCTCTGGCGATGCCGTTTCTCGAGCTTCTTGCGGATGCGCTGGCGCTTGAGCGAGGAAAGGTAGTCCACGAAGAGCTTGCCCTCGAGGTGATCGCATTCGTGCTGGATGCATATGGCCAGCAGGCCCTCGGCGTCGAGTTCGTACGGTTCGCCGTGCGCGTCGAGCGCGCGCAGCCGCACGAACTCGCGGCGGCTGACGTCCTCGTAGAACTCGGGGACGGAGAGACAGCCCTCGGGGCTGGCGATCACCTCGCCGGAGAGTTCGAGTTCCGGATTCACGATCACGAGCGGCTCGTCACGGGTCTCCGAGACGTCGATGACTATGATCCGCTTGTGGACGTCGACCTGCGTCGCCGCCAGGCCGATGCCGTTCGCGTCGTACATGGTCTCGAGCATGTCTTCCGTGAGCTGCGTGACGGCGGCGTCGACCGTCTGCACGGGCTCGGCCCGCGTGCGGAGTCGCGGATCGGGGAATTCGAGGATCGGCAGGCGAGCCATGGGAACGTGAACTACCTCTGGTTCTGGTGGAACTTCTGTTGCTAAGATCCGGCCGCTCAAGGGTTTTGCAACGAGCCTGCCCGGGCTCGATCGGAGCGGCGCACGACGCTGACCAGGCGGCGCCTCGCGCCGGTCCGGCGGTGGCTCCACGAAGGCGCCGGCCATCGTGGAGGGCACGCATGATAAGAGGAACGGGGACATGAGCGAAACGGCGGTTCGTACCTCCGCAACCTCGGCCGCGCCGAGCGTGCGTCGTCGTCTCCAGGCTCTGCTCCTCGCGTTCTTCTGCAGCGTCGCCGTTCCGACCGCGGTCCTCGCGGCGGACGCGGATTCGGGCGGTGTGGTGCGCGACGACGCGCCGGATCGCTACATCGTGCAGGAAGGCGACACGCTCTGGGACATCTCGAACGTCTTCCTGGATCAGCCCTGGCGTTGGCCCGATCTCTGGCGCGTGAACCCCGAGATCGAGAATCCGCACCTCATCTACCCCGGTGACGTGATTCGCCTGCGCTGGGTCGACGGCCAGCCGACGCTCGAACTCGCGCGTGGCCCCGGCGCTCGCGGCGTGCGCCTCACGCCGCTGGATACGGAGCGCTTCGAGCCGCGGATCCGCTCCACGCCCCTGTTCTCGAGCATCCCGACGATCGACCTCGAAGCGATCGGACCCTTCCTCACCGCCAACCGGGTCGTCTCCCGCGAGACGCTCGACCAGGCGCCCTACGTCGTCCAGGGCGAGGCGGGCCGGATCCTCGTCGGCGCCAACGATCAGCTCTATGCCCGTGGTCTCGAAGCCAACGTCGGGGACAGCTTCTCGATCCTGCGCTCCGCCGGGACCTTCGCGCATCCGGACACCGGCGAACTCCTCGGCCTGGAGGCTGAGGAGATCGGCACGGCGCAGGTGCTCGCCACCGAGGGCGAACTCTCCACCCTGCTGGTCACCGCTTCCCGAGCCGACATCCGGGTCGGAGACCGTGTCGTGGAGACGGAGGAGCGCGCGGTCAACTCGAACTTCTTCCCGAGCGCGCCGGACCGCCCGGTGAGCGGACACATGCTCGCCGTGATCGACGGCATCTCGCAGATCGGCGTCTATTCCGCCGTCGCCATCGACCTCGGCAGCCGCGACGGTATCGCCGTCGGCAACGTGCTGGCGGTGCGCAAGGCCGGTCCGCTCGTCCGCGATCGCATCGCCAAGGACGTCGTGCGCATGCCCTCCTCGCCCGGTGGCCTGCTCATGGTGTTCCGTGTCTTCGAGAAGGTCTCCTACGGCATCGTGCTGCAGTCGCTGCAGCCGCTCGCCGTCCTGGACGAAGTCACCAACCCCTAGTTCCACGCGGCGCGCCCGTTCCCGATCTGGCGAAGCGGCCGGCGCGCGCTCACGCGTCTCCGGGTTCCTTCGCACGTCGGCGCGGGAACATGCCGCGCGCCGTGTCCGGCGCTGCGCGTGCATGCTCGCGTCCATGCTGGACGAACGCGACTGGATCGGACTCGCCCTGGCACCCGGCATCGGCGCGGTGCGCTGGGGCGCGCTCATGCGCGAGGAGCTCGCTCCGTCCGCGCGTGAGCGCCTGCTGGCCCGGGGTCGCGCCCTGATCGCGAGCGGCGACGTCCTCGCCCTGCAGCATGCCGCGCAGCGCGCGGCGCTCCGCATCCTGACGCCTGCGGACCCCTGCTGGCCGGAGCCCTTGCGCGCCCTGCCCGATCCTCCGGCGCTGCTGTTCCTGCGCGGTGACGCGGCGCTGCTCTCGGCGCCCCAGATCGCGGTCGTGGGTGCGCGCCGCGCCTCGCGGCGAGGCAGGGAGGACGCGCGCTGGCTTGTTTCCGACCTCGCCGCCGCGGGACTCGTCGTCACGAGCGGCCTCGCGCTCGGCATAGACGGCTGCGCGCATCAGGCGGCGCTCGACGCCGGCGGCCGAACGGTGGCGGTGCTCGGATCGGGTCTCGATCGCGTCCATCCGGTTCGGCACCAGGGCCTCGCCGCTGCCGTGGCGCGTCGCGGCGCGCTGGTGAGCGAATTCGCCCCGGGCACGCCGCCCCTGCCGGAGCACTTTCCGAGGCGGAATCGGATCATCAGCGGCCTCGCGCGCGGCGTGCTGGTGGTCGAGGCCGGTGAGCATTCGGGCTCCATGATCACGGCGCGCCTGGCGGCGGCGCAGGGGCGGGAGGTGTTCGTCGTGCCTTCCGTTCCGCGCGACCGCGGGGCCGCCGGTTGCCTGCGCCTGCTGCGCGAGGGTGCGGTGCTCGTCCGCGATGCGCAGGACGTGCTCGACGAACTCGGCATCAGGCCCCCTGCCACCGGGCCCTCGGCGCCCGCGGCCGAGCATGCGTTGCCGCCGGAACTCCGCGCCGTGTTCGTGGCGCTCGATGCGCAGGGCTCGACCTTCGAGGCGCTGCTCGCGGTCACCGGCCTCGATGCCGCCGAACTGGCACGCCGTCTGACGGAGCTCGAACTGGAGGGCGCGCTTCTGCGCGACGGCGAACGGCTCCTGCCGGCAGGGGCGTCCGTGGGCGGGGCCCGGTCCGCTGGCGACCGCGCTGGCGCATCCCCATAATCGCGGGCCTTCCGTCGCTCGGCACGCAACCATGGACCGCTACGCCGTCGTCGGGCATCCCGTCGCCCACAGCCTCTCGCCCCGTATCCACGCCGCGTTCGCGCAGGCGACGGGAGAGCGCCTGCGCTACGAAGCCGTCGAGGCGCCCCGCGACGGCTTCGTCGCCACCGTGAACGACCTCATCGCCGCCGGGCTGAAGGGCTGCAACGTGACCGTGCCCTTCAAGGGCGAAGCCTGTGCCTACGCGGCACGGCTCGATCCGCTCGCGGCGCGGGCGGGCGCCGCCAACACGCTGCGGGTGGAAGGGGACGGCAGCGTGGCGGCCTTCAACACGGACGGCCCAGGCCTGGTACGCGATCTCGAGGTGAATCTCGCGATTCCTCTCGCGCACGCTCGCGTCGTGATGCTCGGCGCCGGCGGCGCAGCGGCCGGCGTCGTCGAGGCGCTGCTGCGGGCCGGGGTCGCCGAACTGATCGTCGGCAATCGGAGCCCGGAGCGGGCCGAGGCCCTCGCCCGGCGCTTCGCGTCGCTGGGGCCGGTGCGCGCGGCGCGCATGGACTCGCTCCCGGCCGCCGACCTGCTCGTCAATGCCACCGCCGCGAGCCTCGGCGGTGAGCAGCCGACTCTTGCAGCGGGCCTCGTCCGGCCCCACACGCGGGTCTACGACATGATGTACGGACCCGCCGCGCGGCCGTTCCTCGAGCACTGTGCGCGGCTCGGTGCCGCCACGGTCCACGATGGGCTCGGCATGCTCGTCGAGCAGGCTGCCGAGGCTTTCGCGCTCTGGCGTGGCATGCGGCCCGCCACTGCCGCAGTCCTCGCCGCCCTGCGTGCGGATGCGCCGGTCGAAACTGCAGACCCCCACCGGGAGACCCCATGACCACCAGTACCCGATCGGAACCCTCCCCCCACGATCTGCCGGCCTTCGGTGCCATCGACGTCGAGGGCGTCATCCCCGAGCTCGAGCGCCTGCTCGATGGCAATCTCGCCCTGCTCGACACGATCGCGGCGGCGAAGCCGAGCTGGGAGACGGTGGTCGAGCCCCTCGAGGAAGCGGGAGACGCCCTCGCTCGCCTCTGGTCGCCGATCCGGCATCTGCACGCCGTCGCCGACGACGACGTGCTGCGCCGTGTCTACGAGCAGGGTCTCCCGAAGCTCACGGACTACGGCAATCGCTTCGGTCAGCACGAGGGCCTCTACCGCGCTTATCGTGCCCTGGCGGACGCCGACGGCTTCGAGCGCGAGTCGCCGGCCCGGCGCATGGCCGTGGAGCAGGCGCTGCGGGACTTCCGGCTCTCGGGCATCGATCTCGATGCGGACGCGCAGGCGCGCTTCCGGGAGATCAGCCAACGCCTCTCGGAACTGGGCAATCGCTTCTCTCAGAATCTGCTCGACGCGACCGACGCCTGGACCCTCGAGGTCACGCCCGAGCGCCTCGCCGGCCTGCCCGAGGCGGCGCGCGAGAAGGCCCTCGCGGAAGCGCGTACGCGTGGGGTGGACGGCGCGGTGATCACCCTCGACGGCCCCACCTATCTCGCCGTCATGAGCCACGCCGAGGACCGGGCGCTGCGCCGCAGCGTCTACGAAGCGTGGGTGACCCGCGCTTCGGCGCTCGGGCAGCGGCCGGAGGAATGGGACAACGCCCCCCTCGTGGACGAGATCCTCGCGCTGCGTGACGAACTCGCACGGCTTCTCGGCTACGGCTCCTGGGCCGAGCGCCAGCTCGAGGGGCGCATGGCGCGACGGCCGGAGGAAGTGCTCGCTTTCCTCGATGACCTGGCGGCGCGCTCCCTGCCCCAGGCGCGGCGCGAGTACCAGGAACTCTGCGAGTTCGCACGCGAAGAGCTCGACCTCGAGGCGCCCGAAGCCTGGGATCTCGCGTTCGCGGGTGAGCGTCTGCGGCGCGCCCGCTACGACGTCAGTCAGGAAGCGCTGCGGCCCTGGTTCCCCGTCGATCGCGTCATCGAGGGCCTGTTCTCGATCGTCGGTCGCCTGTTCGGCATCGAGGTCGTGGAACGGACGGACTGGCCGGTCTGGCACGAGTCCGTCCGCTGCTTCGAGGTCCTGCGCCCGGCCGACGGCGGCGCGTCGGAGGTCGCCGGACGGTTCTACCTGGATCTCTACGCGCGCCGGCACAAGCGAGGTGGCGCGTGGATGGACGGCTGCCGCGGCCGTCGCCGAACGGCCACCGGAGTCCAGGTTCCCGTCGCCTTCCTGACGTGCAACTTCTCGGGACCGGTGACGCGCGCGGACGGCGCCATGACGCCGGCCCTGCTCACGCACGACGAGGTCACCACCCTGTTCCACGAGTTCGGGCACGGCATCCACCACATGCTCACGTGCATCGACGTCGCCGACGTCGCCGGCATCAGCGGCGTGCCCTGGGACGCGGTCGAGCTGCCGAGCCAGTTCCTCGAGAACTGGTGCTGGCACCCCGAGGCCGTAGCGCTCATCTCCGGCCACCACGAGACCGGCGAGCCCCTGCCCGCCGAGCTTCTCGACCGCCTGGTCGCCGCCCGCAACTTCCAGTCGGCCATGATGATGGTGCGCCAGCTCGAGTTCGGGCTCTTCGACTTCCGCCTCCACCACGACTATCGCGCGACGCCGGGTTTCGTGCGCGAGGTGATCGAGACGGTCCGGGCGCAGGTGGCCGTCGTGCAGCCGCCGGCCTTCAATCGCTTCGAGAACGGCTTCGGCCACATCTTCTCCGGCGGCTACTCGGCCGGCTACTACAGCTACAAATGGGCCGAGGTGCTGTCCGCCGATGCCTTCGCGCGTTTCGAGGAGGACGGCATCTTCGACCAGGCCGCCGGACGCGATTTCCTGCACTGCATCCTCGAGCGTGGCGGCAGCGAGCCGCCGGCGGAGCTGTTCCGCCGTTTCCGGGGTCGTGATCCCGACATCGCGCCGCTGCTGCGCCACAGTGGAATTGTCGGGGACGACGCGTGAGGGACGCGCCGATCAAGCGCTTCATCGCGGGCGCGGTCTGCCCGCGCTGCGCTGCCCAGGACCGCATCCGCAGCTGGGAGGCGGAGGGACGCCTCCATCGCGAGTGCGTCGCCTGCGGTTTCGAGGACAGCCAGGCCACCGATCCGGCCGTCGATGCGCTGCCGCGCGGCAAGCACGACGTGCCGAGGCCGAAGGCGCCCTCGACCGCGCAGCCGATCCGCTTCTATCCGCGGCCGAAGAAGAGTGGCGACTGATCCGTCGGGAAGAAGCGGCCGCGACGCTGTCCGGCCGCGAGCCAGAGGCCGAGAGTCAGGCCTCGGGCAGCGAAGAAGGCGACCAGTGCGAGCCACAGACCCGTGTTGCCGAGCGGGCGCGTCAGCCACCAGAGCGGCAGATACACCAGCAGTGCCGAGATCAGCATGCTGTCGCGCATCTCGCGCGTCGCGGTCAGGCCGATGGCCACGCCGTCGAACAGGAAGCACCACACGGCGATGAGTGGCAGCAGCGCGAGCCACGGCAGGTACGCGCCGGCGAGGGCGCGGACCTCGGCGAGATCGGTGAGCAGACCGAGGAGCACGTCGCCCGCGAAGGCGAACAGCATCGTGAAGCCGCACGCCGTGAGCACGCAGAACAGCAGTGCGGAACGGAGCGTGCGGGCGAAGGCTGCGCCGTCGCGGGCACCGTAGTGGCGGCCGGTGAGCGCCTCCGCGGCGTGCGCGAAACCGTCGAGGCCGTAGGAGGTCGTCATCAGCAGGTTCACGAGCAGGGCGTTCGCCGCCAGCACCGCCGCGCCCTGCCGCGCGCCCTGGGCGGTGAAGAAGGCGAGCGCTGCGAGCAGCGCGAGCGTGCGCACGAACAGGTGCCCGTTCACGGCGAGCAGCTCACGGTAGCGCTCGAGGCGCCCCAGCGCCCTGAGGTCCAGCGGCGCCGGATGCGTCGCGAGGCGCCGACGCGCCGCGAGGAGCGCCACGCCGCAGCCCAGCCATTCGGCGATCAGCGTCGCCGTCGCCACACCCTCCGTGCGCAGACCGAGGACCGGGACGAAGAGCACGTCGAGGACGATGTTGACGACGTTCGTGGCCACCATGACGACGAGCACCGCTCGCGTGTCCTGGAGTCCGACGAGCAGGCCTGTCAGCGCATAGGTCACGAGCACGGCCGGGGCGCTGCCGAGGCGGATGACGAAGTAGCGCTCCGCTTCCGTGGCGATCTCCGGGGGCGCACCCATGAGCGAGAGTCCCAGCGGGAACAGCCAGGGTGCCGCGACCACCACGAGCGCCGCGATGGCGAGGGCGAGCAGCACGGACTGAGCCGCGAGCAGGCGCAGGGCGCCGTCGCGGCCGAGGCGCTCTGCGGCGCTGGGCGCCGCCGTCCCGGAGCGCTGCGCCACGAGTCCCGTGGTGCCCATGCGCAGGAAGCCGAAACCCCAGTAGAGGAAGCCGAACAGACTCGTCGCCACGGCGACCGCGCCGAGGTAGCGCGGATCCGGCAGGTGCCCGAGGATCGCCGCGTCGACCAGTCCCAGGAGCGGTACCGACAGGTTCGATACGATCATCGGCCAGGCGATGCGCCAGACTGCCTCGTGGTCCGCGACGCCGGGGCGGGTCCCCGTGCTGCTCACGGGCTGCTTCCGGCCGCACGATCGGACCTGCAAGCCCCTGACGTGCAAGGCACTTTCCCGTTCTCCCGGAGCGCCCCGCACGCGCGCCTTCGTGATTGAGTTATCCACATGCGTTGCTATACTCGCCATCCGTGCCGGAGGCATCACCGAGGGTGGTGTCCCGGGGCGGGCTCACGGGCGGTGAGCCTGCGATCGTATGCACCGACGGGCTCGGCGAGAGGGACGGCGAGACCGGGTGCAGTAGCGGATCCAGCGTGATCCCGTGGCAGCATCGGTGGCAACGGCGTCGAGAACGCTGCGTCATCCTCTCTCCCGAATTGGTCATCGTGGGCAGTCTGTGCGGAGGGGCCCTCGCCCGTCTGCGCGTGTCCGACAGCGGAAGACGGAGTAGTCCCCAGATGAAGTCTGTGTCGTTGAGCCTGGCCCGGTCCCTGACCGCCCTGTTCGCCGTCGTTCTCTTGCCAGTGTCCGCACTCGCGGACGAACTCAACATGCCCGTCGGCGTGACTTCCGTCAGCCGCGAGATCTACGACCTGCACATGCTGATCTTCTGGATCTGCGTGGCGATCGGCGTGGTCGTCTTCGGCGCGATGCTCTACTCCATGATCGCGCATCGGAAATCGGTCGGTCACGAGCCGGCGAACTTCCACGAGAGCACCAAGCTCGAACTCGCTTGGACCATCCTGCCGGTCTTCATCCTCGTCGCCATGGCGGTCCCGGCCACGAACGTGCTCATCGACATGTACGACTTCGGCGGCGAGGACATGGTCGTCGAAGTCCGGGGCTATCAGTGGAAGTGGGAGTACAAGTACCTCGACGAGAACCTGAACGAGCAGGTCACGTTCTTCTCGAATCTCTCCACGCCCCGCGCGCAGATCCAGAACCAGCAGGACAAGGGCGCCAACTATCTTCTCGAGGTCGACAATCCGCTCGTGATCCCGGCGGGCCGCAAGGTGCGCTTCCTGCTGACGGCGAACGACGTCATCCACAGCTGGTGGATCCCCGACTTCGGTCTGAAGAAGGACGCCATCCCGGGCTTCATCAACGAGGCCTGGACCATCGTCGAGCAGCCGGGCGTCTACCGTGGTCAGTGCACGGAGCTCTGCGGCAAGGACCACGGCTTCATGCCCGTCGTCGTCCAGGTGCTGCCGCAGGAGGAGTACGACGCCTGGTACGCCGAACAGATGGGCGTCGCCGCCGTCGCTCGGGAGACGATCGAGGCCGAGGCGGAGATGGAGTGGAGCGCGGAGGAGCTGTTCGCGCGCGGCCAGGAGATCTACGAGGTTCAGTGCATCGCATGCCACCAGGCCGACGGCGCCGGCGTCCCGCCCGTGTTCCCGGCCATCGCCGGTAGCCCGGTCGCCACCGGGCCCGTCGCGGATCACCTCGAGGTGGTCTACAACGGCCGGCCGGGCACGGCCATGCAGGCCTTCGGTCGGCAGCTGACGGCGACGGACATCGCCGCGGTCATGCACTACCAGCGCAATGCCTTCGGCAACGCCACGGGCGACGTCGTTCAACCGCAGGATGTCCTTGCGTTCTCGCAAGGCCAGTGATTCCCGGGGAGTCCTAGATCATGAGTGCCGTCATCGAGTCCCATCACGACGACCACGACCATCACGGTCCGGCCAAGGGGATCACCCGCTGGCTCTACACCACCAACCACAAGGACATCGGTTCGATGTACCTGTGGTTCAGCTTCACGATGCTGCTGATCGGCGGCGTCATGGCGCTGATCATCCGCGCCGAGCTGTTCCAGCCCGGCCTGCAGTTCGTCGAGCCGAACTTCTTCAACCAGATGACGACCAACCACGGTCTCATCATGGTCTTCGGCGCGATCATGCCGGCCTTCGTGGGTCTGGCGAACTGGATGATCCCGATGATGATCGGGGCGCCGGACATGGCGCTGCCGCGCATGAACAACCTCTCCTTCTGGATCCTCCCCTTCGCCTTCGGGATGATGATCTCGACCCTGTTCATGGACTCCGGCGGCCCGAACTTCGGGTGGACTTTCTACGCGCCGCTGTCCACGACCTACGCGCCGGACTCGGTCACCTTCTTCATCTTCGCCGTCCACCTCATGGGCGCATCGTCCATCATGGGCGCGATCAACATCATCGCCACGATCCTGAACATGCGTGCACCGGGCATGACGCTCATGAAGATGCCCATGTTCGTGTGGACCTGGCTCATCACCGCCTACCTGCTGCTGGCGGTCATGCCGGTGCTCGCGGGCGCGGTCACGATGATGCTCTTCGACATCCACTTCGGCACGAGCTTCTTCAGCGCGGCCGGCGGCGGTGACCCGGTGCTGTTCCAGCACGTCTTCTGGTTCTTCGGGCACCCCGAGGTCTACATCATGATCCTGCCGGCCTTCGGTATCGTCTCGCACGTGATCTCGACCTTCGCGCGCAAGCCACTGTTCGGC
>JAZBPO010000120.1:0-6672 GCA_036351675.1 Pseudomonadales bacterium
CATGGGCATGGCCCAGCGCCATCCGAACGTCACCGACATCGTCGACTCGGAGTTCCGCTACTTCCCGGGCATCGCCGAGGCCTGGGCGATCGATCGCGAGAGCGCGACCATCTACGTGCGCATCGATCCCGCGGCGCGCTTCTCCGATGGTGAGCCGATCACCACCGACGACGTGCTGTTCACGTTCTTCCTGCTGCAGAACCCGCACGTCAATGCGCCCTTCGCGCAGAACTACATCAACCGCAACTTCACGCGCATCACGGTCTACGACGCGCACACCTGGTCGGCGACCCTGCCGGAGTCGAAGCCGTACATGGCGTCCCGCGCCCTGTCCTTCGAACCCTGGCCCGAGCACGTCTTCCCGGTCGTCGACGAGTCCTTCCTCGATCGCTACCAGTGGACCTACGTGCCTTCGAGCGGCCCCTACACGATCCGCGAGGAGGACATCCGCAAGGGCCGCTCGGTGACCCTCACGCGCATCGACGACTGGTGGGCGAAGGACCGCAAGTTCTGGCGCAACCGGTACAACTTCGACCGCATCACGCTCACCGTCGTGCGCGACGCCGCCAAGCGCTTCGAGGCCTTCCGCAAGGGCGAGGTGGACGCCACTTCCCTGACGCTGCCCGAGTACTGGTACGACAAGCTGCCCGACAGCGACCCGCTGGTGCAGGGCGGCTACGTCCGCAAGGCAGTGTTCTACGACGACAAGCCGCGACCGAACTACGCGCTGTGGATGAACAGCTCGCGCCCGCTGCTGGAGAATCGGGACATCCGCATCGGCATCCAGCACGCGACCAACTGGCGCAAGGTCATCGAGGAGTACTTCCGTGGCGATTACACGCGCATGCGGACCTCCTCGGACGGCTACGGCGAGTTCACGCACCCGACGCTGCAGCCGAGGGACTTCGACGTCGATGCAGCCCTCGAGGCCTTCGCCCGCGCCGGCTTCACGGAGCGCGGACCGGACGGGATCCTGGTGAACGACGCGGGCCAGCGCCTGTCCTTCACGCTCAGCACCGGCTACGACGCCATGCGCGACGTGCTGACGATCCTGCGCGAGGAGGCACTCGCCGCGGGCCTGGAGTTCCGCATCGAGGTGCTCGACTCCACGGCGGCCTGGAAGAAGGTCCAGGAGCGCCAGCACGACATTCATTTCGTCGCCTTCGCCCAGTCCGCGGAGATGTATCCGCGCTACTGGGAGAACCTGCACTCGGTGAACGCCTACGACCGGGCCTTCCTGCCCGACGGCTCGCCGAATCCGGACCGCGTCGTGAAGACGCAGACCAACAACCTCACGGTCACCGCGGACCCGGAGATCGACGCCCTCATCGAACGCTACCGCGCCTCCGCCGACGCCGCGGAGATGATCGGACTCGCGCACCGCCTCGAGGAGATGATCCACGAGGACGCCTCCTACATGCCGGCCTTCGCGATCCCCTTCTACCGCATCGCCTACTGGCGCTGGCTGCGCTTCCCCGACGACATGGACGTGAAGATCACGCCCTCGTTCCCCTCGCCCGGCTATCTGCTCGGATGGATCGAGCCCGGTGCGCGCGAGGAGACCGAGGCGGCCCGCGCCGCCGGTGAGACCTTCGAGCCGGTCATCGAGGTCTACGATCAGTACCGGCCGGACTGACGCGGTGCGCGACGCCGCTCTGCTCGAGGTCCGTGACCTGGTGTGCGAGTTCGACACCGAGGGTGGTCGCGTGCGCGCCGTGGACGGCGTCAGCTTCTCCGTCCGGGCGCGCCGGACGCTCGGCATCGTCGGCGAGTCCGGCTGCGGCAAGAGCGTCACCGCCCTGTCCATCGCGCAGCTGCTCCCGCGCCCCATGGCGCGCATCGCCGGTGGCCAGGTGCTGCTCGACGGCGAGGACCTGGTGCCGGCGGCGCCCGAGCGACTGCACGCGATCCGCGGCGACCGCATCGGCATGATCTTCCAGGAGCCCATGACGGCGCTGAATCCCGTGCACCGCATCGGCCGGCAGATCGCCGAGTCGCTGGTGCTGCACCGGGACCTGGATTCGCGAGCCGCGCTGGAGCGCGCCGTCGATCTGCTCCGGCGCGTCGGCATTCCCTCGCCGGAGGTGCGCGTCTCCGAGTATCCGCACCAGCTCTCCGGCGGCATGCGTCAGCGCGTGATGATCGCCATCGCCCTCGCCTGCGAACCCGATCTGCTGATCGCCGACGAGCCGACGACGGCGCTCGACGTGACGATCCAGGCGCAGATCCTCGAACTGATCGCCAACCTGCAGCGCGATCTCGGCATGGCGATGATCCTCATCACCCACGACCTCGGCGTCATCGCCGAACGCTGCGACGAGGTCGTGGTCATGTACGCTGGACGCATCGCCGAGCAGGCGCCCGTCGAGACGCTCTTCGAGGCGCCGCGCCATCCCTACACGCACGGGCTGCTGGCCTCGATCCCGCGGCTGGACACGCCCCGCAAGACCCGCCTGCCGACCATCGACGGCCAGGTGCCGACGCTCGCCGAGATGCCGGTGGGGTGCCGCTTCGCCGGCCGCTGTCCCTATCGCACGGCGGAGTGCACGACCACGACGCCCCCGCTCGAGGACCTCGGCGACGGCCATCTCGTCGCCTGCCACCACCACGACGCGGTCGCTGCGCGGCAGGCGGCCGGGGCGTGAGCGCGCCGCTGCTGGAGGTCCGCGACCTGCGCACGCACTTCCCGGTGCGCGGCGGCGTCCTCATGCGCGCCAGGGCCGTCAACCGTGCCGTCGACGGCGTGTCGCTGCGCCTCGAGGCCGGGGAGACCCTCGGACTCGTCGGCGAGTCGGGCTGCGGCAAGTCGACGCTCGGCAAGACGCTGGTGCGGCTGCTCGAACCGACCTCCGGAGAGATCCTGTTCGAGGGCCGTGAGATCGGAGGTCTGTCCCGTCGCGACATGCGGCCGCTGCGTCCGGAGCTGCAGATGGTGTTCCAGGACCCGGCGGAGTCGCTCAATGCGCGCCACACGGTGCGCGATCTCCTCGCCGAGCCGCTGGTGATCCACGGCCGCGGCGATGCGGCCGAGCGCGAGCGACGCGTGAAGGAGCTCCTCGAGCTCGTCGGCCTGCCCGCCGCCGCGGCGGACCGCTTCCCCTTCGAGTTCTCGGGCGGCCAGCGCCAGCGCATCGGCATCGCCCGGGCCATCGCGCTGTCGCCGAAGCTGGTGATCTGCGACGAGCCGGTGTCGGCGCTGGACGTGTCGATCCAGAGCCAGATCATGAACCTGCTGCTCGATCTGCAGCGCGAACTGGGGCTCGCCTACCTGTTCATCGCCCACGACCTCGCCGTGGTGAAGCACGTCAGCGATCGCATCGGGATCATGTATCTCGGCCGCATCGTCGAGACCGGCGCGGCCGATGCGCTCTATGCCGATCCCCGGCATCCGTACACGCGCGCGCTCATCGCCGCCATCCCGACGCCGGATCCGCGCCGTCGCACCGAGCGCGCGGTGCTGAGCGGCGACGTACCCTCGCCGATCGCGCCGCCGCCGGGCTGCCCCTTCCACCCCCGCTGTCCGCACGCCGAGGCCCGCTGCAGCGCCGAGCGTCCGGAACTGCGCGAGGTGGCGAGCGACGACGGCGTCGTCCATCGGGTGGCGTGCCACTTCGACCTGTGACGGCTGGCGGAACTTCTCCGGGAACTTCTCCGGACGCCCACGCGCAGCGGGGGCCCGGCGCGTGATTCGGCTCGAGAGTGTGGACGGGCCTGCATGCGTCCCTCGTCTCGGTCTCTTCCGACAGATCGGCGAGGCGCGGACGATACGATCCGCTCCTGTGGCAGAGTGCATCGATCAGCGGCGATCGCGCAGAAGGGATGCGGGCGACAGTGGACAAGGACTCCTTTCTGACCATCGCGGAGGTGGCCGTGGCGTTCGCGGGCTTCGCGAGCGTCGCGAGCGCCATCGGCCGCGGCAATTCGCGCGTCGATCCACGCATAGATGCCGTGCGTCTGCACAACATGGTCGAGATCAGCCTCGTGGTGGTCGCCTGCGGCTTCGCACCGGTCTGGCTCGAACAGACCGGGCTCGATGACCGCATCATCTGGATGCTCGCTGGGGCTTTCGCGGGTATCGCCGGCGTCATGACCCTGCTGCGGGCGAACCGGCGGGCTCGGCTCGTGGAGGCGCTACCGGGGTACTACCAGGCCGGAGCGACGCGCGTGCGTGCCATCGGTGCGACGGGAATCATGGGGATGATCATCGTCGCGACCGGTCTCACCCACCCCTACGGAGAGACGCTGTATCTCGGGGCGCTGCTCGCGACGCTCGTGACGAGCGGCATGCTCTTCATGCGAGTCATCGAGTCCCTGATCTATCCCGGCGATGCGTCGCCCGGGGGCCCGCAAGGAGAGGATTGAGCGGGCCACGCCCTGGACAACGATCCACCGGTCTCGCATGTCCGAGTTCAGCCATGTCAGCGCAGCGGTTGCTTCGACAGGTCGTCCGGGGTGCTGACCATCCGTGCGTCTCGAGCGCTTGATTTCAGGCGCCTGTCTCGCAGGAATCGACCTCGACCCACCACCTGATCTCGGGCAGGAACTTCGTAGGCCCCACCCTGTGCTCCAGCGAGCCGGAATCGGTTCGTTCGTGGAAGAGGGCGTTGGGGCCGCTGCTGTTCGTGTACACGATCACGCTGTGCTGCCCGACTTGAAGCCTCAGGGCCCAGAGCTTGCCACTCGGCAAGCGACGCTCTCGCGCCTCCAGCCGGAGGGGCGTGCCCGCCGACAGGCTGGGCGATTGGCGTTCCCAGCGCTCGCGATAGCGCTGGGTCCGGCCCTCGCGTTCGAACTCGCCCGTCTCGATGAGCGTGTTCGCGTCCAGCCACTCGAGGGTCCCCTCGTCGTTCTCGAAGACGCCACTGCTGTCGATCTCGTGGTGAAAGCGGACCTCTGGCCAGTCCCAGTGCTGGCGGCCGCAGAAGACGCCGTGTTCGAAGCTGGGCTCATCCCCGAAGCGGAGGTCCGCGTAGCGCGTCGGCGTCTGGAACCACAGGACGTGCTCGGCGCCGCTGGCGATCTGGAACTGGCCGACGGGGTCCGCGAGCGCGAGTTCCGTCCGACGCCACAGGCCGAGCAGCGCATCGGGTGCGCGCTCGCCCGGATCGGGTTCGGCTGGGTGCTCCTCGGTCACCGTTCGACCTCTGCCTCAGCGCTGTGCTGCGAGAAACGCGCGCCAGCTACCGTACTCGGTCACGTCCTGCGCACCGGCCTCGCAGCCTGCGGCGCCGACGAAGCCCGTGACCTCGCTGCCGTCGTCGATGCGCAGCTTGCCGAAGCCGAGCGGCGACGGGACCAGCGCGAGCAGATCGCCGATGCGCTCCGGCGGCAGGTCCCAGAGCTCGATCTCGATGCTCGCACTGCCGTCCGGGTCCGGCACCAGCGCCGGGCGCTGCGGCGGTCCGCCGGGCAGGGCGAGGAGCTTGTAGCCCGGCGGCGTGCGTGCCGGGCGGATCATGCGCCCGCCGCGCTCCGTGATCTGGCCGTTCAGCGGCAGGCCGGACATATGCGCACCGGCGAGGGCGAGCGTGAAGCCGCGCGTCGCCTGGTACGACTCGCCCGTGAACGCCGCGCCGAGTTCGAGTAGCGCGCGGTCGGTGCCGGCCTCTGCGAACAGGGTGATGCCGAAGGGCAGGCCCTCGGTCGTCGTGCCTGCCGGCACCGCCACGGCGGCGTAGTCGAGGAGATTCATGAAGTTCGTGAAGCGACCGAGGGCCGTGTTCACGGTGATGGGCTCGGCTTCCACCTCGGCGAGGGTCGGGAAGCGGTCCGCGGTCGGCACCATGACGGCGTCCACGGCCTCGAACACGCGGTTCGCCTCGAGACCGAGTTCGCGCAGGCGGTCGAAGCCGCGGAAGGTCGAGACGGCGTCCATGCCCACACCACCGCCGATGATCCGTGCCGTGACCGGATGCACCGCGTCCGGATGCGCACGCAGGAAGTCGCCGACGGCGGCCGTGCGCTCGGCGACCCAGGGGCCGCTGTAGAGCAGGTCGCCGGCCTCGACGAAGGGCGTGACGTCGATCTCCACGACTTCGAAACCGAGTTCCGTGAGGCGCGTCCGCGCGGCGTCGAACAGCTCCGGGCCGTAGGCCGGATCCGGGAAGGCGAGCGATGCGGTGGCCGGCACGCCGATGCGCGTCGGGCCCCGGAACCAGCGCGGCGCGACCCTGCGCCCTTCCGGGTCCTGCGGGTCCGGGCCCGCCATCACCTCCAGCAACGCGGCGGCGTCGGCCACGCAGCGCGTGAAGGTGGTCACGCAGTCGAGTGACTTGCAGGCAGGCACGACGCCGGCGGTCGGGATCAGCCCGCGCGTCGCCTTCAGGCCCACGAGGCCGTTCAGCGCCGCCGGCACGCGACCGGAACCGGCCGTGTCGGTGCCGAGGGAGAAGTCCGCCTCGCCGAGGGCGACGGCGACGGAGGAGCCGGAACTCGAGCCGCCGGAGATGCGGTCCGGGAACAGGGCATTGCGGCAGGCGCCGTAGGGTGAGCGCGCGCCGACGAGGCCGGTCGCGAACTGGTCGAGGTTGGTCTTGCCGAGGGGCAGGGCGCCGGCGTCGAGGAGTCGCTGCACGGCCGTCGCCGAGCGCTCCGGCGTGTAGGCGTAGGCGGGGCAGGCCGCGGTGGTCGGTACGCCGGCGAGATCGATGTTGTCCTTGATGGCGAAGGTGA
>JAZBPO010000121.1:0-6123 GCA_036351675.1 Pseudomonadales bacterium
GCCATCGAGGCGCAGTTCCGGGGCTGGGGCCTCAGCACGGCGGAAGCGGAGATCGGCATGCTGCTGCTGAAGGGGCTGTCGTTGAAGGAGATCGCCGCGCTCCGGGAAACGAGCGAGCGCACGGTCCGGGAGCAGGCGCGGGCGGTCTATCGCAAGGCCGGGCTCGCCGGACGGGCGGAGCTCTCCGCCTACTTCCTCGAGGACCTGCTCGTCGCCCGGGGCGGCGCTGCCGGAGCCCCGCCGTCGGCCTGATCAGACCTCCGCGGGCGGCGCCGTGCGCGCGCCGGCGACGTACAGCAGCCCCGCCATGATTGCGAGGTTCTTGATGAAGTTCTGCAGTTCGTGCTGCCGCTCCATGCCGGCTTCCATGCTCCAGAAGTCGTGCATGAAGACGCTGATCACGAGCGTGAGGCCGGCGAACAGGAACGCCACGAGCCGGGTCCGGAAGCCGGCGATGAGCGCGAGGCCGCCGCCGATCTGCAGCACGATGGTCAGCGGCAGGAGCACGCCGATGAGCGGGACGCCGTGCGCGGCCATGTACTCGGCGGTGCCCGCGTAGCCCGTCACCTTCGTGATGCCGGGGATCAGGAAGTAGAGCCCGAGCAGCGCGCGCCCGGTGAGGAGCAGCGCGCGCTCGGCGCCCGCGGGCAGGGCGGGGTTCATGCCGCGTCGAAGTCCGACGAGGAGTGGCGCTCGACGACGCGGGTCGCCTCGTCGCCCCAGGCGCGGTTCACGCGGGCACCGCGCTGGTAGGCGGGGCGGGCCTTGCACTCCTCGGCCCAGCGGATCACGTGCTCGTATTCGTGCACGGACAGGAAGGTCTGTGAGGAGTAGATCGAACCGGTCACCAGCTCGCCGTACCAGGGGCAGGTGGCCATGTCGGCGATGGTGTAGTCGTCGCCGGCGAGGAAGCGACGCTTCGCGAGGTTCTTGTCCAGCACGTCGAGCTGACGCTTCACCTCCATGGCGAAGCGGTCGATCGGATACTGCATCTTGAACGGGGCATAGGCGTAGAAGTGGCCGAAGCCGCCGCCGAGATAGGGCGCGCTGCCCATCTGCCAGAACAGCCAGTTGAACGTTTCGGTGCGTGCCGCGCGCTCCGTCGGCAGGAACTCGCCGAACTTCTCCGCAAGGTGCACGAGGATGGAGCCCGATTCGAACACGCGGATCGCCGGCACCGTGCTGCGGTCTAGAAGCGCCGGGATCTTCGAGTTCGGGTTGATGTCCACGAAACCCGAGCCGAACTGGTTGCCGTCGCCGATGTTGACGATCCAGGCGTCGTACTCCGCGTCGGAATGGCCGAGGGCGAGCAGCTCCTCGAACATCACCGTGACCTTCACCCCATTGGGCGTCGCGAGCGAGTAGAGCTGGTGGGGGTGTTCGCCCACGGGCAGCTCCTTGTCGTGCGTGGCACCCGATACGGGGCGATTGATCCTGGCGAAGCGACCGCCGCTCTCCGTGTCCCAGGTCCACACCTCCGGAGGCTCGTAGCCCTCGGGCTGATTCGGGAGTCGTGCTGCTTCTTCTTCACTCACGGTCTGCTCCTTGGTCGGATGATGAGCCGTGCTCGAGTGCGCCGGATCGTGGAGGCGGGACACTCCGTTGCGGGAGCGTCTCAGTCAACCGCGCGGTTCGACTGCTTCGTCATCAGCTTGTTCCCGAGCGGTGGGCTGCGGGGATCGGGGCAGGGTGGCTCGTCGGCTCGCCTCTGTGGGCGAGCCTATGGCCTGGATCGGCGTGGTCTCGTATGCGGAGTCGATCGTCCGAGTTCAGATCGGTCTCGGTGAAGCGCCTTCCTCGTGATTGAGACTCGACGCCAGTCCCAGATGCTGGAACAGCGTCTCGCGCCCACCCGGATACAGTTCCTTGAAGCGTCCGTTGATGAAGAGCGTCTCTCCACCCCAGAGGAACCGCATACCAAAGGCCAGTGCAGCGCTTCCGATCTGGATGTCGCAGGAATCGCGCGCTGCGCTCGATGGTCGGAGGCCGTCGATCAGGTCGAACTTCATGGCCCTGCCCAGGTCACTGATCCACAGCATGGCCGGGCGGCCACGGAGTCGGAGAATATCGAGCAATCCGCCGAGCGCAGTCTTCGCCAGTGAATCGCCCTTGGCCCTGTGCCTGTGCAGCAGGCCCCTGCGCAGCCCGCCGATCCGCATGCGCAGGGGCGATCGGCCGAGCTTCACGCGCTCGGTGAAGCGTGCGGCGATTTCCATGAGCTGCTCGCAGTCGACGGGCTCGGAGCGGATCAGTTCCCGGTTCGCTATCGACGCCACGTCCGCCTCGTAGCGCGCGATGGCGCTCGAGGAATCGTGGGGTTCGCCGATCGTCCAGCGATCGCCGGGATACAGTACGACCGGCTTCGCCTCCGTCCTTTCCGAGATGGCGTGCGCCACGTCGCCTACGGGCCGCAGCGCCGAGTTCATGAACGAATTCTCTTCGTGACAGAACCAGATGAAACTCGCGAAAGGCACGACCCATTCGGCGTTGAGCATCCTTGCCTGGGCACAGGCGCGGTCGATCATCGCTTGGGCACCGGCTTGCCGCCGCTCCTCTTCCTCGGCATTCCCGTCCCAGGAAGAAATCGAGTACTGGGTCAGGAGCACGTCGACGTCTCCCGTTTCCCCGTGAAGGAATCGCATCTCCTCTTCGGTATTCGCCTGGCAGTCGTTCAGGTTCAGGACCGTGGCGTCGGGCGTACGCGTCAGGAGCCAGGAGTCGTCCGAGCCCTGCCAGCGATCGCAGCGGATGGACATATCGTCACCCAGCTCCAGCCATTTCCCGGGATCGAGCTCGATGATCCTCGCGAAGCCGGCCTTCTCGCAGTACTGGACGACCTTGCGATCTTCGCTGCGGTGGAACAGGAGCGTGATCCGCTGGCGATGCTCCTCGGGGATCATCGCCAGCGTTCGCGGGCTGAAGTGATCGGGATGCTCGTGCGAGATCCAGATGTGCGTGATCGCTGCGAAATCGTCTGCAGTGAACACGGGCCTGGAGAGAAGTGCCCAGCCGTCGTCGAAGCTCGTGCCTTCGAGCCATGGGTCGCTCATCAACGCGATCGACCCGTGACGCAGAACCACGCTCGCGTGTGCGACGAACTCCAGCTTCATCCCGACTCTCTCCCCAGGCGGCCACGGTCCACAGGATCGCTGCCGACACGGCGGTACCGAACCCGTCGACCCGACTCCGGGCGTCAGCCCCGAGAACTGGCGCGGATCTGATCGCATCGTCTTCGAGGCGATATTGAAACCACAAGGCAGGATCTGTCGAATCGATCGCGAATCGCGATGGGTGCCAGACGAGCGTATGCCGGTGTCTGTCAGACGGTGGTGGGCGGACTTCGAGTATCGCCATGGACACCCGCTCGATCTTCCGTTCGAACAACGAGGATCAGAGCCGCGGACTTCAGCCCGCGGGCCGCCACGTCGCGCGCGGACTTCAGCCGATGCGTCGCTCCGCGAACGCTCGAATCTCGTTCATCTCCCGCGACGCAGGCCACCTGCCTTGCCGTAGACTTCCTCATTGCTCCTCGAGGCGAATGCCCACCGCATGCTTGTCTCCAATGCCATCGCCAGCGGCCTTCTCGCCGCCCTGCTGCTCGCAACCACGCCGGTGAACGCCGCCGGCGCCGGTGACGAGGCGGATCGATATGCGCTGGTGATCGGCAATGGTGCCTATGATGCCGCCCCGCTCCGCAATCCGCCGAACGATGCACGGGACGTCGCGCGCAAGCTCCGGCGCATCGGCTTCGAGGTCCAGCTCGAGCTCGACCTCGATCGCGCAGCCTTCGATCGTGCGCTCGACGACTTCTTCGCTGCCATTGCCGACGGCGACGCCGTCGTACTCGTCTTCTATGCGGGCCATGCGGTCCAGCTCCGTGACCGCAACTATCTGCTACCGGTCGATGCGCACTTCGACTCCGTCGAGGATCTGCGCAGCGCCACTCTGCCCCTGCAGCACGTCTTCGATCGCCTCGACGGGCTGGGCACACATCGCAATCTGCTGATCCTGGATGCCTGCCGCGACAACCCCTTCGTCGACGACGAGGACGAGGATCTGGCCGAACTGCCCGCCGGCCTCGCGCCCGTGGAAGCGCCACCTGGCACGCTCGTCGCCTACGCCACGGAGCCCGGCAGCTACGCCGGCGACGGTCGGGGTCGCAACGGCACCTACAGCAAGCATCTGCTCCGTCACCTCGGCGAACAGAAGCCCGTCGAGGACGTCTTTCGGCGTGTTCGCCAGGGCGTCGTTCGCGAGACCCGGGGAGAGCAGGTGCCCTGGGAGCACTCCTCCCTGCTCGAATCGCTCTACATCCACCCGCGGCAGAACGTGCGCGTTCCGCCCGTGAACGTGTTCTGAGCCAGTGCCGGGGGAGTCCTCATGAATGAATCCGCAGGCGGTGTGAGATCGTCGCTCCTGCTCTTCATCGCCCTGGTGAGCGTACAGGCCGTTCCCGGGCGGGCCGACCTCTCCGAGATCGACTGGATCGTCGGCGCGAGCGTCGGCTACAGCGAGTTCCGCTTCCGGCCGAAGATCGATTCGTCACTCGCTTTCCCCAGCTACGATCTCTCCGTCGCCGCCAGCTGGCGCAGGCTCTACGCGACGGCGGTCTACGGCGGCTCCATGCAGGACGCGAACGTCTCGGAAGAAGACACCAGCGGCAATGCGGACAGACGTGACTTCGACCTCACCGTCGGCTGGCAGGTGGGCAAGGGCTTCGGCGTCTTCGCGGGCTACAAGGACGGACGAACGCGCCTGCGCCTGGAGCCACGTGAGGACGAGGAGAACGCGCTCGCGGCCTTCGAGGAGCGCTACGGCCAGGAGGGCCCTTACGTCGGCGCGAGCTACAGCCACTACACGGAGCGCTACGGCATCTTCGGCGTCTCCGTCGCCTACGCCATGCTCGATGCGGACAACCAGTTCGTCGCCGACCCGGACGGTGCCGACGAAGGGGAGCTGCCGGAGTTCGACGATCTAACCGGTAGCGTGAACGGCGACGCGGAGGGCTTCAGCTACGGCCTGAGCTGGACCCGGCCCCTCGGGGCCGAGCTGCTCTACCGCGCTTCACTGAAGATCAACGACTACGAGCAGGACCTCAGCTTCGAGGGCCAGCGCTTCGATTCCCTCGATCAGCGCTTCGTGAGCTTCATGATGGGCGTGAGCTACGTGTTCTGACCCGCCGTCTGTGGCTGCGCGTGGCGCAGGGCGAGGATCGTCGCTGCGAGGACGAGCATGATCCCCGAGAGTTCTACGACCCAGTTCATGCGCAGGCCGAGGATACTCGTGCCGATGAACTGGTCCATGCCGTGGAAGCCGGCGGCGCGCACGAGCACGAAGGTGACGGTGATCATGATTCCGAGGAATGCCAGTCGATTCGACGCGAAGATCGAGCGGAAGCACCAGGCGAGCACGGCGACGCCGATCGCGGACGTGCAGGCGAATCCGACGATGAAGGCGATCTGCACGCCTCTGCGTGCCTCGTACCAGCCGTCGCGGTAGGCCAGACAGCGACCGATCGTGGTCATCGCGGTCTGCAGATCGAGCTGCTTGTTCACGGCGAGCAGGGCGTAGAGCAGCGAGACGCCGAGCCAGAAGAGTGCCTGCAGCCCGGGGCTGGGCGTGACGTGGCCACGGCGCGCGGCGAGCGCGGTACGACCGGCGACGCCGGCCGTCACCGCGTAGGCGAGCACGGTCAGCCAGCCCATGAAGTGCGGATCGCCGATGCGCGGTGACCAGTCCCGGGCGACGCAATCCCAGAGTGATGGATCCAAGGTCCTGCCTCCGACGAGCGATGTGCCTGGCCCCAGGGGTTGGAATGTCCGGCCCTCCCCAGGCCCCGGGTGGAGGCGAGAGGATCACAAGCGCGGGCGCGCGGTCCACGACGAGACGGCCCCATGCCGCGGTGTTCAGTTCCTGCGGCGCTCGCTGCACTCTGGCCTCGTGATCCCTGGGCGAGCTGTGTCCATGGATCGACGGCCCTCGGGGTGCAGGGTCGCCCATCGGTTCTCTAGGAGCCCCTAAATGGCCCGCTTCCAGAAGCACGACTCGGCGCCCGTCGCGCGGCGGACGAACGCCGGGCTGGCCCTAGTGGTCGCACTGCTGCTCGCCGGTTGTGTGAGTGCA
>JAZBPO010000122.1:0-3387 GCA_036351675.1 Pseudomonadales bacterium
CATCGCTACGGAACTGGGCAAGTCGCCGCTCGCCTCCGAGTCCCTGAACTGCTCGGCACCGGACACGGGGAACATGGAGGTCCTCGAACGCGTCGGTACGCCCGAACAGAAGAAGCAGTGGCTCGAGCCGCTGCTGAACGGCGAGATCCGTTCCGCCTACGCCATGACCGAGCCGAATCTGCCCTCCTCCGACGCGCGCAACATCTCGACGCAGGCGCGCCTGGAAGGCGACGAGTGGGTCATCAACGGCGAGAAGTTCTACATCTCCGGCGCCGGCGACCCGCGCTGCAAGATCATGATCGTCATGGTGAAGACGGACCCGGACGCGGCGCCGCACAAGCAGCAGTCGCAGATCCTGGTCCCGAAGGACACGCCCGGGGTCGAGATCCTCGAGGGCATGCAGGTGTTCGGCAAGGACCACGCGCCGCGCGGACACATGCACATCCGCTTCAAGGACGTGCGCGTGCCGAAGGAGAACATCCTCCTGGGCGAGGGCCGCGGCTTCGAGATCAGCCAGCTCCGCCTCGGCCCGGGCCGCATCCATCACTGCATGCGCTCCATCGGCAAGGCCGAGGTGGCGCTGGAACTGATGGTGAAGCGCTCGGCGACGCGCGAAGCCTTCGGCAAGCCCATCGCCAAGCTCGGCGGCAATCTCGAGAAGATCAGCCGCGCGCGCATCGAGATCGACGCCATGCGGCTGATGGTGCTGCAGGCGGCGAAGGCCATGGACGTGCTCGGCAACAAGGAAGCGCGGGTCTACGTCTCGGCCGTGAAGGCCATGGTTCCCGAGAAGGTCTGCGACATCATCGACGACGCGATCCAGATGCACGGCGCGACCGGCATCAGCCAGTGGTCGATCCTGCCCGAGCTGTACACGGACATGCGCCACCTGCGCTTCGCCGACGGACCGGACGAGGTGCATCACATGGTCGTGGGGCGCGCAGAGCTGCAGAAGTACGATCTCTGGTGACAGGCCCCTGAAGCCTCGGCGCCTGCGCGGGTCCTGGACCCGCGCACGGCCTCGGCCCGGCCCCTTGCGAACGGCGGAGCTCCTTGCCCATTATTCGGTGAGGCACGCCTGCCGGAGGGACACCGATGAGGCGCTCGCTGTTCGCATGGGTCGCACTGAGCGCGATCTTCGCCGGGGGATGGGTGCAGGCCGCATCGGAGCCCGAGACGGCCACGGTCCGGCCATCCACTGCGACGCTCTCCTCGCGCACCCTCGTTCGCCCCGAGCTGCTCACGGATCGTCCGGCTACCACCGCCCGGATCGCCGATCGCGAGATCCTCGTCCTCGGTGAGCTCTCGGCGAGCAGCGTCGCCGCGGCAGCCCAGCCTGCGCTCCGACTGCCGCCGCAGACCATCTATGCGGAACGGGTCGACAGGTCAGAACCCAGCAGGATTCAGGATCCGCTGCGCTTCCGCTTCGTCCTGCCGTCCGGCGACGAACTCGACGTCGAGCCGAGCTTCCGTGTCCTGGAGGCCATCCGCTTCGATCCGCAGACCGATCGCTTCCGGGGACGCATCGGGCTCGGGGTGCTCAGCAGGACGCGGCCGCAGGACACGAGTCCGATCGACCCGCCGGTGCGCTTCACGGTGTCCGGGCCGGGGCTCTCCCTGGACCCCGTGCAGATCCCCGTCGGCCACCTGAATCAGCCGCTGGAAGAAATCGACGTCAGCTATTCGGAGCCGCGGGCCGAGGTGGAGCTGCAGCTGGTCTCCTCCTTCGACCCCCAGGCGCCGCTACGCCGCCGCGTGGAAGCGGAGCTGCCGAGGCTCGAGCTGTTCACCTCGCGGCCCTCTGCGGACGGCTTCGGCCTCGGCACCATAAGCGTATCCGTCGCCGCGGCCGCGGGTCCGAGCTTCGCGGGGCGGCGCGTGTCCCTGCGCACGACCGGCGGCTATCTGGACCAGAGCGAGGTCACGCTCGACGACCAGGGTCGGGGCGAGACGACGCTGCGGTCCAGTTTCGTGGGCGCTGCGAGCATCTCCGCCAGAGGCTATCCCTTCTCGCCACCGACGCCGGTCGACGTGCGCTTCGCCATGCCGCTCGCGCTGCTCGGTGCGCTGGTCGCCGGCGCACTCGCCGGCGCTGCGGCCCGCCACTTCTTCACCCGGGAACGCTGGCGGCGTTTCGCGGGCGGGATGCTGGCCGGCATCGTCGGCGGCGTGCTCGCAGTGCTGGGCGTGAACGTGCTGGCGATCGCGGTGCACGTGCCTGCCGGGGAAGCGTTCGTCTTCGTCATCGCTGCCCTGTCCGCCTATCTCGGCCCCGCCCTCTTCGACCGCGTGCTCGGCGGCGCGTCTCCGCCAGCGGCGACCACCTGACCGGAGCCCGGCGAAGCACTCAGGCTTCGGCGCGCCGCCTTAGCGCGGCCTCGATGCGCGCCGCAGCTTCATCGTCGCCGCGGCGCAGGGCCTCGGCCCGGCGCAGCTCGTCCCGGGCCCAGTTCACGAGCCGGGCATGGATCGCGTCCTCGTAACCCTGCTCCCCGGGGTCGTGGGCCGCGAGGAACGCCTGCCAGGCGACGATCGACGCTTCCAGGCCGCGCACCCGCGCCGCTGCCTCGAAATCGCCCCGCAGCGTGCCGGGGGCGGCCGCCACGGCGGGCTCGGGGACCAGCTCGGACCAGCAGGACGCATGATCCGGCAGCGACGCGGCACAGGCGACGAGGACGAGGAGCAGGCACCAGGCGAGGGACCGCCCTGCCCTCAAGCGTTGGCTTCCAGGTCGTCGACGACGGCTTCGGCGATGGCCGACGCGAGCTCCGTGCGCACCGCGTCTGCACGCTCGCCATTCAGCAGCCGATCGACGGTCGGCACGTCGATGAACTCCACCTCCAGCAGGCAGGCCCGGGTGCGGTGGCGCTCTCGCGTATTGCCGAGGCTCAGGTCGGCGAGCACGCCGAGACGCTGGTTGTCCTTCACGCCCCGGTCGCGCGCCGCGGCGTCGTGGCGCGCCAGGGTCCCGAAGACGGCGGCCTGCACGCGCTCGGCGAGGCCCCGATCCTCGGCCGCGTTCACGTTGCCGAGCGCCTCGGAAAGGATCCAGGTCTCCGTACCGCGAACGCGCCCGTTGAAGCCGTTGTAGTGGAGGCTCAGGAAGACGTCGGCGCCGGTCTCGGCAGCGACGGCGGCACGCGCGGACAGGCCCAGGTTCTCGTCCGTCTCGCGCGTGAGATGCACGTCGAGAGTCAGTCCCCGGCGGCGTCGCGCGAGCGCCTCGAGCTCGGCGGCGATGGCCTGCGCGAGTTCGAGCGTCATGACTTTCTCCAGGACGCCACTGGCGCTGACCGCGTTGTTGGGGGAGGAGCCGCCGAGGCGCCGATTTCCGCCGTGACCGGGATCCAGCACGATGACGCCGCGGAGCGCGGGCGGGACGGGGTC
>JAZBPO010000123.1:0-3984 GCA_036351675.1 Pseudomonadales bacterium
GGCGTCGGTCGGAAGCGAGGCCGTAGCGTCGAGTGGGGATGGGCCGCCGCCGCGCCGGAGGGCGCCGCGGCGCTCCGTCCCCCGATCGAAGGGGTGGCAGCAGCCGGGCCGCTCCCATTCGGTGCGGAAGGCAGAAGCAGTACCGGTCGGGCCGGAGACATTCTCCGCACGCGGAGAACGACTCCGACCCTGAGACCCGAAGGGCAAGGTTGCAGGTCTAGGCCAGTAGCTCAATTGGTAGAGCAGCGGTCTCCAAAACCGCAGGTTGGGGGTTCGATTCCCTCCTGGCCTGCCAGCCTGCCGCCCCTGCGGCGACACATCACGCGCCTCCAGAGCGGGCGCAGGAAGGATTCCCGGATCCGCGCATGACGACGACGAGCAAGGCGGAGCCGCGCAGCGGCGGACTCGACGGCCTCAAGTGGTTCTTCGTCGCTGCCCTCGTGGCGGGCGGCGCCGTGGGCAATGGGTACTACGCCGACGAGTCGCTGCTCTATCGCGTACTCGCGCTCGTGGCGATCGCGCTGGTGGCCGCCGCGATCGGGTTCCAGACCACGCAGGGCCGTGCCTTCTGGGAGCTCGCGAAAGAGGCGCGGACCGAGATCCGCAAGGTCGTCTGGCCGACCCCGCAGGAGCGTCTGCAGACCACGCTGGTCGTGCTCGCGCTCGTGTTCGTGGTGTCGTTGATCCTCTGGGGCCTCGACTCCCTGCTCGGCTGGCTCGTATCGGGCCTGATCGGTTAGGCGGAGCGCGGAGAAGCGAATGAGCAAGCGTTGGTACGTGGTGCACGCCTATTCCGGCTTCGAGAAGCAGGTGATGCGCGCGCTGAAGGAGCGGATCGAGCTTTCCGGTCTGCAGGACCAGTTCGGCGAGGTGCTCGTGCCTGCCGAGGAGGTCGTCGAGATGCGCGCTGGCCAGAAGCGTCGCAGCGAGCGCAAGTTCTTCCCGGGCTACGTGCTCGTGGAGATGGAGCTGAACGACGACACCTGGCACATGGTGAAGGACACGCCGAGGGTCATGGGCTTCATCGGCGGCAAGGCCGACAAGCCTGCGCCGCTGACCGATGCCGAGGCGAACGCGATCCTGGAGCGCGTGGAAGAGGGCGGCGAGAAGCCGACGCCGAAGACCCTGTTCGAGCCGGGTGAGCTGGTCCGGGTCATCGACGGGCCGTTCAACGATTTCAACGGTGTCGTCGAGGAAGTGAACTACGAGAAGTCGCGCCTCCGCGTGGCGGTCACGATCTTCGGCCGGTCGACTCCCGTCGAGCTCGATTTCGGGCAGGTCGAGAAGGGCTGAGCAGGGCCGACGTGCCTGCTCGGCGCCCGCGCATGGATGTGCGGGCAGGGCGTCACACGCTGTGGGGCGCAGCGCCATGGATGGCAGGAACAGTGGAGCGCGGAGTCCGTCCATGACGTCTCCGTCCTCCGCCGGAGCCGCGAGTCGGGCTCCTGCAACCACGGTATCCGCCGGGCCGACCCCGACGGATGCTTCGTCGTCTCCGCCCGATGCGGACGACGATCCGATGAACCGACCCCGCCCGCGGGGTCACGACGACGGGGAGCCCGTGCGCTGGTCGCCGGGCGTTCGCACCCGAGGAGTCGAAGATGGCCAAGAAGATCCAGGCCTACATCAAGCTGCAGGTTCCTGCAGGTCAGGCCAACCCGTCGCCGCCGGTCGGTCCCGCTCTGGGCCAGCACGGCGTCAACATCATGGAATTCTGCAAGGCGTTCAACGCCGAAACGCAGGCCATGGAGCAGGGGCTGCCGATCCCGGTGGTGATCACCGTGTACGCGGACCGCAGCTTCACCTTCATCAAGAAGACGCCGCCCGCATCGGTGCTGCTGCGCAAGGCCGCCGGCATCAAGTCGGGCAGCGGTCGCCCGAACACCGAGAAGGTGGGCAAGGTGACGCGCGCTCAGCTCGAGGAAATCGCCACGGCCAAGATGCCCGATCTCACGGCCGCCGACATGGACGCAGCCGTGCGCACGATCGCCGGCAGCGCCCGCAGTGCCGGCATCGACGTGGAGGGGCTCTGAGATGGCGAAGCCGAGCAAGCGCATGCGGGCCATCCTCGAGAAGATCGAGGATCGTCCCTACGGCATAGAGGAAGCGGTCGCGCTCCTGTCCGAGAGTTCGAAGACCCGCTTCGCTGAAGGGTTCGACATCGCCATCAATCTCGGTGTCGACCCGCGCAAGTCCGACCAGGTGGTTCGCGGAGCGACGACGCTGCCGCACGGCACCGGCAAGGAAGTCCGCGTCGCGGTGTTCACGCAGGGCGAGAATGCGGACAAGGCGAGCGCAGCCGGCGCCGACCTCGTCGGCATGGAAGAACTCGCGGAGCAGGTCAAGAAGGGCGAGATGAACTTCGATGTGGTCATCGCGTCCCCGGATGCCATGCGCGTCGTCGGTCAGCTCGGCCAGATCCTCGGTCCCCGTGGTCTCATGCCCAACCCGAAGACGGGCACGGTCACGCCGGACGTCGAGACCGCAGTCAGGAACGCGAAGGCCGGTCAGGTGCGTTATCGCACGGACCGCAACGGGATCATCCACGGCTCCATCGGTCGTGTCGGCTTCGATCCGGTCAAGGTCAAGGAGAACCTCGAGGCGCTCCTCGGCGATCTGAAGAAGGCGAAGCCCGCATCGTCGAAGGGCGTGTATCTGAAGAAGATCACGCTCTCCACGACCATGGGCCCCGGCGTTTCCATCGACCAGTCGTCGCTGGAACTCTGAGCAACGCGGAGTGCCGGCAGGCGCTCCGAGCAGGAACTTCGAGGAGCCCGTACGGCCATGGCCGTGCGGGTGCCGTCGGAGACCGCAGGTCCGGGATCGCATTCCCGGTTAAGTCGTCGCGGCGGCGACGGGCCTGCGCAGACGGTGAGACCTGGAACCTCCGGTTCTCGCCGTAGGCCGCCCCGTCGATCCACGGATCGTCGGGGTGAAACGAACCAGTCGAACGATCAGTCGGCATCGGTTGATCGAACGGCTACACCAGGAGAAAGCCAGTGGCACTCAGGCTCGAGGACAAGAAGGCGATCGTCGCCGAAGTCAACGAGGCCGCCGCTAGCGCCCTCTCCGCCGTGATCGCGGACTACCGCGGGCTCACGGTGGAGCAGATGACCAGGCTCCGCGTCAGCGCACGCGAGAAGAACGTGTACCTCCGGGTCGTCCGGAACACGCTCGCTCGCCGCGCAGTCGCCGAGACCGAGTTCGAATGTCTGACCGAGTCGCTCACCGGTCCGACGCTGCTCGCCCTGTCCATCGAGGACCCGGGCGCGGCAGCGCGGCTGATGAAGGACTTCGGCAAGGACAACGAGAAACTCGAGGTCAGGGCTCTCGCGATCGGCGGAGAGCTGCTGGGTCCCGAACAGCTCGAAGCGGTCTCCAAGCTACCGACCCTCGACGAGGCTCGGGCCATGCTCATGGGCACGATGCTCGCGCCCGTCACGAAGCTGGCTCAGACCCTCAACGAGATCCCCGGGAAGCTGGTCCGCACGACCGATGCGGTTCGGATCCAGAAGGAATCGGAGGCCGCCTGATCCGCGCAGTCGCGGCAGGCGAGCACATCCAACAGGTCTCAAACGGAGATACATGCAATGGCACTTTCGAAGGACGACATCCTCAACGCGATCGCCGAAATGTCCGTCATGGACGTGGTCGAGCTCGTCAAGGGCATGGAAGAGAAGTTCGGCGTGACCGCCGCTGCCGCCGTCGCTGCCGCGCCGGCCGCTGCCGCAGGTGGTGATGCACCGGCTGCCGAAGAGAAGGACGAGTTCGACGTCATCCTCGCTTCCGCCGGCGAGAAGAAGGTCAACGTCATCAAGGCCGTCCGTGCGATCACGGGTCTCGGTCTGAAGGAGGCGAAGGCTCTCGTCGACGGCGCGCCCGCTCCGCTCAAGGAAGGCGCGAACAAGGACGAGGTCGAGGACATCAAGAAGCAGATCGAGGAAGCCGGCGGCACCGTCGAGGTCAAGTAATCCTGACCTCCAC
>JAZBPO010000124.1:0-2099 GCA_036351675.1 Pseudomonadales bacterium
GTCTCGCGGAAGAGCGGCGCCGCGGCCTGACCATCGAACCGGGTTTCGCCTACCTCGACGTCGACGGTGAACGCTGGGGTTTCGTGGACGTACCGGGCCACCACCGCTTCGTCGCCAACATGCTCACCGGCGCCGCCGGCGTCGATGCGGCATTGCTCGTCGTCGCCGCGGACGACGGCGTCATGCCCCAGACGCGCGAACATCTGGCGATCCTCCAGCTGCTCGGCATCGAGCGCCTCGCAGTCGCCGTGAGCAAGTGCGACCTGGTCCCGGAGGAACGCCTCGCAGAAGTCATGGCGGAGCTGAGCGAAGTGCTGGGCGCCTTTCCGGATGCGGCGTGCATCCCCGTCGTCGCGCCGACGGGCGTCGGCCTCGATGCACTTCGCACGATGCTCCGCGAGCTCGCCGGCGCGTCCCGCGCGCGCGCGAACGCCGAGGAGGCGCCGCTGCGCTTCGCGGTCGATCGCGCCTTCTCGGTCCGGGGCGTCGGCGTCGTCGCCACGGGCTTCGTGCACAGCGGGCGGGTCGCCGTCGGCGACATGCTGGAACTGCTGCCCGCGCGCCGCGAACTGCGTGTCCGTGGCCTGCGCGCGCAGGATCGCGACGCGGAGGCCGGCCACGCCGGCGAGCGTCTCGCCCTCAACCTCGCCGGTGCCGATCTCGATGCCATCGGCCGTGGCGACTGGCTCGTCACCCCGCACGCGGTGCCCGTCGCCAGCCGCATCGACGCGCGCCTCGAGTGCCTGCCCGGCGTGAAGCTGCGCTCCGGCACCGAGGTCCACGTCCATCACGGCACTGCACGCACGCTCGGACGCCTGACCGTCCTCGACGGCCCGGATTCGGGGCCGCGGGTCCATCTCTCGCTGCGCACGCCCGTCGCGGCCCTGCACGGTGACCGCTTCGTGCTCCGTGACGCGGCCGCGGCGCACACGCTCGCGGGCGGCAGCGTCCTCGATCACGCGCCGCCCGTCCGCGGTCGCGCGCGGCCGGAGCGCCTGGCCGAGCTGGACGGCCTGGAAGCCGGCGACGCGCCCGCCATGGTGCGCGCCCTGCAGGCGCTGCACCCCCTCGAACTCGACGCGACACGCTGGGCGACGCTGTTCGGGCTCGACGCCGCCACGCTCGCCGGACTGCTGCCTGACGCGATCGCCGAGCAGGCACCCGGCGGACGCCTGCTGCTGCGCGACGCCGCAGCCTTCGGAACCCTCGTCGACGATCTCGTCGCGGCGCTCGAGCGTTTCCACGCGGGCAATCCCCAGCTCGCGGGCATGGGACCGGACGAACTCCGCGCCGTACTGCGACCGAAGCCCTCGCGCGAGGTGCTGCAGGCCGCACTCTCACGCGCCCTCGAGACGGGCCGCCTGGAACGCAGCGCCAGCCGCTATCGCGCGGTCGGCCATCGCGCAGCCCTGAAGGGCGCGGATGCCGAGCGCTGGCAGCAGATCAGGACGCACCTCGCCGAGCCGCTGGTGCAACCGCCCGTGGTGCACGACCTCGCGCGCACGCTCGACGTCGCGCCGGCGGACCTCGAGGCGCTGCTCGTGCGCGTGCATCACACCGGCGAGGCGGTGCGCGTCGCCGCCAACCGCTTCCTGCTTCCGGACGGCGTCGCGGCGCTCGCGCATGCCGCCGAAGCCTGCGCCGCCGCGGCCCCCGACGGCCTGTTCGCGGCCCGCGAGTTCAAGGCGGTGGCGGGCATCGGCCGCAATCTCGCCATCGACGTCCTCGAGTACTTCGATCGCAGCGGTCTGACGCGCCGTCGCGACGATGCGCGCATGCTCGTCGGTTCGGCCGAGGCACTGTTCGGCCCGGCGCCCGCCGGCACCTCGACAGCCGACCGCGCGGACCCGAATCCGGAAAGGGATGAAGGCGACCTGCGAGGTCGGTAGACTGCTTCGCGGAAGCGCATCGCTCCCGGTGGGGCGCCCGGACTTCAAACCCGGTGGGGCGCGTCACACGTGCCCGCGGGGTTCGACTCCCCGGCCTTCCGCCAAGACCCCACGGAATACGCGGCCTCCAGCGCCACCGGAGGGCCCTTCCCGCCATCCACACCGCCGAACGCTCAACCCCTACTCTCAATCGAAGGAGCAAGGGCATGA
>JAZBPO010000125.1:0-5388 GCA_036351675.1 Pseudomonadales bacterium
CGCTCGAGCACCTCCATGTTCCCCGTGTCCGGGGCGGAGCAGTTCAGCGACTCGGAGGCGAGCGGCGACTTGCCGAGTTCCGTGGCGATGTAGGCGTAGTCGAGATTCGTGAGGCCCTCGCCGTACTCCGAGTCGGGCAGGAAGAAGTTCCAGAGGCCATTCGACTTGGCGGCGTTCTTCGCGCCTTCCAGCAGCTCGAGCTGACGCGGGTGCCAGGACCAGCGGTCCGTCTTCTCCTTGTCGAGGGCGAAGAACTCCTCGGTGATCGGTTCGACGTTGTCGCGGATGTGTGCCTTCACCGCGTCCATGAGCGGTTGGGCCTCGTCGGACATGGCGAGCTGGAAGAGATCGGCGTTCAGCCGATCGAACTGAGCCATGTTCATGGCGTCCCTCCCCGGGGCGTTGTTCGAAAGAGCCCCGGAGCGTAAGACGGTGCCGGGCGGCGCGCCAGTCGCAGCGGTCGTGCGGGGTGGGTCCGCGACTTGCGCGGACCGGCTGCTCGACGAAGCGTGCGGTCGCGTGTGTCCCCCGATGGTCATGCCGCTCGGGACAGCGCCTACACCGGTGCTTCTCGTCCGGCGCTTCTTCGTCACGCGAGGCGGGACCCGTCGCGGGGAGGCTGACACGGCGTCGCGATCGCCATGTGCCGGCGCTGCGGAGCCCCCGCTCGTCGAGTGCATGCCCCGCGCCTGATCAGCCTCCGGCCGACTCCACGAACGCGGCTTCGGTCCGGCGCGCTCGGGCGCGCGAGGAGAGACTGCCGGATAGGAGGTCGCTCCGCCGACACGCCCGGGCGTGAAGGCCGGAGCCGAACTCAGGGCCGGAATCGGGCCGCGCCGGGTCCCGGCGCCGCGCAATTGCGATCAGCCCGAACCCATGTGCTCCCGCACCAGCCGTTCACGGCACGTGTCGCAGATGCCGTGCGTGTCGACGCCGTCATGGCTCCGACCCGCGGCAGGACCGCTGCGCGGGCCGTTGCCGTCCGGCCAGGGGACGCTGATGCCGGCGCGGACAGCTCCGCACCAGGCACAGACCAGTCGCAGTGCCCGCCGGGACACGGCGCGTTCATCGCGCTCGGCCACCAGCCCGGTGGCGGGGGGCGAAATCCGATCGGTGGTGGACATGTCCTTGGCCCCCACGTTGCTCATCAGGTTGCTGTTGCCCCGGAACGTAGCAGATCCACAGGAGATCGCCGCTGCTGCACATTGATCCGGATCAAGTTCGGCGCACTTGTCGGAATTTCGCGGAGCCCCGCGGTTGCAGGCCGGGCGAGATCTCCCCTTGCGCTCGCGCGGTGCAGAGATCGGGGTGTCTTTGCGCTCCCATGTAGATAAATCAATGGAATCAAAGGCTTGCGGTCTGGAGTCATGTGGGTGAGGTCGGTGGGTCGCCTGCTCTGCGCGGCGGCGATCCATCGAGGCAGGGCGGGCAGAACGCCTCCGGGCTGCCGACCGTACTGACAGGAAGCCGAGGCGGAGAGCGGTGATCAAGGCTCTAGTGAGCGGGGCTGCGTGTTCCCCGCACCAGAACCTCGGGTGATGGCGAGCTGTCGAGGGCGAGCTCGACATCGGGGGGAATCTCCGGATTCTCGTGTCCGCTGCCCCCGGCGAGCGCGCCCTGTCGCCAGCCTCTGCAGCACACCGCACGGAAAGACTGCGCGTTGCAGTGCCGCGAGCGAGCTAGACTCGGACGCTCGATCACCGGCCCGGACGCGCATGCCATGGGTGAGGGACACCGGCGCAGCTACAGGGGTGCGACCCGGCCGAGCCGGCAGCCTGGCGCGGCGCTCATGGGAGGCGTCTGCCTTGGCGTTCTCCTGGGCCTTCACGGTTGCGCCACCCACGGTGGCGAAGGTCCGGAGCGTCCGCGAAACGGCGCGAGCGGCGAGCAGCTCATCGCGCTCGAAGCCGACAAGCGGCTGCTCCAGGACGAGGTCCGGGAAGTGTCGGCGCAGCTGACCGAAGTGCGGCGGCGCGCGGCCGAACAAGCTGACGCGCTGAGTACGGCCCGTGCCGAGCTCGACGCTCGCGACGCTGAGTTCTACGCATTGCAGACGCAGCTGCAGGCGGCCCGCGCGGACGCGGGCGACGCTCGTGCCGAGCGCGTGCAGGCCGTCGACGAAGCCCGTGCAGCGCTGGCCGAGGAGCGCGCGCGGGTCGCCGAGCTCGAGGCCGGGCAGCGCGAAGCAGCAGCCGACGTGAAATCGCTCGAGGGCCGGCTGCAGTCGCTGCAGAGTCGGGCCTACGCCGATGGCGCGGCAGCCGTCGGCCTGCTCCGGGAGCGCTATGCCACCGCCGGTACCTTCTTCGACGGGCCGCGGCAGGGCATGCAGGTGGGCGACGAGGATCTCGTGACGCTGACCGTTTCCCTGCAGGAGGGTCGAGACGCGCTGCGCGGTCGGCTCGAGGCCCGGGCCCGCGAGGAGGGCCGCGCACCCTCCGCCGGCAGCATTCGCGTGCACGAGGTGATGCGCGCGAACCTGGTGGGCACGCGCGGCCTCGAGGTCCGTTCGCTCGATGGCGAGCTCGACCGCTTGCTGACCGGTGGCACGCAGGCGTGGCGCTGGTCCCTGACCGCCGTGGCCGCCGGGCGACAGACACTCAACCTGACCCTCGTCGCACTGATCGAAGGCGAGGAAGGCGTGGACGTGGTGGACAGTTGGTCACGCACCATAGAGGTGGAAGTTGCCCCGGGTCGGGCAGTTCGGAACTTCCTGAGCGCCAACTGGCAATGGATCTGGTCCGCGCTGATCGTGCCCGTCGCCGTGCTGCTCTGGGAGATGCTGCGACGCGCCCGCGCTCGTTCGGAAAAACCAGCCTGAGGGCCGGCAGCCGTTCGGTCTGCGATAAAGGACCGACGGAGCCGATGGCTCGCCCGACTCGACCGATCGGAGCTCCGTCACCAACAGTGTGGCGTCGATCTCCTGCTTCTCGAGTGGGTAGGGGTCGAGGCCGCGCGGGCCCCCGACCCTTCGGGCGAGCAGTCCGGGTATGCGTACCGGCCCCGACTCCGCCTCGTCGAGCTGTGCCTGGCACTCCGTCTGCGCCCCGGGGCCGATCGAGCGCACGACGCGGCCACCGAATTCGCCGCGATTCGTGGCATCGACCACGGCCCGTGCCCTTGCGCGGCCGTGCCTCCACGAAGCCCGGGCAGTGTCGCCGCATACCTGCGTTGCATGCCCCGATTCTCCGGCGGGCGGCGCGCCTGCCCGACCCGTCCATGCCGGTGCACCGGCTCCCAGACCGGCGTCCATGAGGCTGGTGGCTGCCCCTCGGCCTGATCCTGCTGCTCGACTTCGCTCGGCGGGGCGGAGCCGACGACTACGGGCCGCCGCCAGCGCGCTGATCGTCGGCCCGCCCGCGGGAGGGCGGGAAGCCGCGGAGGATGTCGCGGACGGCGTCGTCGATCTTCTGCGCCGCGTTCTCGATCGTCGCGTCCGTGACCCGGCCGACGGCGACCCCCTCCCAGAGCATGCGCATGGTCTCGGCGTCGACGACGTCGATGTTGAGGGTGCCTTCCCGGTAGCTGTCCACCCGGTCCTCGTAACCGACCCAGCCCGAGTAGAAGCCGCGGCGGTACCAGTAGTAGCCGACTCCCGTGCTCGGTCCCGACGTGACGCGCAGTCGCTCGTCGAGGCTCGCGCCGAAGTTCACGAGCAGATCCGGATCCTCCTCCACGTAGCGGTAGCCGCGGAGCTCGAGATCCCGTCGCGTGGCCGCCTTCAGGCGTTGCGAGAGAAGCGTGTCGTAGCCGTCGCGGTCGGTTCCGAGGGGCTCGAGGAAGGAGAAGGTGTACGCCGCAGCGAGATCCGCGTCCGGGGCACTGTCGTAGCGGATTCGCGGCTGCGAGGCGCAGGCGGCGACGAGCAGGCAGAGCAGGGTGAGTGAGGCGCTGCGGGCGATCATGAACAGTTCCTCCGTCGGTGACCCGAGGCGCAGCGTGCGCCGGACCGGGAACGGCGCCCTTGACGTGGGTCAGCCGAGCTCGCGGTGATCTGCTTCTCAGCGCTGCTCCGCGTCGGCTGCGTCACCGTGCCCGAGGGCATCGAGCCGGCGCGCGGCTTCGAGGCCGACCGCTTTCTCGGCACCTGGTACGAGATGGCCCGCATGGACCACGGCTTCGAGCGCGGCCGCGCGCAGGTGCGCGTACGCTGGGCGCGCGTTGCGGACGGCGGGGTCGCGGCGAGGATCCAGGGCTGGCATCCGGATGCGTGCGCTCGGGACGAGGCGGACGAAGGTGCGCTTACCCGTTCCCGTGGGGCCTGCGATGGCCCGTCGCCGACTGGCGGGGACCTCCAGCGCGACGTCGCGCAGCACGGCCGAGTCCGATGCATGGGTTGGGTGAAGGTGAAGTCTCGCTTCGAGCGTTCGACCAGCGACCGCGCGGACTTCCTTCCAGATTCCTCGACGGCATCGGAACGTTGCGCAGGCGTATGGCGTGGATGTCCACGCGACTGCGCGGAGCTCCCCCTCGAAGCGATGCTCGTGCCGAGCAACAGGGCTGGCTGTCCGCGGAGCCGGCGTGGCTCCGGACCGACCGTCACGACCGATGGCGACTCTGCGGCTGGCGATGCTCGTCGCCGTGCGGCGAATGCCTCATCTCCCTGCCCTCGCCAGGCCGTAGAGCAGGGCTCCGCCCAGGAAGGCGCCCGCGATCGCGGGCAGGGCGGCGCCAGGGCCGCCGGAGGCGGAAAGCACGCCGAACAGTCCCCCGCCCATCGAGGCGCCCAGATTGCCGCAGGCCATGTAGAGCGCGAACTGGCTGGCGGCGACCTCCGGCCGGCACAGGCGCATCGCCACTGCTCCGCCGCAGGCCTTGCTCGCTGTCTCCAGGCAGATGAAGACCAGGACGAAGGCGGCGAAGACCCCCGACAGAGGTGCGCCGCTCATCGCGCCCAAGGTGGTGGCGCCCACGAGGACCGCGGCGCTCGTCGCCATCGCCACCGCCAGACGTCGCGGACCGAAGCGATCGGCGAGCCAGCCCACGACCGTCGCCACCAGGACGGCGGCGACGACGGACGCCGTGCCGGTGACCTGGCCGTAGTCCGCTTCCGTCCAGCCGAAGCCGTCCACGGCGAGCGCCGGCGCCATGGCGAGGAAGAGTCCGCCGCCGAGGCCGATCAGGATGATTCCGGCTGCGAAGGGGAGGGAGTGCCCGGCGAAGAGGCCACCGAGCGCCGCACCGAGCAGCGGACGCAGCGCGTGAAGCTGGGCCTCGCGGGCGTGCCGGCTCGCCTCGCCGCGAGTCCAGGGCAGGAGACGCTCCCCGGGCCGTTCGCGCACGAGGGTCAGGAGTCCCAGGACGCACGCCAGGAGCGTCGCGAGCGCGAGCGCCGCGCCGAAGACGCCACTGTGGGCCAGCATCTGCCCCGATACCGCTCCGCCAACG
>JAZBPO010000126.1:0-2400 GCA_036351675.1 Pseudomonadales bacterium
AGTTGGTGGAGATGACGCCGCGCATCGCGCCGGCGGCGCGGAGGCGGCGGGTGAGGGCGCGGGTGTCGACGCCGGCGAGGCCGATGACGCCCGCGGCCCGGAGGTACGTTGCGAGGTTGCCGTTCGCACGGCAGTTGCTGAAACGGCGAGCGGCCTCACGGACGACGAAGCCCGCGAGGTGCTGCCCGTCGGACTCGGCGTCGTCCTCGTTGACGCCGTAGTTGCCGATCTGCGTGGAGGTCATGGCGACGATCTGCCGGCGGTAGGAGGGATCGGTGAGGATCTCCTGGTATCCGGTCATCGCGGTGTTGAACACGACCTCGCCGGCCGCGGATCCGTCGGCGCCGATCGACTGGCCGAGGAAGATGGAGCCGTCTTCGAGGGCGAGCGCGCAAGGGAGGTGCGGGGTCATGGTCGAGTCACTCCGGCGATGTAGTCCTGGAGAGCGCGGACGGCGAGGGCGTCTCCACCGTTGCGCTTCATGGCGCGAATGGCGCCGACGGCGGCGCGCGCGCCGGCGATCGTCGTGATGAGCGGCAGTCCGCGGGCGGTGGCGGCGGCGCGCCAGCGTCCCTCCTCCCAGGCCGGTCCGTAGTGCACCGGCGTGTTGATGAGCAGGTCGAGCACGCCGTGGTTGATGAGGTCGAGCAGGAAGCCTTCGGGCGAGCCGGCCCGTTTCGAGACGACGACGGACGAGATGCCCGCCTCTTGGAGCGCGCGGTGGGTGCCGATCGTCGCGAAGAGCTTGAAGCCGAGCTCGCAGAGGTCGCGGGCGACGGGGACGATGCGCGGCTTGTCGGGGTCGTTGACGGAGACGAGGGCGTTGCCGAACGAAGGCAGGGAGAGCTCGGTGGAGACGGCGGCCTTGGCGAAGGCGAGCTCGAACGACGCGTCCATGCCCATGACCTCGCCGGTGCTGCGCATCTCGGGGCCGAGGACCATGTCGACGCCGGGAAACTTCTTGAACGGGAAGACGGGCGCCTTCACCGCGTGCATGAGCGGGCGCGGATTGCGCCCGACGCCCATCTCCCAGAGGACGTCGCGGAGCGATCGGCCGAGCATGACCTTCATGGCGACGCGGGGCCAGGGAATGCCCGTCGCCTTGCTGACGAACGGCACGGTGCGCGAAGCGCGCGGGTTGACCTCGAGCACGAAGATCTCGCCGGCCGCGATGGCGAACTGGACGTTCATCAACCCGCACACGCCGAGCTTCCGCGCCAGCGCCGCCGTCTGGCGCTCGATTTCCGCGAAGTGCTCGGTCGAAAGCTAGTGGGGCGGCAGGGCGCAGGCGCTGTCGCCGCTGTGGATGCCGGCCTCTTCGATGTGCTCCATGACGCCGGCGATGACGCATTCGCCGTCGGGATCGTCCGGCGAGCGGTAGTCGGCGACGGCGTCGACGTCGATCTCCGTCGCGTCGAGCAGGAACTTGTCGACAAGGATGGACTGGCGGGCGCCCGGCGATCGCGAGACGTCGCTGGCGGCGAAGGCGGCGTCGACGTAGCGATCGAGATCCTCCGCGTTGTTGCACAGCTCCATCGCCCGGCCGCCGAGCACGTACGACGGACGGATGAGGACGGGATACCCGAGTTCCTCGGCGATGGCGCGGGCCTCGGCCCGGTTGTCCGCAATCCCCGCCGGCGGTTGTCGAAGGCCGAGCGAACGAAGGATGCGCGAGAACGATTCGCGGTCCTCGGCGAGGTCGATCGAATCCGGCGAGGTGCCGAGGATCGCCGCGCCGCGTTCGATCAACGGCCGGGCGAGATTGATGGGCGTCTGACCGCCGAACTGGACGACGCAGCCCCGCACGTCGCCGCGCTCCGAGATGGCGCGGATCACGCGGTGAACGTCCTCGATCGTCAGCGGTTCGATGAAGAGCATGTCGGACGTGTCGTAGTCCGTGCTGACAGTCTCGGGGTTCGAGTTGACCATCACGGTGCGATAGCCGAGCTCGCGGGCGGCGGCGACGGCGTGCACGCAGCAGTAATCGAACTCGATGCCCTGGCCGATGCGGTTTGGTCCGCCGCCGATCACGATGACGTGCGGCTGGGGCTGGACCTCGAGCTCATCGTCGAAGCGATGGACGAGCCGCCCGTCCTCGACGTGCAGGACCGGCGCTTCGTGCGTGGAGTAGTAGTACGGCGTGCCGGCCTCGAACTCGGCCGCGCAGGTGTCGACGAGGCGGAAGGCCGAACGCGGCGCGACGGCGGCCGCTGGTGCGGCGCTGTCGGTTCGAGGCTCGGCCGGAGCGGCCGCCGGGGCGTCGCCATGCTCGAGGAGCGATGGCGCGATCGCCGCCAGCTGCGCGTTCGAGTAGCCGAACGAGCGCGCGCGAACGAGCAGCTCGACATGGGCTGATTCATCGAGCGAATCGGCGGCGAGGAGCTCGTCCTCGAACTCGAC
>JAZBPO010000127.1:0-3148 GCA_036351675.1 Pseudomonadales bacterium
GAGCCGCGCCCAGGCATCCGCCACGTCGAGTTCGTCCTGCGGGGCGACCGTGAGTGCGGAGGCGCAGTGCACCCCGGCGCCCTGGAAGAAGACCCGATGGATCTCGTGACCGGTGCCGAGAACAGCACGCGCGAAGAACAGGGCCGACCGGGCGCTCTCGCCGTCGGCCGGACCGCCGAGCACGTTGAGAGCGAAGCGCATGGTGACTGCGGGTCCTCCGTGATCAGGGCCCCATCATGACGACGGCCCCGGGCGTGGTCACGCCCGGGGCCGTCCGATGGTGCGAGCGGGCAGCGAAGCCCGTCCCGGGGCGCTCAGTCGTCGCCGGCGAAGCCGATGAGCTGCAGCAGCGTCAGGAAGATGTTGTAGAGCGAGACGAAGAGCGTGACGGTCGCCGAGATGTAGTTGCGCTCGCCGCCGTTGACGATGGCGCTCGTCTGCCAGCCCACCATGAGCGAGGACAGCACGAGGAACATGCAGGAGACCGTCAGGCCGAGGGCCGTGATGTGCAGGAAGGCATTCGCGATACCGGCGATGAAGGCGACCATCAGGCCGATCATCAGGAAGCCGGTCATGAACGAGAAGTCCTTCTTGGTCGTGATCGTGTAGGCACTCATGCCCGTGAAGATCACCGCCGTGCCACCGAGCGCGAGCAGGATCGGCTCCATGCCGCGCATCGCCAGATAGGCGTTGAGGATCGGGCCGATGGTCAGGCCCATGAAACCCGTGAGGGCGAAGGTCCAGACCAGCCCCCAGCCGCTGTTCTTCGTCTTCTCGATGGCGAAGAGCAGGCCGATGTAAGGCAGCAGCATCCACAGGCCCATGAAGGGCATGCCGACCGCCATGGAGACCGTGGCGGTGATGGCGCTGAAGCCGACCGTCAGGGCCAGCAGCAGGTAGGTGTTCTTCAGGACGCGGACCGCGTCCGCATCCAGGGTGGCGCCGGTGAGTGCACCGCCGCGCGCGGCGGCTTGTTGTGCGTACGGGCGTCGCTGTTCCATGGATCAAGTGCTCCTCTGAGAACCGGAAATCACGCGCCGGAAGTGCGGAACGTGGAAAGACCGACGTGTAGGTTGGTGTATACGGCCTGTCCCCGGCTTTATCAACTCCCGGGGGCCCGGTCGTCGGCCAGGGCCCCCGGTGGTGCGTTCACCGGAGTTCGGCGATGACCGTACCGCGAGGCGTCTCCGGCAGGCGCGGCATGGCGACCGACGGGTACTCGCCCGTCAGGGCTTCGAGGAACGCCACGAGGTCGGCGACCTGCGCCTCGGTCAGCTCTCGGTTCAGCTGCGTCGAACCCATGACGCGCACGGCCTCTTCGAGGGTCTCGACCGCGCCGTTGTGCATGTAGGGCGCCGTATGGGCGACGTTCCGGAGCGCGGGCACCTGATAGAGGTGCGCGTCCGCTTCGGCGCCCGTGGATGCACGCTTGCCGGCATCGTCGAGGAAGCCGTAGCGCTCGACGTAGGGGCTGCTATCGAAGGTCGGGAACTTCTGCAGGAAGGCGACGCCCATGGGTGTGGGGCCCGCGAAGGCCGGGCCCGAATGGCAGGCGTTGCAGCCCAGTTCGGTGAAGGTCTGCATGCCGCGGGTGGCGGCGGGGCTCATGGCGCCGCTGTCGCCGGCCAGATAGCGATCGTAGGGGGCATCACGCGTCACGAGCGTGCGCTCGAAGGCGGCGATGGCGCGGGCCACGTTGTCGAAGGTGATGGCATCGGGGCCGAAGGCCGCCTCGAACAGCGGGGCGTAGCCGGGGATCGCTTCCAGCGTGGCCACGACGGCATCGGGGCCGGGCATGCCCATCTCGATGGGGTTGAGGAAGGGGCCCTTGGCCTGCTCCTCGAGGGTCAGTGCCCGGCCGTCCCAGAACTGCGTGGGCTTGAAGGCGGCGTTCCAGACCGTGGGTGCGTTGCGCCCACCGAGCTGGCCCTCGACGCCGGCGGAAACGGCGCGGTTGTCGGAGCCGTTCGCCATGACGTTGTGGCAGCTGTTGCAGGACACGGTGCCGTTCGAGGACAGGCGCGGGTCGAAGTAGAGCGTGCGTCCGAGCGCCACCTTCTCGGCCGTCGTCGGATTGTCGACCGGGGCAGGGACGGTATCCGGGAGCGGTTGCGCGAAGGCGCCGGTGCTCGAGACGAGGAGTGTGGCTGCGAGGGTCCTGAGAGCAATCATGATCGAGGCTGCCTATCGTATTCCTGAGAACGAGTGGTAAGGGCCGTGCGGCGCGAAGTCTAGCCGCTGCAGCAGATGTGTCCACGGTTCGTTCAGGAATTCCTGAAATGCGCGACGAGCGGTCGACGCCTTCGGGCGTGCCCGGCCCTGGCCGTATACTCCGCGCTGCCGGAGAGGTGGCTGAGTGGTCGAAAGCACCGGTCTTGAAAACCGGCGAGTCGAAAGGCTCCGTGGGTTCGAATCCCACCCTCTCCGCCATATCGAACGGATGGTTGCGGAACATGCTCGAGGCGGTCGCCATCGACGCACTGCTGGTCGCGCTCATCGGTGCGGCCGTCGTCGCCGCGACGCTCGTGGAGTCGCTCTGCACGCGCCTGGCCGTCCCGCCCCTCGTGGGGTATCTGCTGCTCGGCGTCGTCGCGCGGCCCATCGGCGACGCCCTCGGCATCCTCACGGAGCCTGTGCTGCAGGCGTTCCGCCTGCTCGCGGATCTCGGCATCGTCGCGCTGCTGTTCGCGGTCGGCCTCAAGAGCAATCCCAGGGCGCTGGCCGGCAAGCTCCCGCAGGCCGTGCCCATCTGGCTCGGCAACGTCTCCCTCGCCGGCCTGCTGACCTTCGCCGCGGCCTACTGGTGGCTCGAACTCTCGCTCGCCGCGTCGCTCGTCTGCGCGACGGCCATGTCCGCGACCAGCGTCGCCGTTTCCCTGGCGCTCTGGCAGCAGGCGGGGCGCCTCGAGTCGTCGGACGGAGAACTGCTGGTCGACGTGGCCGAACTCGACGACATCTCGGCCATGGCCTTCATGGCCCTGGTGTTCGCCGTCATCCCCGTCCTCGCCGCGGGCAATGGTGTCGTCCTCGAAGCCGTGGCGGCCGAACTCGGCGCCTTCCTGCTGCGCTTCGCGTTGTTTCTCGCCTTCTGCGTGCTCTTCACGCGCTACGTCGAACGCCACGTGACGGGACTGGCGGCTCGGATGGC
>JAZBPO010000128.1:0-10526 GCA_036351675.1 Pseudomonadales bacterium
CGGCGAGCCAGCCCACCACCGTCGCGACGAGCAGGGCGGCGACGACGGAGGCGGTGCCGGTGACCTGGCCGTAGTCCGCCTCCGTCCAGCCGAAGCCGTCCACGGCGAGCTTCGGTGCCATGGCGAGGAAGAGTCCGCCGCCGAGGCCGACAAGGACGATGCCGGCCGCGAAGGGCAGGGAGTGCCGGGCGAAGAGCCCTCCGAGCGCCGCACCGAGCAGCGGACGCAGCGCGTGAAGCTGGGCCTCGCGGGCGTGCCGGCTCGCCTCGCCGCGGGTCCAGGGCAGGCGACGCTCCCCGGGCCGTTCGCGCACCAGGGCGAGGAGTCCGAGCACGCAGGCGAGGAGGACCGCGAGCGCGAGCGCCGCTGCGAACACGCCGCCGTGGGCCAGCATCTACCCCGAGACTGCGGCACCACCGCCGAGGCCGAGGGCCTGGCCGCCGAACATCAGGCTGTTGGCCCGTCCCCGCTCGTCGTCGGGCACGAGATCCACCGCCATGCCGTCGATGGCGACGTCCTGGACGCTCGCGGCGGCGCTCACGAGCAGCGCGAGGACCAGCAGTTGCCTGGTAGCCGTCGCGGCCGGATCGAGGACCGCGAGCACGAGGAGCCCCGCCACCATGGACGCCTGGGCCCCGAGCAGCCAGCTCCGCCGCCGGCCCATGGGCAGGAAGGTGAAGCGGTCCATGATCACGCCATGGACGAACTTGAAGCTCCAGGGCAGGAGTGCGGCGGCGACGAAGCCGCCGACCGCCGCGGCCGGCGCATCGTTGCGGGTCATCCACGCCGGCACCGCGTAGGCGAAGAAACCGAGGGGCAGGCCCTGACACACGTAGAGCACGAACAGGAAGGCGAAACGCAGCCGACGGCGTTCGCTCAGCGCGGGCAGGCGCGGGACCTGCGCGCTCTCCGCGGCGTCCAGGGCACTCGTCATGCGCAGGAGTCCTTCCGGGTGGCCATGCCGCAGCTCGGCCTGCGCCCATCCGGGCTCGAGCGCCGAAGTTAGCCCAGTGCGTCGACGGCGTCATGCGCTCGGTGCACCGGATACTCCTGCCGGGCTTTGGGGTAGGGGCATCGTCAGCTGAGCGAGTCGAGCGACCCATCTGACCCGCGAATGCCGTGGACAGCCGCTTCGACGAACCCCGCGTTGCGAGCGGTCTCCGCGCCATCCGATGGCCGTGGGCGCCCTGACGGGATCATCTCGTCGCCCGGGATTCCGTGTCATTGAGCAGAGGAGGCCGGGCTCATCGCTACCGCTGAGGTCGCAAAGCAGGTCACTTCGAAGCGAAGAAGCTCTTCACGCCCACTGCGATGCCGACGAGCGTCGCGACGGCGCCCAGGATGGCCAGTACCGCTCCGGCAAGGCTCGAGGTCAGCTGCTTGATCTCATCGATGGCGACATCGACGGGATCGACCGACCTGTAGAGCTTCGCCTCTTCATAGAGGAAGTCGCGGCCTGTCATCTCCCTCCCGCGGAAGTCCTTGCAGTTCGCCAGGATCTGCTCGTCGTGTTCGATGAAGGTTTCCTTGCTGAGCGGGGCGACGATGGAAGGGATACGCGACATGGCCCCGATCGAATCTGGCAGGATCTCCTCGTAGAGCGCGCACTTGCGGACGGCGAGGTAGTGGTAGGCGGGAGCGTCGCGCCCCTCTCTCGATGCCATCTGGCAGAGGTAGCGCATGGTCTCGAGTGTGTCCGGACTGCTTGCGTTCTCGTCCTGGAACTGCAGCGACAGATCCGGACCGTCGCACGCAAGTCCCATGCTGCGGGAGAAAGCCGTTCGGAACTCGCGGCAACGACTTTCCGTGATGCCGACGCCGCAGCTGGAAGTCGGTTCCGGCGCGCAGCCGGTCGCTGCGAGCAGCGCCGATACCAGGATCATGGCGCGCACGGGCCGGCCCCTGGAGGACAGCTTCACGCTTACTGCCTGGTCGGCCTCCCGCAGACTACGAATCATCTGGTCCTCGTGAGCCGGGTCTTCATGGCTCCTGCTCGTCGCCGCCATCTTCTCAGGATTCGGCTGGTCCCAGCAGCTGCGCAGCCGGCTGCACGGATACGCCGCCGGATTGCGTGGGCTTCCATCCTGGATCCCGAGCCGAATCAGGCGCTTGCATCACCGTGCAGCTTGAGTGTCCACGTTGCCGATCCGGCTCTTGCGTCACCGTGCGGCCTGGGTGTCCACGTGGCCGACGCGATCTCCCAGCATGGCCGTCCGGTGTTCTGACCTGTTGGCGCTGTTCGAAACGCGCCACGAACAGCGCGTGGTGCCACTGACTGCCCTTCTTCAGGTGGCCGGAGAGCATGACCTCGCCGGTATCCGAGATGCGCCGGCCGCGCCCGCCCTCCTATCGGTGGTGGGTTCATGCGATGGGTGGCCGGTGTCCATGCGTTCGATCGTCTCGCCGTCGCGCCCGTCGATCGGCTGACCGGCAATGGCGATGCGGGTCAGCGTGTTCGCGTGGTCTGCGCGCCAGAGTTCCTGCTGGTAGGTGCCGCCCGCCGGGCCATCGTCGCGATCGGCTGGACCGATCCCGGCTTGCCGAACCAGATCGCGTCGATGCGGGTGCTCGCGTCCCCGCTTTCGATGTCCGCGTGTCCCGAAGTGGCGATGTGCCGGTCGCGACCGGGCGCTCAGAGGAGTATGTCGACGATCCTCGGGCGCATGGACGCGCGCGGGAGCAGCTCGGCCAGGGCGGAGGGCGCGAGACGCTGCGCGATGCCGTCTTCCTCGAAGGCGCCCTCGGCCGAATAGCTCAGGGCGAACCCGAGCGCGAAGCCCGCCACAGCGCGCAGTGCGCCCCTTCGCGTCCAGGGTTGCTGCATGCACTGCATCATCTGCGTCGCTCCCATCGAGACTCACTGCCCCGGCAGTCGCCCGGTCGTGGCGTTCCTTACAGCTCGAGCTCGCGGCGCCGGTCCTCCAGCTCCGCCAGCTCGCGCCTCGCCTGCCCGAAGATCGCGGTACCGCGCGCCGCGCAGAGCACGCTCGCGACCACGGCGATCGCGAGCAGCAGCACCAGGATCGCCGTGGGCGCGTCGTACCCCGGAGCGCCGTCGTCCAGCAGCGCCGCGACGCCGTAGCCGGTGCCCATGCCGAGCGGCAGGCCGATGGTGAGCAGGAGTCCGTGTCGGCGCAGGCGCCGCTTGCTCGCGATCGCCAGCTCCAGCGCATGCAGGGGCGATGCCGGCACGGGAATCGGCCGCCGTCGCCAGAAGATCGTGAGCACACTGCCGATCACGCCAGCCAGCAGCACGGCGGTGACGACGCCTCGTTGCAGAGGGAAGGCGTCCTGCAGGTCCATCCAGGCGATCAGGGGCAGCAACGCCAGCTGTATGCCGACGCTCAGCCACTCGCTGCGCCGGCGCCTTGCCTGGTCCTGCTCCAGCGCGCGGCGCAGGGCGCCGGCATCGAAGGCCGGCACCTCGGTCCGCCAGAGCGCTCCGATCTCGGCTTCGAGCCCCGGGTCCTCGCTCACGCGATGCCTCCTTGTTCGTGTCGTCGAAGGGTGCGGCGCAGCGCCTCGCGGGCGCGGGTCATGCGGACGGCGACGTTGCCCTCGGACAGATCGAGGGCGTCGCCGATCTCGCGATTGGAGAAGCCCTCCAGATGCATGCTCACCACCTGACGCTGGCCGAGCGGGAGCGCCCGGACGGCCGCGAACAGGCGCGCGCGGCGCACCGCCTCCGGCCCGCCTTCGTCGCTGCTCGCATGGGTGCTGTCGAGGATCTCCGGGTCTTCCGGGTCCTCGCCGCGCCGGGCTTCGCGCCGGACGTGGCTGACGCAGATGTTGTGCGCGATACGGGCCACCCATGCCCGCGTTGCGCTGGCGTCGCGGAGTGTCGGGAGGGCGCTCCAGACCGCGGTGAACACCTCCTGGGCGAGTTCGTCCCGCAGGGCCGGGCGCGCCTCGTAGCTCGCCGCCACGCGAGCCACCAGGGCACCGTTCGCGCGCACGATCGCCTCGAAGGCCTCACCCTGGTCCGATGCACGGTTCATGCGCCCATAGTCGGGGCGCGAGCGGATTCCTTACAGGCCTCTGGCCCGGATCTCCGCGACCACGGGCATGGCCTCGATCTCCTCCTCCGTGAGCAGGGAGAAGTCGAGGCCACCAGGTCCTTCCGGAGGGTCGGCGACGGTGATCACGCGCGTCGGCGTGACGATGTAGTGCAGGCCGAGATCGTGCGCGTCCGGCGGGAAGGCGCCGACCACCTGCACGTCGTGGACGGTGGTCGCGACGGGTACCGGCGGGTGGCCGAGCTCCATGAGGATCGCCCACTCGATGTCCGAGTAGCCGGCACCCTTGCCGCAGCGATGACCCTCGGGGGTCACGGCCGCGCAGCCGGTGACGATGGCGTCGATGGGCGGGATCTCGTCGAGCGCGAGCAGGCGCGAGTACGCGGCCATGGTGGTGCGCGTCGCGGCGCGGCCGTAGTCGCCGGGGTCGATGGCGCGCGGGTCGAGCAGGTGGAAGCCGTCCGTGAGCTTCGGCGTCGGCATGATCACCGCGATGCCGAGCTCCAGGGCGCGCCGGCGCACGTGCTTCTGCGGCGAGTCCGGGTTCACCTTGAGGCACCGGGCCTCGCGATAGGCGGGAATCTCGAACAGGCGCCGGGCGGCCTCCTCGGCGCCCGCGAAGTTCGGGATCCGACCGTGCGGAGGAAAAGGGAAGCGCGCGAGCCGCTCCGCCTGCAGGCGGTCCCAGACGTGCTGGCGCGCGCTCGCCTTGTCGCCGAAGCGCGGTCGGTCCTGTGTACGGCTCATGTTCCGGGGTCTCCCTGCGCTGCCCGGGCGCCATGCTACGCGGCGCGGTGGGGTGCGCATGGGCCCGGGTGCGCGACTTCACGGCTTCTTCACGCCCGGCCGTCGACGATCGCCGTTGACGGTGGTCAAGGGGCGGGCGGTGTCTGCCGACGTACCTTCCGTTATCCTCCCCGGCGCGAGAGCCCGGACGGGGGCCGCCTCAGGGCGGAACGGGCCCGATCCCAGTCACCGACACTGCGCCGCCGGCAAGCGCCGAGCAGCGCGGGCGCGACTGCGCGAAGCGCGAGCGCCCGAAAGAGGAGTTCGCCGTGAGCAGCCGCACCGCCAGCCATCCGCTTCAGCCCATCGTCAACTGGTTCGACGCCTACGCCACGGCGCCGGGCCCGGAAGCGGACAGCGACCGCAGGATCGCCTGGTTCCGCATCCTGCCGTTCATCCTGCTCCACCTCTCGGCCCTGTTCGTGTTCGTGGTGGGCGTCTCGCCGATCGCGATCGCCGTGATGCTCTTCACCTACGCCATCCGCGTGCTCGGCATCACGGTCGGCTACCACCGCTACTTCTCGCATCGCGCCTTCCGTACCGGCCGCGTCGTGCAGTTCCTGCTCGCGTTCATGGGAGCTTCTGCCGTGCAGCGAGGCCCGCTCTGGTGGGCGGCGCACCATCGCCATCATCACAAGCATTCGGATCAGCCCGGGGACGCCCACTCGCCGGTGCAGGACAGCTTCTGGTGGAGCCACATGTTCTGGTTCCTCTCGAACGGCAACTACCGGACGCGGACCGAGTCGATCGGTGATTTCGCGAAGTTCCCCGAGCTGGTCTTCCTGGACCGCTTCGACACGCTGGTGCCCACGGTCACCTACGTCGCGCTGTTCCTGTTCGGCAACTGGCTCGCCTTCGCCTTCCCCGAGGCCGGGACCAACGGCTGGCAGCTCCTCGTCTGGGGCGGCGTCGTCGGAACGCTCCTCGCCTACCACGCCACCTTCACGATCAACTCCCTCGTGCACGTCTTCGGCTCCAAGCGCTACGAGACCGGTGACGAGTCCCGTAACAACCCCTGGCTCTGGCCGATCACCTTCGGCGAGTCCTGGCACAACAACCACCATCACTTCGCCGCCTCCGCCCGCCTCGGCTTCTACTGGTGGGAGATCGACATCGGCTGGTACTTCCTCAAGGCGCTCGAGAAGCTCGGGCTGGTCTGGGATCTGAAGGTGGTGCCGCATCACGTCCGTGAAGGGTTGCCGAACCCGGAAGCGGAGGCCCGCAAGGAGGCCCTCGCGGCCGCCAGGAGCGAGGACAAGGCTGCGTGAGGACGATGTGCGTGTCGCGGTAGTCGGAACAGGCATCTCGGGCCTCACCGCCGCCTGGCTCCTCCGCGACGCGCACGACGTCACCGTCTACGAGGCGGAGGCGCGCGTCGGCGGCCACACGCATACGCACGAGATCGAGATCGACGGGCAGCCCGTTGCCGTCGACACCGGCTTCATCGTCTACAACGACCGCAACTACCCCACCTTCACGCGTCTGCTCGCCGAACTCGGCGTCACGGGTACGCCCACGTCCATGAGCTTCTCGGTCGTGAACCGGAACTCGGACGTGCGCTACAACGGCAGTGGGCTCTCCGCGCTCTTCGCCCATGGGCCGAACCGCAGCAACCCGCGCTTCTATCGCATGCTGCGGGACATTCTCCGCTTCAATCGCCTCGGTCTGCGCCTGCTCGACCTGCACGGCCCGGGGCCGACGCTCGCGCAGCACGTCCGCGATGCGCGCTACGGCGCGGCCTTCGTCCGTGACTACCTCGCGCCCATGGCGGCTTCCATCTGGTCCGTGCCGACACGGACCATGGGCAGCTTTCCCGCCAAGCGCGTGGTCGAGTTCTTCCGCAATCACGGCCTCACCTCGCTCTCCGACCGGCCGCAGTGGTACTGCGTCGACGGTGGCTCCAGCAGCTACGTCGAACGCATCCTCGCGGCGCTGAAGACGCCGCCGCGTATCGGTACGCCGGTACGGCGCGTGCGCCGCGGTGAGACGGTCGAGATCGCGACCGATGCGGGCACGGAGACCTTCGATGCGGTCGTCCTCGCCTGCCACAGCGACCAGGCCCTCGCGCTCCTCGCCGATCCGACGCCGGCGGAGCGCGAGGTGCTCGGCGCCATCCGCTACCAGCCGAACGACGTGGTGCTGCATACGGACGAGCGCTTCCTGCCAGAGCTGCCGGCGCTGCGTGCGTCCTGGAACTACCTCGTGGAGGAGGGGCAGGAGGCCGACGGCGCTACCGTGACCTACTGGATGAACCGGCTGCAGCATCTCGAGGTCCACACGCCGCTGCTCGTCACGCTCAACCAGACCGCGGCGATCGACGAGGCGAAGGTGCTCCGGCGTCTCTCCTACAGCCATCCCATCTTCGACGCGCCGGCCGTCGCGGCGCAGGCCCGGCGCGACGAGATCAGCGGCGTGAACGGCACCTGGTACTGCGGCGCGTACTGGCGCTACGGCTTCCACGAGGACGGCTGTCTGTCCGCCGTGGAGGCGGTGAGGGCCATGGGGGTCGAGTGGTGAAGGCCCCGGACGTGCGCCACGCACTCTGCAGCGGCCGCGTCTGGCACGTGAGGCGTACACCCTTCCGGCATGGTTTCGACTACGGCGTGCACATGCTGCTGCTCGATCTCGACGCCCTGGAGAGCGCCTTCGCTGCGCATCCTCTCTGGAGCCTCGACGGGCGGAACGTGGGCAGTCTGCGCACCGACGACCATCTCGGCGGGGACGCGCGTGGCGGTACGCTCGCGGCGCGCACGCGCGGTTTCGTGCGCGAGCGGCTCGGTTTCGAGCCGCGCGGGGCCCTGCGCATGCTCGCGAATCCGCGCTATCTCGGCTTCGGCTTCAATCCGGTCACCTTCCACTTCTGCCACCAGGCGCGGGACCCGGAGAGCGCCCTCGAGGCGATCGTCCTCGAGGTCTCGAACACGCCCTGGAACGAGCGCCACGTCTACGTCCTCGACTGCCGTGGCCAGGTCGGCCCCTTCGAGTTCGAACTGGCGAAGGACTTCCACGTCTCGCCTTTCCTGCCCATGGACATGCGCTACCGCTTCCGCTTCGCCTTCGAGGATTCGCGGCTCGAGATCGTGAAGCAGAACTTCTCGGGCGAGGACTGCGCCTTCGCGGCGCGCATGGCGCTCGAGCGGGAACCGCTCACGAAGGCCGCGCTGACGCGGGCCCTGCTCGGCGTGCCCATGACCTTCAAGGTCGTCGCGGCGATCTACTGGCAGGCCCTGCTGCTGTGGGCCAAGGGCGCGCGCTATCACCCTCATCCCGTCCCGGAGACGGATTCACGCTGACCGGAACGATCGAAGGAGTCGAGCGATGGCCGAGAGCATCCTGCAGGAGACCCGCAGAGGCTGGTACGAACACCTCCCCCGTTCCGTGCTCGGGATGGTCCGGGAAGGGCTCCTTGACGTCATCGACCGTATCGAGTGGGGCTGTATCGAGGTGCACGACTCCGAGGGCGCGCGCACCCTCGGCCGCCGCGACAATCCCGGCCCGCGCGTCTCGGTGCAGGTCCACGACGAGGACTTCTGGGGCTACATGGGTCTCGGCGGCAGCGTCGGCGCCGGCCAGAGCTACTTCCTCGGCCTCTGGGACACGGACGATCTCGTCGATCTCGTGCGCATCCTCGTGCGCAACCGCTTCACGCTCGATCACATGGATCGGGGCTTCGGCCGCATCGGCATGTCCGTCTACCGCTGGTTTCATGCGCGCCGGGAGAACACGCTCGCCGGCAGCCGCGACAACATCGCCGCGCACTACGATCTCGGCAACGACTTCTACGAACTCATGCTCGACCGCACCATGATGTATTCGTCTGCGATCTACGCGGACGAGCATGCCGATCTCGAGACCGCGCAGCGCCACAAGCTCGACGTCATCTGTGACAAGCTCCTGCTCGGGCCGGACGTGCACGTGCTCGAGATCGGCACAGGCTGGGGCGGCTTCGCCGTGCACGCCGCGGCGCGCCACGGCTGTCGCGTGACGACCACCACCATCTCGCGCCAGCAACACGACTACGCGGTGGCGCGTGTGCGCGCGGCGGGCCTCGAACATCTCGTCACGGTACTCGAGCAGGACTACCGTCACCTCGAGGGGCGCTTCGACCGCATCGTCTCCATCGAGATGATCGAGGCCGTAGGGCACCAGTACTTCGACACCTACTTCCGGCGCCTCGAGGAACTGCTCGCGCCGGAGGGCTTCGCGCTGATCCAGGCGATCACCATCGAGGATCGCAAGTTCGAGCAGTACCGCGACTCCGTCGACTTCATCCGCCGCTTCGTCTTCCCCGGTGGCTGCCTGCCCTCCGTCACGCGTCTCGTCGACAGCATGCGCCGGGTGACGAAGCTCCGGGTCCGCCATCTCGAGGACATCAGCGATCACTATGCGCGTACGCTCGGCGAGTGGCAGCGCAACGTCGACGCCCATGCGGACCGGCTCGTGGACATGGGCTACGACCGCACCTTCCAGCGGCTCTGGCGCTACTACCTCGCCTTCTGCCAGGGCGGCTTCATGGAGCGCTCCATCGGTGACGTGCAGATGATCTTCGAGAAGGCAGACTGCCGTGCGCCGTCGCCCGTCATGGGCGTGGCGCAGGGTTTCGTCCCCGATCGCAAACCCGTCTGAGGAGGCGAGCATGGACGCAGCAGAGTTGTGCGAACGCGGCTGGGTGCCCGATCGCCTCGCGCGTTTCGGCATGCGCCGGCTCATCCGCCAGCGCATGCGGCAGGAGGGCCGCGGCAGCGCAGCGGCCGTCGCGGCGCGCCAGCAGGACTTCCTCGCATCGCTGCGGGAAGGACCCATCGCCGTCGCCACCGACGAGGCCAATGCCCAGCACTACGAGGTGCCGAGCGCCTTCTTCGAGACCGTGCTCGGCCCGCGCCTGAAGTACTCCTGCTGTTGGTACGAGGACGTCGCGACGACGCTCGCCGAGGCCGAGGAGGCCATGCTCGCGCTCAGCTGCGAGCGCGCGGGTATCGAGGACGGCATGCGCCTGCTCGACCTCGGTTGTGGCTGGGGATCGCTGGCGCTCTGGATGGCCGAGCAGTACCCGGCCAGTCGCATCACCGCTGTCTCCAATTCCGCGACCCAGCGCGCCCACATCGAGGCGCGCGCCGCTGAGCGGGGCCTGGGCAATGTCGAGGTGATCACCGCGAACGTCGTCGAGTGGGACACGGAGGAACGCTTCGATCGGATCTGCTCCATCGAGATGTTCGAGCACATGAGCAACTGGGCGGCACTGCTGGCCAGGGTCGGCTCCTGGCTCGAGGTCGACGGGCGCCTGTTCACCCACGTCTTCTGCCATCGTGAACTCGGCTATCACTACGTGCAGGGCGACGGTTGGATGGAGCGCTACTTCTTCACGGGCGGGATCATGCCGCGGGAGGACCAGTTCGAGCGCTTCCCGGAGCAGGTGGAGGTCGTGCAGCGCTGGTGGGTGCCGGGAGCGCACTACGAACGCACCTGCAACGACTGGCTCGCGCGCCAGGACGCGGCCCTCGAGCTCGTTTCGGACCTCTGCCATGAAGCCTACGGGGCGGCGGAGGCGACGATCTGGGTGCAGCGCTGGCGCATGTTCTTCATGGCCTGCGCGGAGCTCTTCGGCCTCGACGGTGGCGAGCGCTACGGCGTCGTGCACACGCTCATGAAGCCTGCCGCGTGATCGGCGCGCGCGCCCTGTCCGGAGCCTGCGTCGCCCTGCTCTCGCTGCCGGTCGCCGGTGCC
>JAZBPO010000129.1:0-18945 GCA_036351675.1 Pseudomonadales bacterium
CCCGGTCGACCCAGATGCGCTGGGTCATGGGCACGTAGCGTGCGTAGAAGGGCCGGGGCAGGCGCTCGCAGTGGGTCCGCATGCGCTCGCTCGCGTCGGCCAGGGACTCGGCGACGAAGTAGACCGGCTGGTATTCGGTGATGGGGAAGTCCTGCTCCGCCGCATCGGCCGGCACCCAGGGGCGCAGCTCCGGCCGCGCGTCGACGCCCCCGGCCGGACGCTCCGGACTGCATGCGTACTCCAGCTCACCGAAGCTCGACAGCAGGCCGGCGCCGTAGGCCCGGAGTTCGCCCTGCTCTCGCAGCAGGCCGAATTCCACGGAGAACCAGTAGCAGCGCGCCAGGCGCTCGATCTCCGCATCGGAGGCGCCGAGGCTCGCGAGGCCGATCTCCTGGGAGAGCTCGGCGAAGGCGGGATCCGCGAACATGGGCACGTGGCCGAGGAACTCGTGGCAGACGTCGGGTTCCGGCGTGTACAGAGGCCGCGAGTGGTGACGGATGTACTGGGTCGCGAAGAACACACGGAAGGCGAGCCCGGCGAGGAAGTCCCGCGAGGCGAGCAGGCCCGGTACGGGTCGGATGCGGAAGCCCGTGCGCCGCAGTAGGTAGTCCGAGAGTTCACGCGCCTGCGGAATGCGCTCCGGCCCGAAGCCGGTGCGAGCGCGGAGGTTCTCCTGGATCTCGAGGTAGCTACGGGCCGCGTAGCGCGCGTGCAGCGGCTGCAGACGCTCGTAGACCTCGCGCCAGGTCGCATGCTCGGCGTCCGTGTACTCGATCTGCGGGATCGGATCGCCGTGCCGATAGTCACGCGCGAGCCGGTCGATCATGGCCCGCCGCGCGCGGTAGGCCGCGTCGTGGAAGCCCGGATGATCCGCTTCGAGCTCGGCGCCGGCGTCCAGCGTGTGGGTCGCCATGCGATCCAGTTCCTCGATGCGGCGCGGGAACCAGGGCACCTCCTGTTCGTCTAGGACCATGACGCGACAGCCGGCGCCCTCGAGATCCGCGAGGAGTGCACGGATGCGGGCATCGTCCCGACGGCCCTCGCAGTCCACGTAGAAGTCGAAGCGGCCGTCGCGCGCCGGGCGCGACTCGATGTGCGTGAGATTCACGACGTGGCGCGTGAAGTGCGCGAGGAGATCGCGCAGGGCGCCGGTGCGGTCGTCGAGTTCGAGAAGCAGCGAGAGGCGGGGCTCGGCGTCGTGCGCAGCGGTCATGATCACGGTCCGGTCTGCGGGGCGCGAACCATCGCCCAGCCCGCCCCCACCCGCAACCTGAACGAAGGGGCCAGGGCCCCTGTTCAGGTTCGAGGCGAGGGCGGGCGTGGCGTCACCTTGAACGAAGGGGCCAAGGCCCCTGTTCAGGGTCGAGGCGAGGGCAGGCGTGGTGTCACTCGGGCGTCCGCCAACCTGAACAGGGGCCCTGGCCCCCTCGTTCAGGTTCGGGGTTCGGGGGTGGGGCCCAGGACGAGACGGGCGGCCTCGATGCGATCCTCGTGGCCGAGGAAGGCGGCGCGCATGCTCTCGCCCTCGAGGACCCAGGGCAGCCACATGCGGTCGTCGGCCCACATGCGGCCGTAGGGAATCGCGTCGAGAGGGAACCATTCGGGCCGTGCCTCGTCGGTCTCGGTGGGCGTGCCGGTGAAGTCGCGGGACACGTACACGAAACCGTGGATCGGCTCGAAGCTCGTGTCGAGATAGCGCAGCTCGCCGCGGTACTCCGGCTCGGCGACGTCGATGCAGAGCTCCTCCGCGGTCTCGCGGATGGCGCAGGCACGTGGCGTCTCGCCGGGCTCGCACTTGCCGCCGGGACCGTTGATCTTGCCGGCACCGAGGCCGCGCTTCTTGTGCATGAGCAGTACGCGGCCAGGCTGCACGACGAACAGCAGCGTCGCGCGTACGCCCTCGAAGGGGCGCTCGAGCACGTCGTCGGGGAAGGCGATCGGTACCTCGCTCGCAGGCGCCGGCAACAGTCGCTTCTCGTGCAGCAGTACGCGGTGACCGCTGGCGTGGTCCGCCTCGTCCACGGGCACGTAGTGCCGCGTCTGCCAGAAGCGCCGCAAGGGCCGCGACGCCGTCAGGCAGTCCATGCGGAGCAGCGCACAACCCTGCTGCGCGAGCAGCTGCTCCGCGGAGCCGAGCAACGCTGCGCCCGTTCCGGACGGGGCCGCGGGATCCGTCATGAGCTTCTCGAGGTGCACGACCGGCTCACCGTAGGGGTGCGGGTGCGCCGTCCAGAGGGGACTCTCGGCCGCGAGGATCACCGCGCCCAGGAGTCCGTCGGTCCCGTCGACGCCGAGGACCGCATCGGTCCCGAACCGGCGTGCGAACAGCTCCGCCATCTGCGCCGCGTCGGTGCCGCGCCACTGATCGATCCCGCGCGCTGCCATCCATGCCGCGCGACGCCGGTAGAGCTCCAGCAGCGCGGGGAGATCGGCGGAGCCGAGGCGCCGCAGCGGCGCACTCGACTCGGGGGATGGCAGGGACGCGAGGATCGCGGCGATGGTGGCGGCGGACATGGCCCCAGCATAGCGCGCGCCGCCCGGCGCCGCGCTCAACCACTCGCGGGGAGCCACTCCAGTGCCGGCTCGGATCGCCAGGGCACGAGATCGTCGAGGAAACGCTGTGCGACCGCGCGCCAGCTGTTGGCCTCCGCATGGGCCCGGCACATGGCGCGATCGAGCGTCAGCGCACGCCGGATGGCCGCCGGAAGATCGTCGTCGAGCGCGCCGTTGACGCCCTCCGAGACCACGTCGCGAGGACCGGTCACGGGGAAGGCGGCGACGGGCGTGCCGCAGGCGTTGGCCTCGAGCATGACCAGACCGAAGGTGTCCGTCCGCGACGGGAAGACGAAGACGTCCGCGCTCGCGAAGAAATCCACGAGCTCGCGGCCGTAGCGATAACCGACGAACTCGGCGTCCGGGAAACGGCGCTCGAGCTGTGCTCGCTGCGGACCGTCACCCACCACCACCTTGCGGCCGGGCACGTCCGCTTCGAGGAAGGCCTCGACGTTCTTCTCGACGGCGACGCGGCCGACGTAGAGCAGCCGCGGCTGCTCCGGGTCGGGCACGAAGTCGGGATCGACGCGAAACTGCTCCGTGTCCACTCCGCGACCCCAGGCCACGAGATCGCGCAGTCCCCAGCCCTCGAGTTCGCGCTTCTGCGTTTCCGTGGTGCACAGCGTGCTGACGGCAGCCCGGTGGAAGCGACGCATGACCGCATAGCCCCAGGACAGTGGCAGGCCCGTGCGCGCGCGCGCGTACTCCGGGAACTTGGTGTGCACGGAGGTCGTGAAGGGCACGCCGACGCGTTTCAGGAAGCGACGGGCGGCCCAGCCGAGGGGCCCCTCCGTCGCCAGGTGCACCGCATCGGGACGCGCGTCCATGATGCGCTTGCCGACGTCGAAGCAGTTCACGGAGAGCTGGATCTCCGCGTAGGTGGGGATCCCGACACGGCGATAGGTGCTCGGCTCGATCACCTCCACCTCGTGGCCCATGGCCTCGAGGTTCGCGATCGTGTTGACGTAGGTGGTGACGACGCCGTTGGTCTGCGGATGCCAGGCGTCGGTCACGATGACGATCTTCATGCGGCGCGGTCGGCCTCCGCGCCGACGACCGCGACCACCGGCTGCCCGGGTGCGGAAAGCGGGACCACCGGCGCCGTCGTCTCGTCGAGCCAGTGGATCACCTCGACCTCGCCCTGCTCGTTCTCCACCAGCGCGGTGCACGATTCCACCCAGTCGCCGCAGTTCATGTAGCGGATGCTGCCGATCTGGCGGATCTCGGCGTGGTGGATGTGCCCGCAGACGACGCCGTCGAAGCCCTCCTTCTCGCAGTCCTGAGCGACCGCGTCCTCGAACTCGCTGATGAAGTTCACGGCGCGCTTCACCTTGTGCTTCACCCAGGCCGAGAGGGACCAGCGGCCGTAACCCAGGTGCTCGCGAACCCAGTTGTTGAAGCGATTGACCTCGAGCAACAGCGTATAGCCGACGTCCCCGAGCCACGCGATCCAGCGGTGATAGCGGGTGATGACGTCGTACTCGTCGCCGTGGACGACGAGATAGCGCTCTCCGTTCGGGCCGAGATGCACGGCACGATCGCAGAGTTCGATGTTGCCGAAGTGATGGTCGGAATAGCGCCGCAGGAACTCGTCGTGATTGCCCGTGACGTAGATGATCTCCGTCCCGCGCTTGGCGAGCGTGAGCAGGCGCCGGACGACGTTGGAGTGCGCCTGGGGCCAGAACATGGAACTCTTCATGCGCCAGCCGTCGACGATGTCACCGACGAGATAGAGGCGCTCGCAGTCGTGCTGCTTGAGGAAGTCGATGAGCCGTTCGGCCTGGCAGCCTCGGGCACCGAGGTGGATGTCGGAGAGGAAGATCGTACGGTAGTGGCGCTTGCCGTCTTCGGAAGAATCCATCCCCATGGGTCCTGCTCAGCGGGTTTGGACCATGCTCCTCCAGGGGCATGAACGCGGCGTGACGCTTCCGTCCCATGACCTTGACGAGCCGATGAAGGAATCATGACGACACTCGGCGCCTGGCAGGGCGACATCACCACCCTCGACGTGGACATGATCGCCAACGCAGCGAACGCCCGCCTCGTCGCCGGTGGCGGGGTCGACGGCGCCATCCATCGCGCGGCGGGCCCGGAGCTGCAGCGCGCCCTCGACGACATCGGCGGCTGCCCCACGGGAGAGGCGCGGCTGACGCCGGGCTTCGGGCTCCCGGCGCGCTGGATCGCCCACGCCGTGGGACCAGTCTGGCAGGGCGGCGAGGCCGGCGAGGCAGATGCCCTGGCGCGCTGCTACCGCGCCGTGATGGCCCTCGCGGCAGCGCAGTCGGTGCACAGCCTCGCCCTGCCCGCCATCAGCACGGGCATCTACGGCTTCCCCCTCGAGGACGCGACGCGCATCGCCGTCGCGACCGTCCGCGCCTCGCTCGCCGCGACGCCGGCGCTCGAGAAGGTCGTGTTCTGCTGTTTCGATGCCCGGACCCTCGCCTGCTACGAGGACGCCCTGGGCTGACTCAGGCGGTCTGCGCGTAGCGCTCGGCGAGCGCCTCGGCGAGCAGCCCGGCGAAGCCGTCGGCGGTGACGTCGAGGCCGGCGACGATCTCCACAAGGTGCTCGTTGTCCTCGCGCCCGGCCCAGACCTTGCGATAGCTGCCGTCCTTGTAGCCGTTGCGCTGGCGGAACCCGTTCAGCACGTTCTTGCCGACGTAGGACGCGTAGAGCGACGCCGCGTCCATGCCCAGCCAGGCGAGGCAGTCGAGGAACGCCTCGACGTCGAAACGCCGCTCGGCGACCGCGGCGGCAGCGAGGCGCTCGATGCAGCGGCGGAAACGCTCGCCGTCCGCACCCGGCGCCCGACGCTCGCCGGGGAGCCCCGACGCGAAGGCCTCGACGAGCGCGTCTCCGGTCCCCCCGTCGCGCAACAGCAGGCTGAGGCCGAAGTGCCAGATGTCCACGAGTTCGAGTTCGACCTGGTCGAGGTCCGGCGTCTGCTTCTTCCACCACTTCCAGCCGTAGTGGTCGAGGAGTTCCGCACACTCGACCCAGATCGCCCGGTCGTAGGCGAGACCGGCGGTGCGCCAGGCCGGATCCACCTCGGCGTTGTGTGACGCCTGCAGCCGACCCATCTCCTCGAGCATGGCCGCGAGACGGTCGCGATCGGGGGCAGTCATTCTTCGATCCCTCGTGCAGTGGTCAACCGTAGAGCGGGAACGGCGTCCAGTCGCCGTCGAAGCAGCGCGTGTCGCGGAACACGCGCCGGTCGTGTTCGTCGAGCGCATGCCGATCCTGTTCGTGCACCGCGAGCGCATCGTCGAAGCCGAGGAAGGCGACCTCGCCCGCATCGAGATCGAGTTCGAGGAAACCCGGGCGGTGGGTGCGCTTGAGCGTACCGGCGTTGATCAGCGTCAGCTGCTCGAAGTCGAGGATCATGCGGTAGTGGAGATGACCGTTGACGAGGAAGGCATGGCGCCCGTCGTCGATGAGCGCATCGAGTTCCCGTGAGCGCTCCGGCGGCATGCGCGCGGAGCCGGGCCAGACCTTGCGGTGATCCTTCTCGGCGATGCCGTGACAGAGGAGGAGCGTGCCGCGGGCGGTTTCCACTTCGCGCATGACCGGCAGGCCGTCGAGGAAGGCGCGCGCCGCTTCGTCGAGGTCCTCGCGGTCGTGCGCGTCCTCGATGTGTCGGACGCGGTCCTCGAGGATCCAGCGCTCGTGGTTGCCGGCCACGCAGAGCACCCCCGCCTGCTGGAGAAGCGCGCAGCAGCGGTTCACGCAGCCCTTGCCGTCGGCGACGTCACCGGTGCAGAGGATCGCGTCGACGCCGCGGCCGACGAGATGGTCCAGGGCCGCCTCGAGACGTGCGCACTCCGCATGCACGTCACCGATGATGCCGAGGCGTACGGGCGCACCGCTCACCCGATCACGCCCTCGCTGCGCAGCCGCGCGAGGCGCTCGGCATCGTAGCCGAGCAGCTCGCCGAGCACGGCGTCCGTGTGCGCCCCGAGTGCCGGACCCGGCCAGCGCACGGAACCGGGCGTCTCGGAGAGCCGCGGAAAGACGTTCTGCATGTGCAGGTTCGGATGCTGCGGATCGTCCACCGCGACGATGGACTCGCGCGCCGCGAACTGCGGATCGTCGAGCATCTCGGGGACCCGGTAGATGCGCCCGGCCGGGACGCCGTGATCCTCGCAGCGGGCCAGCAGTTCGTCGGCGGCGAGCGTCGCGGTCCAGGCCGCGATCAGCTCGTCGAGCTCAGCCTGGTGTTCGCCGCGCGCGTGGTGCGTCGCGTAGCGCGGATCGCCCGAGAGCTCCGGTGCCCCCATCGCGTCCGCGAGGCGCGCGAACACGCTGTCCTGATTCGCGCCGATCAGGATCATCTCCTCGTCCGCCGTGGGATAGACGTTCGAGGGCGCGATCTTCGGCAGGATCGCGCCGGTTCGCTCGCGGATCACGCCGGCCACCGTGTACTCGGCGACCGTCGACTCGAGCATGCCGAGCACGGCCTCGTAGATGGCCGAGTCCACGACCTGGCCCCGGCCCGTACGGCGCCGGTGCTCGAGCGCCGCCAGGGCACCGACGCAGCCGAAGGTGGCGGCGAGCGCATCGCCGATGGACAGGCCCACCCGCGATGGCGGACGGTCCGGCTCGCCCGCGAGCCAGCGCATCCCGCCCATGGCCTCGCCGATGGAGCCGTAGCCCGCGCGCCGGGCGTAGGGACCCGTCTGACCGAAGCCGGAGACCCGCACGAGGATCAGGCCCGGGTTGTCACCGAGCAGCACCTCCTGGCCGAGGCTCCACTTCTCCAGCGTTCCGGGGCGGAAGTTCTCGATCAGGATGTCCGCCTCGCGCGCGAGCTCGCGCAGCACCTGCTGGCCAGCCTCGATGCGCAGATCGAGGGTCACGCTCTTCTTGTTGCGACCGATCACGGACCACCAGACGGGCACCCCCTGGCCCCACTGGCGCATGGGATCGCCGGCGCCGGGCGCCTCGATCTTGATGACCTCGGCGCCGAGATCGCCGAGGAGCTGACCGCAGAAGGGGCCGGCGATGAGCTGGCCGAGCTCGATGACCCGCAGGCCCGCGAGCGGCCCCGGTACGGCCGCTTCACTCATGCCGCCTTGCCCGCCTCGATCTTCGCCCAGGTGTCGCGCAGCGTGATGATCCGGTTGAAGACCGGAACGGCCTGCTCCTCGGTCTCCGGATCGCGGAAGAAATAGCCCGTGCGCTCGAACTGCACGCGCAGCCCGGGCCCCTGCGCCACGAGATGGGGCTCGACCACGGCCTGCTTCACCACCAGCGACTCGGGGTTTAGCACGTCCACCAGCGTCCGACCGTCCTTCAGGGCGCCGGGGTTCGGCTCCGTGAACAGGCGATCGTAGAGGCGTACCTCGCTGTGCACGCCGTGTCGCGCGGAGACCCAGTGGATGACGCCCTTCACCTTGCGGTCGGCGTTCGCGCCGCCGGCGCGGGACTCGAGATCGGCGCTGCAGCGCAACTCGACGGGCTGGCCGTCGTTGCCGTGGACGACCTCGTCGCAGCGGATGATGTAGCCGTGCCGCAGGCGCACCTCACGCCCCGGCGCGAGGCGCTTGTACTTGCCCGGCGGGTCCTCCATGAAGTCGTCGGCGTCGATCCAGAGCTCCTTCGTGAAGGGAATGCGGCGCGTGCCGAGGGAGTCGTCCTTCGGATGGTTCGGCGCCTCGAACCAGTCCTCGTGATCCTCCGGGAGGTTGGTGATCACCACCTTCAGCGGATCGAGCACGCCGAGGCCCCGGGGCACGGCCTCCAGATCGTCGCGGATCACCCGCTCCAGCAGGCTCATCTCCACCGTGCCGTCGGACTTCGTGATGCCGATGCGGTCGCAGAACTCGCGCAGCGCTGCCGGCGTGACGCCGCGGCGGCGCAGGCCGGCCACCGTGGGCATGCGCGGATCGTCCCAGCCCTCGACGTGGCCCTCCGCCACGAGCATGGCGAGATTGCGCTTGGAGAGCACCGTGTACTCGAGCTGGAGGCGCGAGAACTCGATCTGCTGCGGATGCGGATCGGCGCCGAGCGTGTCGAGCACCCAGTCGTAGAGGGGGCGATGGTCCTCGAACTCGAGCGTGCACAGCGAGTGCGTGATGCCCTCCAGATGATCGGAGAGGCAGTGCGTGTAGTCGTACATCGGATAGACGCACCAGGCGTCCCCGGTGCGCTGGTGGGTCGCGTGACGGATGCGGTAGATGACCGGGTCGCGCAGGTTGATGTTCCCCGAGGCCATGTCGATCTTCGCGCGCAGCACCTGGCTGCCGTCCTCGAACGCGCCAGCGCGCATCTTCCGGAACAGCTCGAGGTTCTCCTCCACGCCGCGATCGCGGAAGGGGCTCGCGACGCCGGGCTCCGTGAGCGTGCCGCGCTGGGCCCGGATCTCCTCGTTCGACTGACTGTCGACGTAGGCGTGACCGGAACGGATCAGCGCCTCCGCGAATTCGTAGAGCCGTTCGAAGTAGTCCGAGGCGTGCGTCTCGCGGTCGCCCCAGGAAAAGCCCAGCCACTCGACGTCGCGCTGGATGGCGCGCACGAACGCATCTTCTTCCTTCAGCGGATTCGTGTCGTCCATGCGCAGGAAGGTACGGCCGCCGAACTTCTCGGCAACGCCGAAGTTCAGGCAGATCGATTTCACGTGGCCGATGTGGAGGAAGCCGTTCGGCTCCGGCGGAAAGCGGGTGACGACAGCGCCGCCGTGCTTGCCGGCCTCGACGTCGCGGCGGATGATCTGTTCGATGAAATGCTCCGGGCGCCCGGCACCCGCGTCGGCTTCACTCATGGTCTCGAAAGGTCTTTCGTGCGCGGCCGGGGGTCGGCCAGCGAAGGGGCCACATTCTAGTCAAACTCCGCGCCGGCTCGCGACGCCCCCGGGGCCCGCACGCCGGCCACATCCGGCGCCGAGACAGCTGCTCGCGCTCCTGCTGGGCATCGGCCTGCTCGCAGGCTGCGAGCGGACGCCGAGTACGCTCGCGCGCTTCGACGCCGCGCCGGCGGATCGCTTCTACGCCATCGAACTCGGGGGGCGGCTCGCGGGCCGCATGCACGAGGCGCTCCTGCGCGACGCCGAGGGGCGACCCACCATCCGCGTGGTGACGCTTGTCGATCTGCCCGGCGGCGGTCGCCTGGTGCGACGCGAGACCCGGCGCTTCGCACGCACGCCACCCCACGCGCTCGAGCACACGGAACTCTGGCAGCGCGGGCCGGACGGCCGCGTCGACGTCAGCCGGACACCGGCGTCGGAACCGGCTCCGCGCCTGGCCGCGAGCCTGGAGCCCGACGCGCCGGCGCCGCAGGCACTCGCGGACGGTACGCCCGTGGAGCTGCTGCGCGACGCCGATGGTGCGCCACGCGAGTACCGCATCGGGCGGGGCTTCGTGCTGCGGCGCAGCGAGCGTCTGCCGCAGCTCCCCGCATTGCAGCGCGCACGCCCCCTGCGCCTGCCGGTCGACGCCTCGCGCCGGATGCGCGAGCACATCACCGGGCTCACGCTCGAGGTCGAAGGCCCGGCGGCATCCCTGCTCGTGCCCGGCAGCGACGGCGCGGCCCGCCTCGATCTCGAGGCGCCACCGGCCCCGGAGGCCGCCCTCGCCGCCACGCTCGACGCCATGCTGACCGTGATCGGCGAACGCCTGCGCTACGTGCCCGGCGCGAGCCCGCCCGATCTCGACGCGCTGCTGGCGCGCGGCGAAGGCGACTGCCACGAGTTCGCCCTGCTCTTCGACGCCCTCGCCGAACGCGCCGGCCTCGACGCGGAGATCGTCACGGGCCTCGCCTGGAGTCCTGCCGATCCCCGGGCCTTCGTGCCCCATGCCTGGAATCGCGTTCGCGACGGGGACGCCTGGGTGGTGGTCGACCCGACCTGGGGGCGCGTCGTGCTCGACGCCGACCGCGTGCCCTTCCCGGCCGGCGCCGGTGCCCAGCTCGACCTGCAGCTCGCGCTCGCCGAATCGCGCCTTGCCGTCGTCGGCGCCCGCTGAGGGCCCGTCAGTCGCGCCGGACGCGGATCAGGCTCTCCTGCGCCGTGGAGGCGAGCAGCGTGCCGTCCTCCGCGAAGAAGGCACCACGATTGAAGCCGCGGGACGCCGCCGCCGTCGGACTGTCGCGGTCGTAGAGGAGCCACTGATCGACGCGCAGGGGACGATGGAACCACATGGCATGGTCGAGCGACGCCCCGACGATGCGCGAGCGCGGGGTGCTGGCCGCGTGGGGGACCAGCGACGTCGACATGAGCCCCATGTCCGAGACGTAGGCGAGCAGGCATTCGTGCAGCGCACCTTCCTCCGCCTCCGCCGGGATCCCGGCCCGTGCCCGATACCAGGCGGGCTTGAGCGGCGAATCGGGCTGTGGCGTACCGACGGGATGGACCGAGCGGCACTCGAAGGCCCGCTCCCGGGTCTGCCAGGGCATGACGTTGGCGTCCTGCCCCTGCAGGCGCCGCGCCACGAGCACGTCGTCCTCGAGGGCGTCCGGACGGGGCACGGCGCGCGGCTCGGCCTGATGCTCGAGCCCCCCCTCGCGCACGTGGAAGGACGCGGACATGGCGAAGATCGGCTCGCCCGCCTGGATCGCCCGCACGCGTCGCGTCGCGAAGCTGCGTCCGTCCCGGACCCGCTCGACCTCGAACAGGATCGGTCGCGCCGAATCACCGGGGCGCAGGAAATAGGCATGCAGCGAATGGGGGGGCCGCTCCGGCGCCGTGAGCGCCGCGGCACGCAGCGCCTGCGCCAGGACCTGACCGCCGAAGACCCGAGGCATGGCGCTTCGTTCGTTCCGACCGCGGAAGAGATCACTCTCGATGCGCTCGAGATCGAGGAGGTCGAGAAGCTCGACCAGAGCGGCGTGCATGATTGATCTGCTCCGTCGTCCAGGAAGATGCAGTCACAGCGGGCCCGCGCGCTGGCGCCGCTGCGGCCCGCACCCGTTCAGTTGCCGCGCAGGGCGTCGAGCAGCGCGCCGAGCGTCGCCTCGGCCTCGGCGTCGGGCACCTGACAGGTGCCCGCCGCCGTGTGGCCGCCCCCGCCGTGCGTGAGGCAGACGTGGCCGACGTTCACCGGCGAGGAACGGTCGAGGATGCTCTTGCCGACGGCGAAGACCGTGGTGGCGCCGAGGCCGCGCAGGCAGTGCACGGAGACGCGGACCTCTGGGAAGAGCGCGTAGACCATGAAGCGGTTGCCCGCGTAGATCGGGTCCTCGGCGCGCAGATCGACGACCGCGACGTCACCCGACAGGCGCGTGCAGCGTTCGAGCTGCTGGCGGAAATAGATCTCCTGCTCGAAGTAGAGGCGAATGCGCTCGGAGACGTCACGGTCGCGCAGGATCTCCTCGATCGACTGCGTGCGCACCATGTCGATCATCTTCTCGAGCAGCGCCATGTTCGGCGCGCGGAAGTCGCGGAAGCGGCCGAGTCCGGTGCGCGCGTCGAGGACGAAGGCGAGCAGCGGCCAGTGCGTCGGCTCGAGGATGTCCATGCGGGAGAAATCCGCCGAATCCGCGCGATCGACCGCCTCGAGCAGCTGCGGATCGATGTCCGGGAAACCCTCGGCGCCGCCGAAGTACTCGAAGATGACCCGAGCCGCGGAGGGCGCATCGGGATCGTTGACGTAGATCCCCTCGGTGCCGGCGGCGTTGCGTTCGAGTTCACTGGAGTGGTGATCGAACACCATGTACGCCCCGGCCACGTAGGGAAGGTTCGCCAGAATCACGTCGCCGGCGACGGGCACGAGACCGTCCTGAACGTCCTTCGGGTGCGCGAAGCTCACGTCGTCGACGTGGCCGCTGCTGCGCAGCAATGCCGCGCAGACCACCCCGTCGAAATCACCACGCGTGATGAGCCGATAGCTCGCCGCCAACTGCTGCGTTCCCGATCCGTGATTCGAAGGCCGCACATGCTAGCGCAGTCGGCCCGGACGGACGGCCCTTGCGAACGCGCGATCGCCCGCTATAGTCGTCGGCTGTTCGGCGAGACCGGGAGCACCGCATCGATGACAGATCGAATCGCGCACAGCCGCCCGGTGCTCTCCGCACGCTGATCCGGACTACCCCGCGGGCCATGCCCGCGCTCCAGACCTCGAGCCAGCGCACCGGTCCACTCTTCGGATACCGGAAACGCACATGGCTCGCCCACTGCAAGACGATCTCTGGAACCTGACGCAGGGCTATCGACGGCTCTTCGGTCTCGCCGTGCTCGCGCTCGGCGCCGCGAGCGCCCTGACGCTGTTCGTCCCCCTGGTCGCGAAATACGCGATCGACGTCGCGATCGAAGGCGATCTGTCGCGGGGTATCCCCGTCCTCGCCGCGCTCGTCGACGGCTCGACGCACGCCCTCCCCGCCTACCTGCTCGCCAGTGGCCTCGCCGTGGTGCTCGTCACCGTGCTCGGCGGCGCCTTCCACTACCTGCGTGGCCGCGCCACCGCGGAAGCCTCGGAGGGCCTCGTCCGCCGCATGCGCACGCTCGTGCACCGGCACGTCGAACACCTGCCGGCGCACTGGCACGACGGCATGGAGACAGGCGACCTCGTCCAGCGCTGCAGCTCCGACGTGGAGACGCTGCGCGTGTTCTTCGCGCAGGATCTCGTCGAGATCGGCCGAGGCATCGTCCTGCTGCTCGTGCTCCTGCCCATGCTGTTCTGGCTCGACTGGCAGCTCGCCCTCGTGTCCGTCTCGCTGATTCCGCTGATCTTCCTCTTCGCCTGGCTGTTCTATCGCCGGGTGCAGCAGGTCTTCACCATCACGGACGAGGCCGAGGCCGAACTGACGGCCTGCCTGCAGGAGAACCTCACGGGGATCCGCGTCGTCCGCGCCTTCTCGCGCCAGGGCCACGAGATCGAACGCTTCGCTGCGCACAACGCGGCGTTCCGCGACCACAACCAGCGCCTGATCGATCTGATGGCCGTGTTCTGGTCCGTGTCCGACCTCCTCTGCCTGTCGCAGCTCGGCCTCGTGCTCGTGGTCGGCGGCAGCTTCGTCGCCGAAGGGCGCCTCTCCGTGGGCGATCTCTTCGCCTTCCTCACCTGGATCATGATCGTGCTGCATCCGATCCGCATGGTCGGACGCATCCTCACGGACGCAGGCAAGGCCAACGTCTCGCGCGGACGTCTGGCCGAGGTGCTCGACGCCCCCCTCGAGGAGGCTCGCCGCGAGCACACGCCTGCGCTCCGTGGCGCCATCGAGCTCCGGCACCTCACCTTCGCCTATCCCGGCGGAGCACCGGTGCTCGACGACGTGACCCTGGCCGTGGCGCCGGGCGAGACCGTGGGCCTGGTCGGCCCACCGGGCGCGGGCAAGACGACGCTCATCAGGCTGCTTCTCGGGCTCTACGATGCGCCGGAGGGCACGATCCTGCTCGACGACGTCCCCATGGAGGAGATCGATCGGGAGACGCTCCGCGGTCAGCTCTCCGTCGTCCTGCAGGAGCCCTTTCTCTACTCCCGCACGCTCGAGGAGAACCTGCGCGTGGGTCGCGATCACGCGTCGGCGGCGGCCCTCGCCGGCGTGGTGGACGACGCGGCGCTGACGGAGACCCTGGCGTCCTTTCCCGAGGGCATGGCGACGGCGATCGGCGAGCGCGGCGTGCGCCTGTCCGGCGGTCAGCGCCAGCGCCTCGCCCTCGCCCGTGCGTTGCTGCGCGAACCGGCCGTGCTCGTGCTCGACGACGCCCTTTCCGCCGTGGACGCTCACACGGAGACCCACATCCTCGAGCGGCTGTCGGCGCGACGGGGGCGCCAGACGACGCTCATCGTCGCGCACCGCCTGTCCGCCGTCCGCGACGCGGACCGCATCCACGTGCTCCACGAGGGGCGCATCGTCCAGTCCGGCGATCACGACTCGCTCGTCGCCCGGGACGGTCCCTATCGGGCCCTCGCCCGCCAGCAGGGCATGCTCGACGAGCCCCTGGACGCCGACGGCGACGGCCGGGAACGGGAGGGCGTCTGATGTACGACGACGATCTGCACGTCGACGAGTTCGAGCAGGCGGGCGAAGGCGGGCCTGCCATCGACGGCGGCCTCTGGCGGCGGCTCGGGCAGTTCGCAGCGCCCTATCGCAGCAGCTTCCTGGCCTTCGCCGGCTTCGCCGTGCTCACGGCTGCCATGGACGTGAGCCTGCCGCTCATCATGCGCGGCGTCATCGACGCGATCGGGCGCGACGGCGCCGATGCGGTGCTCTGGCCCTGGGGTCTGGCCTTCGCGGTCTGCGCCGTGGTGCTCTCGGGCTCGATCGCGAGCTTCATCTACTTCGGTGGCCGCATCCGCACGCGCATCAGCCACGACATCCGCCAGGCCGCTTTCGGGAACGTCCAGGACCTGTCCTTCTCGTTCTTCGACAAGCGGCCCGTGGGCTGGCTCATGGCCCGCATGACGTCGGACTGCGAGCGGCTCTCGAACATCTTCGCCTGGGGCGTCCTCGATCTCGTCTGGGGTACCACCGTGATGACCGGTTCGGTGATCGCGATGCTGTTCATGTCGCCGCGCCTGACCCTCGTCGTGGTGCTGATCGTGCCGCTCCTCGCGATCGCCAGCGGCCGCTTCCAGCAGCGCATCCTCGGCACGGCGCGGGAGGTTCGGCGCAACAACGCGCGCATCACGGCGAGCTTCAACGAGGCGGTGACCGGGGTGATCACCACGCGCACCTTCGGCCGCGAGGAGGACAATCGAGAGCGTTTCGGTTCGCTCACGGATGCCATGTACGACGCCTCCGTGCGCAACCTGATCTACTCGGCGCTCTACCTGCCCGTGGTGCTCTCGCTCGCCTCGCTGGCCTTCGGCCTCGCGCTCACGCTCGGCGGCACGGAGCTGCTGACGGGCGCGGTGACCGCCGGGACCCTGGTCGCGTTCCTCACCTACGCCCGGCACTTCTTCGAGCCCGTGGAGCAGCTCGCCCACTGGTTCGCGGAGCTGCAGATGGCACAGGCCTCCGCCGAGCGGGTGATCTCGCTCGTCGACGCGAAGCCGGAGGTCGCCGACTCGCCCCGGGTGCTGGCGAGGGGCGACGCGGCGGACCTCGGCGGACGCCTGGAAGCGGTCCGCTTCGCGGGCGTCGGTTTTCGCTACGGCGACGGTCCCGCGGTACTGGAGGACGTGGAACTGGAGCTGCGTCGTGGCGCGACCACGGCCCTCGTCGGGCACACCGGCTCCGGCAAGTCGACGCTCGCCTCCGTGCTGTGCCGCTTCTACGAACCGACCAGCGGGCGCATCGAGCTGCGGCGAGCCGGCAGGCCGCCGGTCGAGTACCGGGACCTGCGGCTGGCGGCCTGGCAGGCCCGGCTCGGCGTGGTGCTGCAGACGCCGCACGTGTTCGCGGGCTCGATCGCCGACAACGTCCGCTTCGGCCGCCTCGACGCCAGTGGCCGCGAGCTGCAGCGCGCCATCGACGCCGTCGGCGCAGGGGCCTTCGTCCGCGGCCTCCCGGGCGGCATGGACTTCCAGGTCGGCGAAGCCGGTGGTCGGCTGTCGGCCGGGCAGAAGCAGCTCGTGTCACTCGCGCGGGTGATGCTCGCCGATCCGGACCTGATCGTCCTCGACGAGGCGACGTCCTCCATCGATTCGGAAACGGAAAAGCAGATCGAGGCCGCCATGGCGACCCTGCTCGCGGGACGGGTCGCGCTCGTGATCGCCCATCGCCTGTCGACGATCCGCGAAGCCGCGAACATCGTCGTCATGGCACAGGGACGGATCCTGGAACAGGGCGATCACGCGACGCTGCTGGCCCGCGACGGCTCCTACGCCTCGCTGTACCGCAGCCAGCAGGCCCAGCGCTCGACGGCCACCCGGGCCTTCCTCGGAACGCTCGCGGATCCGGGCTGAAGCCCCGTCAGCCGACGACCCGCAGCGTACGCGCCCGGGGTACGGGCTCGAGGACGCTCACGACGGTCTCCAGCAGCCGCCGACCGGAGACGGGCTTCTCGAGAAAGGCGTGAAAACCGAAGTCGGCCGCGTTCGAGGCCTCGACGAACTCGCTGTAGCCGGAGCAGATGATCACGGGCAGCTCCGGCGAGGTCGCGAGCAGCTCGTCCGCCAGCTCGACGCCCGACAGGCCCGGCATCGCCTGATCGGTGATGACCAGGTCCCAGTGGTCCGGCGTCATGCGGAAGCGCCGGAGCGCCTGCAGGGGATCGAGATAGACGTCCGCCACGAAGCCGTGCGCCTCGAAGAGCGCGGCCATCCAGCGCGTGATGGGCGCCTCGTCGTCGACGATCAGCAGACGTCGACCCCGACCGTCGATCACGTCGCGGCTCGTCCTCTCCTCCTGCTCCGTCGCGGGCAGTTCCGCGGGCGGCAGGAGCAGCGTGATCGCCGTACCGTCCTCCGAGGTCTCGAGGCCGAGATGCCCTCCGTGTTCGTGGACGATCCCGTGCACGACCGACAGGCCCAGGCCGGACCCGCGCCCCACCTCCTTGGTGGTGAAGAACGGATCGAAGATCTTCTCCCTGAGCGCGGGCGGGATCCCCGGTCCGTCGTCGGCGACCGTGATCTCGACGAGCTCCGCGGTGACCTCCACGGGGCGGGCACAGGACGCGCAGGCGAAGCGGCGCGCCGCGGGCCGTTTCGCACCGATGGTCACGGTGCCGTTCTCGCCGACCGCGTCCCGGGCGTTGATGACGAGGTTCAGCAGCAGCTGCTGCAGCTGCGTCGGGTCGATCGCGACCGCGGGCATCTGCGGGTCGATGCACAGGCGGACGGCGAGCGTCGCCGGCAGCATGGGACGCAGCATGCGCACCGTGTCCTCGATCAGCGACAGCGGCGCGACGCCCTCTTCCTGCCCGCCCTGGGCGGCGCCGCCGCGCGAGAAGACGAGCATCTTCGCGATCAGCTCGCGACCACGATCGGCCGCACCGCGGATCTCCGCCAGATAGCCGTCGAGACGCCGCTGGAGCTGCTCGCCGTGAACGGCTCCGTCCCCCTGCTCGAGGGCCATCGCGCCGAGCTCTGCGTAGCCGAGCACGCTCGCGAGGATGTTGTTGAAGTCGTGCGCGATGCCGCCCGTGAGCTGACCGAGCGCATCGAGCTTCTGCATGTGCCTGACCTGGTCCGCGAGCTGCGCCTGTTCCGCTTCCGCGGCGCGCAGCGCCGTGATGTCGCGCGTGAGCCCGGCCACCTGGAGCGCGCGGCCGTCGCTGTCACGCTCGACGACGCAGCCGCGGCTCTCCACCCAGCGCCAGGCGTCCGGACTTCCCCGGGTGATGCGGTACTCGCAGCAGAGATGGGGCGAACGGCCCTCGAGATGGTCCTCGACCGCCGCCCGGACTGCGTCTCGATCGTCCGGGTGGACCACGGTGAGGAGATCGAGCGGCGCGCTCGGTAGACCTTCGTCGCCGAGATCCGACGTGAGCAGGCCGGGGCCGTAGTGATAGGCACGCCCGGCGGCCAGATCCCACTCCCAACGCAGATCCGCGACGAGATCGAGGAGCGCGTCGAGGTGCTCGCTGTCCGCGCCGGGCGCGAGGACATCGAGTGCCACCAGCGCTTCGTCGCCGTCGCCGATGCGCTTCAGGCGCACACGCAGGCGTCCGAGCATGGTGCCGCAGGCGCGCTCTGCCCAGAAGCGGGTCGAGCCCGAACCCGCCACGAGCGCCTCGTAGTCCGCTCGACCCAGCAGTCGCAGCAGCGACCGCGAGCGGCCCAGCAGCGTCCCGGCGGAGGCGTTGTGATGGATCACCCGACCCGAAGCGAGATCGACGCGACACAGCGCGCCCGGAAAGAACTCGAGCCCCGGGACGTCCGAAGTGATATCCATGAAAGACCAGACCCTCGGCAGGGTGCTGGAGCATAGTCAGCGGAGTACCGGCGCGCCATGCTGGCACGCTGCCAGCCGCGAGGACGGCGCCGGCTCGACGCGGTCAGCCGTCCGCGTGAGCGCGGAACGCGTCGATGGCGCGACGCCGGGATGCCTTGGCGTCCACGATCGGCCCGGGATAGCCGTCGACCGCACCGAGTCGCGTCGGATCGTGCAGCGCCCGGTCCGGCAGCTCGGTGAGCTCCGGTATCCAGCGACGGATGAAACGCCCCTCGCCGTCGAAACGTTCGGACTGGCTGACCGGGCTGAACACCCGGAAGTACGGCGCCGCATCCGTCCCCGTTGACGCGCTCCACTGCCAGCCGCCGTTGTTGGCGGCGAAGTCGCCATCGAGCAGGTGCTGCATGAAGAAACGCTCCCCCGCGTGCCAGTCGACGAGCAGGTTCTTCGTCAGGAACATGGCCGTGACCATGCGCAGGCGATTGTGCATCCAGCCCGTGGCCACGAGCTGACGCATGGCCGCGTCGACGATCGGGAAGCCCGTCCGCCCCTCCTGCCAGGCCGCGAGCGCGGCGGGATCGTCGCGCCAGGGGAAGTCGTCGTACTCGCGACGGAAGGCGTGGCCACGACTGACGTGCGGGAAGGCGGCGACGACGTGACGATAGAACTCGCGCCAGATCA
>JAZBPO010000130.1:0-3021 GCA_036351675.1 Pseudomonadales bacterium
CTTAAGCGAGCCGGCTCGTCCTCGAGCCCGGCTCTTCTGTTTTCAATTCGCAGCGCACACGCATTCAACGACAAAACGCCGGGCGCTGCGGCCCGGCGATCTGCCGTACGTGGAGTGTGTTGTTCTGCGCCCCGGCCCGCGATGAACGCGGCTCGCGGCGCCGTCGCTCAGGCGCCCTTCACCTCGATGCGGCGGCCCTTCGCCTTCTCGGCCTTGGGCAGGCGCACCGTCAGCACGCCGTGGTCGTACTCGGCCGACATGCGGTCGGCGTCCACCGGCGCCTCGACGACGAACCGGCGATGAAACCCGCCGACGCCGTACTCCTGCCGGTGCACCGCCACCGCCCCCTGGCCCCGCGGCTGCACGGGCGCCTGGATCGACAGCACGTCCTCCTGGAAGGTCACGTCGATCGCGTCCTGCCGGGCGCCGGGAATGTCCGCCACCACGACGTACTCGTCGGCCGTGTCGATGATGTCCACGTTCGGTCGGTACGTCCACGACTGCTGCCGCGCGACATCGCCCTCGTTCTCGCGATGCGCGTCGACCGGCTGCGGCGCGGACTGCTGAATCGCCTTGGTCTGCTCAGCCATGGCTTGGTCTCCTTGGCTCAGTGAATCGTTGCGTGAGTCAATCAACGTCCGATGATTCCGCGCGGGCGGGACGGATCAGCCGTCCGTGCGCTCGGCGCTGTTCAGCGCCTTCACCGCCACCCGGCGAGGCTTGCGGGCCTCGGACTTGGGCAGCGTGATGGTCAGCACTCCGTCCCGCAGCGACGCCTCCACCTTCTCGACATCGATGTCGCTCGGCAGGGACGTCTTGCGCTCGAATTCGCCGGCGCCGCGCTCGCGACGGAGCCACTTGCCGTTCTCCGGCAGGTCGAACGAGCGGCTGCCGCGAATCGTCAACTCCTCGCCGGACGCGAGAATCTCGATGTCCTCGAGCTTCACGCCGGGCGCCTCCATCTCGGCATAGATGGTCTCCTCGTCCTCCCAGATATTGAGCGGGGCGGAGAAGAACTGGGCCTGCCGCTCGCCGGTCGTGGACCGGGTGGGCACGGAGAACATGGACTCGAAGAGGCGATCCATGTCTCGCGCCATCGCCGCGAACGGGTCGGCACTGAAACGGGGTCGGGTCAGCATGGGACACCTCCTGTGATGCATTTCGTCTGACTGGTCCAAACGATGTGTTTGATGAGCCGGTGAGGTCTTCCCCACCGGGCCGACCGCTCAAATGGCCGGCCGAGGGACCATTTTGCAAGACCCGTGCCAGACGGCGCCTCGCCCCCAAACGGCCCTGGCGGCCCCGAAACCGCCCATGCCGCGGTCAAACTGACGCCAACCCGCCGGAACGACCGCCAAATTGGCAAACGCCCGCCAAACGACGGGCGCCCATCGCCTTTGCTGGTTCTCAGCGGTCCTTACTCCGTGGCGTCTGAGTCGCCCGCGTCCTTCCCCGCCGAGATCGTCAGCTTCGTCCGCGTGCCCCGGCCCTTGCCCGCGCCCTTCTTTCCCTTCCCGCGCAGCTCGAGGAACGGCTTCACGAGAAGCCAGAACCCGGCGACCGCGATCGCCGTCACCACCCAGAACTGCCAGTCGCCGATGGGCATGGGTCAGGCTACGCGCCCCCGATGAGGGCCGCCACGATGACCTTCGTGATCAGGGCGAAGATGTACGCCACCACTGTCATGTAGCCGAGTTGCAGCGCGCCCCACTTCCAGCCGCCGGCCTCGCGGGCCGTCACCGCCACCGTGGGCAGGCACTGCATGGCGAGGACGAAGAAGACGAGCATCGCCGCCGCCACCGGCATGGTGAACACCGGCGTGCCGTCGTCCCGCCGGCCCTCGCGAATGCGATCGAGCACGGCATCGGACTCCGCCTCGTCCGTGCCGGCGAAGACGATGGCCAGCGTCGACACGAACACCTCACGGGCCGCGAAGCTCGTCACCACGCCCACGGAAAGCTGCCAGTCGATCCCCAGCGGCCTGAACACCGGCTCGACCGCCCGGCCGAGATGGCCGGCGAAGCTCGATCGCACCTCTTCCCGCGCCAAGGCCAGCTCGCCGGCCTCGCTGATCTCGGCGGACTCCACGTCGACGCCGTCGAACTGCTCGTCATCGATCTTGGCGTTGTCCACGCCTTCCGCCTGCGCGAGGATCGCCGCGTCCCGCCGCAGCGTCTCCGCCAGCTCCGGTCGATCGGCCTCCACCTGGAGGGCCCGCGCCTGGAGCGCCTCCACCTGGTCCTCGACCTGCGGTTTCGGATACGCGCTCAACCACCACAGCACGATGCAGATGCCGAGAATCACCGTCCCCGCCTTGCGGAGGAACAGCCAGCCGCGCTCGAACGTCACCAGCACCGCGTTGCGCAGCGAGGGAACCTTGTACGTCGGCAGCTCGATCACCATGGCGGGCGAGCGGCCGGGCAGAATCGTCCGCCGCGTGACGATGGCCGTCAGCAGGCCCACCACCGCGCCGAGCACGTAGCATCCGCTGAACGCGATGCCGGCCAGCAGCGGATCATCCGGGAACAGAATCCCCACCAGCAGCACGTAGACCGGCAGGCGGGCCGAGCAGCTCATGAACGGCGCGATGAGCACCGTGGCGATGCGCTCCCGGCGATCCGAGATCAGCCGCGTCGACATGATGGCGGGGATCGCGCACGCGTGGGCCGAGAGCAGCGGCACGAACGAGTGGCCCGGCAGGCCGAAACGCCGCATCACGCGGTCGAGCACGAACGCAGCCCGCGCAAGGTACCCGGTGTCCTCCAGCAGGCTGATCAGGAAGAACAGGAGGCAGATCTGCGGCAGGAACACGAGCGTGCCGGCCAGGCCGCCGATGACGCCGTCGACCATCAGGTCGCGGAAGGCGCCTTCGGGCAGCACGCCGCCGAACCAACCTCCCACCGTGCCGAACATCAGCTCGATGATGTCCATCGGCACGGAGGCGAGCGAGAAGATCGTGAAGAACAGGCCCGTCATGATCGCCGCGAAGGCAATGAGGCCGAGCACCGGATGCGTCAGCAC
>JAZBPO010000131.1:0-26424 GCA_036351675.1 Pseudomonadales bacterium
ACGGGCGAGTGCTTCGCGGAACCGGACTTCGTCGGCGACCCAGCGTTCGACGAGCTCCGCGAGTTCCGCTGCGTCCGGCTCCCGGCCCGTCATGTCCAGGTGGTCGCGCGCCAGACCCTCGCGGACCGCGGGCGTCACCACCACGCGTTCGCGCCCGACGTCCTCGCCCGTCGAGAACAGGGCGTAGCAGAGCGCGCCGACGGCCAGGAAGGGGACCAGCGGATCGCGGAGCAGGGCCGACGACTTCACGGCGACTTCGTCCTCGCTCTGGGCGGGCGGTCCCGACAGGGCGAACCCCCGGGTCGCCCGGGGGCGATCATGCCCCGTTCGATCCCGGGCGCCCACCCGGATGTCGTCCTCCGTGGCGTTGACGCACGCCGCTGGTGCGTCCGCGCGGCCGTTGTGCGGTCGCGGTGCGTCCTGCCGCGTCATCATGGGGCCTCCGTCCCCTGCGTGGTCTCCGTCGCGTGGCGCGCAGCCCTGCTGCGTCGAGGCACATGTCTTGCTTTCTTGGTGCCCCGCGCGTGGCTGCGGCCAGCGCGCCCGTTGCCAGTCAGGAGCCCGTCATGCCCAGCCGTCTCGCCCGCCCGTTCGCCCTGCTCGCCGCCCTCGCGGTTCTGCTGGTGCCGCTCGCGCCGGCGGCCGCGACGCCGACGGCAGGAACGCCGGTCGGCGAGCCCATCCGCGTCGGCGTGCTGCACTCCCTGTCCGGGACCATGGCCATCTCGGAGACCACGCTGAAGGACGCCATGCTCATGTTCATCGAGGAGCAGAACGCGAAGGGCGGTCTGCTCGGGCGGCCGCTGGAGCCGGTCGTCGTGGACCCGGCTTCCGACTGGCCCCTGTTCGCGGAGAAGGCCCGGGAGCTGCTCGAAGTGAGCGAGGTCGCTGCCGTGTTCGGCTGCTGGACCTCGGTCTCGCGCAAGTCCGTGCTGCCCGTGTTCTCTGAACTCAACGGCCTGCTCTTCTACCCGGTGCAGTACGAGGGCGAGGAGAGCGAGCGCAACGTCTTCTACACCGGCGCGGCGCCGAACCAGCAGGCGATCCCCGCCGTCGACTACCTCATGGAGGTGGAGGGTGTGGAACGTTGGGTGCTCGCGGGCACCGACTACGTCTACCCGCGTACCACCAACAAGATCCTCGAGGCCTACCTGCGCGCCAATGGTGTCGCCGACGAGGACATCCGGATCAACTACACGCCCTTCGGGCACAGCGACTGGCAGACCATCGTCGCCGAGATCAAGGCCTTCGGCGCCGGCGGCAAGCGTACGGCCGTCGTCTCGACCATCAACGGCGACGCCAACGTCCCTTTCTACAAGGAGCTCGCCAACCAGGGGGTGGAAGCCGCCGACATCCCGGTCATCGCCTTCTCTGTCGGTGAGGAGGAGCTGGCGGGCATCGACACCGCGCCCCTCGTCGGACACCTCGCGGCCTGGAACTATTTCCAGTCCGTGGAGACGGACGAGAACGAGGCCTTCGTCGAACGCTGGCGTGCCTTCACGGGCGATGCCGACGACGTCACCAATGACCCCATGGAGGCGCACTACATCGGCTTCTCCATGTGGGTGCAGGCCGTCGAGAAGGCCGGTACCACGGATCCGGACGCCGTCATCGACGCCATCGTCGGTGTCGAGGTCCCGAACCTCTCCGGGGGTGTCTCGCGCATGCTTCCGAATCACCACATCACCAAGCCCGTGCTCATCGGCGAGATCCAGGACGACGGCCAGTTCTTCATCGTGGATCAGACCGACGACCTCGTCCCCGGCGACGCCTGGTCCGACTACCTGCCGGGTTCCCGCGATCTCGTCGCCGACTGGACGGCACCGATCGCCTGCGGCAACTACGATCGTGTCGAGCAACGCTGCGGCGGTGCCGGCGAGTAGAACCCGGCCGAATGGCTGCGCCGCTTCATGAGCTTCGACCGACGCGGCGGCGGTCCTGCCCGGGCCGGTGCGCTCCTGCTGCTGAGCGTCCTGCTCGCGGGTCTCGCGCTGCCGGCTTCGGCGGCGCTGTCGCGCGCTCAGGTGGACGCGCTCGCGCAGCGCAACCTGCGCGCCGTCGAGGCGGCGGTGGCGGAGCTGGCAGCCACGGGCGAGCCGCGCGCGCGCGTCGTGCTCGAGGCGCTCGGCGACGGTCGGCTCGCGCGCACCGCAGAGGGGCGCGCGCTGCTGCGAGAGACGGAGGGTGGCACCCTGCGCGACCCCCTCGACGGCACGGAAGTCGACGTCACGTCCGTGCGCGAGATCCGCGTCTCCAACCGGATCCGCCGCGCCCTCGCGGCGGCGCTCGCCGAACTCTCGCTCGGCGATCCCGATGCGAGCGTGCGGCTGGTGGCGGCACGTCAGTTCCTCTCGGCGCCGGAGAGCTCGCTGCTCGGCGCGCTCGAACGCGCGCGGGAAGGGGAGGCGGACGGCCGTGTGGCTGTCGCGCTCGACCAGGCCATCGCGGCGACGATCCTGGCCGACGACGATCGGCCCGAGCAGGACCGGCTGGCGGCGATCGCCGACCTCGAGGAGGCGGGTACCGCGGCGGCCCGCAGTCGCCTGCTGGCCGCGGACTTCGCCGTCGACTCACGCCTCGATCTGCGGCGGCGTGAAGCGGTGATGGTGATCGACCGGATCCTCGAGCGCTGGGCGATCGCACAGAACCTCTGGTACGGCCTGTCCATGGGCTCGGTGCTGCTGCTCGCGGCGCTCGGCCTCGCGATCACCTTCGGGGTCATGCGCGTGATCAACATGGCGCACGGCGAGATGATCATGCTCGGCGCCTATACCACCTACGTGACTCAGCAGCTCTTTCGGGAGCTCGCGCCGGAGTTCTTCGGCGCTTCCCTGCTCCTCGCGCTGCCCCTCGCCTTCGCCGTCGCCGGCGCCACGGGCATGCTCATCGAGCGCACCGTGATCCGGCGCCTCTACGGCCGGCCCCTGGAGACTCTGCTCGCGACCTGGGGCATCTCGCTGATCCTGCAGCAGCTCGTGCGGACGATCTTCGGAGCGTCCAACCGGCCCGTCGAGGCGGTCGACTGGATGGCGGGTGCCTTCCAGCTCGGCCAGCTCACGATCACCTGGAACCGGCTCTGGATCCTGTGCTTCGCCCTCGCCGTCGTCGCCGCCGTCGCAGCGGTGCTGCGGCGTACGCCCCTCGGCCTGCAGATCCGGGCGGTGACGCAGAATCGCGCCATGGCCGAGGAGATGGGCATCCGGTCGGAGCGCGTCGACATGGTCACTTTCGGCCTCGGCTCGGGAATCGCGGGCATCGCCGGGGTCGCGCTCTCGCAGATCGAGAACGTGTCGCCGAACCTGGGGCAGGCCTACATCATCGACAGCTTCATGGTCATCGTCTTCGGCGGCGTCGGAAACCTCCTCGGCACGCTGTGCGGCGCCATGGCCCTCGGCCTCGCCAACAAGTTCGTGGAGCCGGCACTGGGCGCGGTGGCGGCGAAGGTGCTCGTGCTCGCCTTCATCATCGGCTTCATCCAGTTCCGACCCCAGGGCCTCTTCCCGCAGCGAGGGAGGGTCGTCGATTGATCGGTTCCCGCTGGCTGGGCGGTCGCTTCGGCCGCGCCGATCTGTGTTTCGTCGGCGTGGTTCTGGCCGGCGCAGTGGTCGTGGCGCTGTGCTCCGTCGCCCCCGGCGAGGATTCGGCGCTGCGCGTGTCCGCCTACACGGTCTCGCTCCTCGGCAAGTACCTCTGCTACGCCCTGCTCGCGCTCGCCATCGATCTCGTCTGGGGCTACTGCGGCATGCTCTCGCTCGGCCATGGCGCCTTCTTCGCCCTCGGCGGCTACGCCATGGGCATGTATCTCATGCGCATGATCGGCGACCGCGGGGTCTACGGTGATCCGCTCCTGCCGGATTTCATGGTGTTCCTCGCCTGGACCGAGCTGCCCTGGTACTGGCAGGGCTTCGACAGCTTCCCCTTCGCGCTGCTCATGGCCCTGCTCGCGCCGGGCGCCCTCGCCTTCGTGGTGGGCTGGTTCGCCTTCCGCTCACGCGTCACCGGCGTCTACTTCTCCATCGTCACGCAGGCGCTGACCTACGCCCTCATGCTCGCCTTCTTCCAGAATGATCTCGGCTTCGGCGGCAACAACGGCCTCACGGACTTCAAGGACCTGCTCGGCGCGCCGCTCGCGGACGACGGCACGCGCGCGCTGCTGCTCGTCGCGAGCGCCCTCGCGCTCGTGGCGTGCTTCGTGGGTTGTCGCCTGCTCGTGACCTCCAAGCTGGGACGGGTACTCGTCGCCCTGCGCGACGCGGAGCCGCGGCTGCGCTTCCTCGGCTATCGGGCCGAACGCTTCAAGCTCTTCGTCTGGACGCTGTCGGCCATGATGGCGGGCCTCGCCGGTGCGCTCTACGTGCCTCAGGTCGGCATCATCAACCCCGGCGAGTTCGCGCCGGCGAAGTCCATCGAGGCGGTGATCTGGGTGGCCGTCGGGGGGCGCGGCTTCCTGCTCGGCGCGCCCATCGGCGCGGTGCTCGTGGGTGGCGTGAAGACCGTGTTCACGGGCCTCCTCGCCGACGCCTGGCTGTTCGTGCTCGGCGGTCTCTTCATCGCGGTCACGCTGTTCCTGCCGCGAGGCATCTGGGGTGCCGCCGCGGAGTGGTTCGCACGACGAGGGCGCGCGTCGTGAGCCCGATGCGCGAGATCGAGAGTGCTTCGATCCTCAACGTCGACGCCGTGACCGTCTCCTTCGACGGTTACCGCGCCCTGAGCGATCTCTCTTTGCAGATCGACCGCGGCGAGCTGCGGGCGATCATCGGTCCGAATGGCGCCGGCAAGACCACGATGATGGACGTGATCACCGGGCGTACACGGCCCGACGCGGGCAGCGTCACCTTCGATGGCCACGTCGACCTGTTGCGCTGCGACGAGGCAGAGATCGCGCAGCTCGGGGTCGGCCGCAAGTTCCAGAAACCGACCGTGTTCGAGGCGCTCACGGTGGAGGAGAACCTGTTGCTGGCGCTGGCCGGAGAACGAGGTGTGTTCGCCAGCCTGTTCTCCCGGCGACCGCACACGGCGGGGCCGGAGATCCGACGCCTGCTCGAGACGGTACGCCTCACGGAGTTGCGCGACGTGCCCGGGTCCCGGCTCTCGCACGGTCAGAAGCAGTGGCTGGAGATCGGCATGCTTCTCGCTCAGGACCCGAAGCTGCTGCTCGTCGACGAGCCCGTCGCCGGCATGACCGACGCCGAGACCCTGCAGACGGCGGAACTGCTCGTCGAGATCGCGCGCGAACACAGCGTGGTGGTCGTCGAGCACGACATGGACTTCGTCCGCCGTCTCGGCGTGAAGGTCACGGTGCTGCACGAGGGCAGCGTGCTCGCAGAGGGTTCGCTCGAACGCGTGTCGGCCGACGAGCGCGTCGTCGAGGTCTATCTCGGGCGATGAGGCGCGGGGCGAGATCATGCTCGAGGTGAATCGACTGCATCTGAACTATGGCGCGGCGCAGGCGCTGCGAGGCGTGTCGCTCGCCGCCGAGCCCGGCCGGGTGACCTGCGTGCTCGGTCGCAACGGCGTCGGCAAGACGTCCCTGATGCGCGCGATCATGGGCCGGCTCCCCGTCGCCGGCGGTACGGTGTGCTTCGCCGGTGAGGACTTCACGCGCATGCCGGCCTGGCAGCGCGTGCGCCGGGGCTTCGCCGTCGTTCCGCAGGGGCGCGAGATCTTCCCGCTCCTCACGGTGGAGGAGAACCTGCAGACCGGCTACGCGGGCCTCGCGCCGGAGCTGCGCACGATCCCCGACGAGGTCCACGAGCTGTTTCCGACCCTGCAGGAGATGCGGGGGCGCCGCGGCGGCGATCTATCCGGCGGCCAGCAGCAGCAGCTCGCCATCGCTCGCGCGCTCGTGACGCGGCCCCGGCTGCTGGTGCTCGACGAACCCACGGAGGGCATCCAGCCCTCGATCATCAAGGACATCGGCAGGGCCATCGACTACCTGCGTGGCCGTGGAGACGTGGCCGTCGTGCTGGTGGAGCAGTTCTTCGACTTCGCGCACGAACTCGCGGATCACTTCTACGTGCTGGATCGTGGCGAGGTGGTCGCCACGGGGTCGCGCGAGGAGATGGACGCGGACGCCCTTCGCCGGCATCTGAGTGTCTGAGTCCGCCCGCCGGCGCCAGGGGCACCCGGCGTCAGGCGAACAGAGCCGACCCGACGTAGACGAGGAAGAAGCCCAGCGCTGAGAGGCTGAGGGGATCGATGCGTGTGGAGCGTACGGTCATGGGTCCGATGCTAGGGACTCGCGCGCTCTTGAGAAGTATCGATTCCGACTATCCATATGGAGCACTGCGCGCCGGGGGCTCAGGCCACGCCCATGAGTCGGAGGGCCGTCAGCGTACCGGTCGATGCCAGCGCCCAGAGCATCAGCGCATGGGCCAGCACGCGGCCGCGGAACGCGGAGACGGTACTGCGCCGGAACTCGAGGCCGACGAAGAAGAGCGCGGCCACGAGCAGGAGCCTGCTGCCGTGGCCGGCGACTTCCAGCAGCCCCGTGGGCAGGTCCAGCAGTGATGCACAGAGCGATGCCGCGACGAAGGCCAGGATGAAGCCCGGCACGCGCACGCGGGCCCGTGCGTGGGCGACCAGCACGCTGGTGGCGATTGCCAGCGGAATGAGCCAGAGGGTCCGGCCGAGCTTCACGGTGGTCGCGACCTCGAGGGCGCGATCGCCGTAGCTGGCGGCGGTGGCGACGACTGAACTCGTGTCGTGCACGGCGAGCGCGACGAAGACCCCGAAGGTCTCCTGGCTCATGCCGAGCCAGGCACCCAGCGCAGGAAACGTGAACAGGGCGAGGGCGTTGAGCAGGAAGACGATGCCCACGGCGATGCCGAGCTGGTCGGAGCGCGCGCAGATGATGGGCGCCAGTGTCGCCATGGCCGTGCCGCCACAGATCGCCGTGCCGGCGGAGAGCAGGATCGTGCTGATCCGCTCGAGGCCGAGCAGGCGTCCGAGCGCCAGGCCGAGGGCGAGCGCGCCGACGACGTAGCCCGCGACCAGGGGCAGCGCGTCGCCGCTGACGGCGAGGACCTGGTCGATGGAGAGGCGGAAACCGAGCAGCACGATCGCCGACTGGAGCAGCAGGGTGCCGTAGCGGCCGCTGCCTTCCACGAGGGGACGATCCAGGGCGAGCGTGACGGCGGCGCCGACGAGCAGGGCCACGGCGGGGTTGCCCCAGGCGCCGAGCGGTATCAACAGCGCTGCCGTCGCGAGCCAGCCGGTCGCGCCGCGGCGCGCGGCCGCCGTGATTCCGGGTTCAGACAGGCGCCGGTCCTCGCGACGAACCGCGCCTCGCGCCCGCCCGCGCCGACTGCTCATGGTCGTCGCTGTCCATCGCCTCCCCCGGTGCCGTCCTCGACGCCGATGGTACGCCTCTCCCGGCCGCCGGACGCCCTTGGGCTCGCTCCGCGGCCGCGGAGCGGGGACATCGGCCTTCGGTTGTTCTACCTTCCCTCGAGCGCCCCGATCCTGCGGGGTGACCTGTCGGTTGCGGTTGCGGTTGCGATGTGCAAGTCATGAACCAGATCCCGGCTGCGACCGCCACGCCTGCCATGCAGCGCAGCCGCGGCGCCCTGCGCATCGGCGTCGGTGCGGGGGACGTCCTCGCGGACCTGTTCCAGGACGGCGCCCTTCGTGCCCGCCTGCCGCGGCCCCGCCCCGGTGCGGGCCTGGAGGCCGTGGTCATCAACACCTCCGGCGGCATGACCGGTGGCGACGTCTATGGCATCGAGATCGACCTCGCCGGCGGTGCGCGCGCCACGGTCGTCGGCCAGGCCTGCGAGAAGGTCTATCGCTCCGCCGCGGGCGACGCGGCGCTGGACGTGCGCCTGCGGATCGGCGCGGGCGGCTCCCTGCTCTGGCTGCCCCAGCCGGCGATCCTCTTCGACGCCGCCGCCTTCGTCCGACGCCTCGACGTCGAGCTCGCGCCGGGCGCCCGGCTGCTCGCCGTCGAGGCGACGGTGCTCGGCCGCAGCGCCATGGGCGAGCGCGTCACGCGCTGCCGTCTGCGCGAGCACTGGCGCGTGCGGCAGGCCGGACGTCTCGCCTGGGCCAGCGCCGGGCGGCTCGATCTCCCCGGCGCTGCCGTCGCCAGCGCCGCCACGCTCGCCGGGAGCACGGCGTTCGCGACCTTCGTCTGCGCCGACGAGGAGCCCGAACTCGCGCTCGCCGCGTTCCGCGTCGTCGCCGAGCGTGTCCGTGGACGCCTCGCTGCGAGCCGCCTCGACGATCTCGTCGTCGCCACCCTCGTCGCCCGCACTTCGCGTCATCTCATGGACGATCTCGCCGCCGTCGTCGGCGCCGTGAGCGGGACCGGGGTCCCGCGCGTGTGGCACTGTTGAGCATGGATCGACGTACGCGGCGGGGCATCGAGCGGAGGGCACATGAATCTCACCCCACGGGAGAAGGACAAGCTGCTCGTCGCCATGGCGGCCATGGTGGCGCGCCGGCGCCTGGAGCGTGGTGTGAAGCTCAACCATCCCGAGGCCATCGCCCTGATCACGGACTTCGTGGTGGAGGGCGCCCGCGACGGGCGTTCCGTGGCCGACCTGATGCAGGCTGGTGCGCAGGTGATCGCGCGCGATCAGGTCATGGAGGGCGTGGCGGAGATGATCCACGACATCCAGGTGGAGGCGACCTTCCCGGACGGGACCAAGCTCGTCACCGTCCATGATCCGATCCGATGATGCGGCCCCCGTGCGAGGAGAGTCCCATGCCCCGTGAAGCCAGCGATCCGAGCGATGCCTGCCCGGAGCCCTGCGCGTGATCCCCGGCGAAGTGCTCGTCGCCGACGGCGAGATCGAGCTGAACGCCGGACGCGAAGTCACGGAGCTCGAGGTCGCCAACACCGGTGACCGGCCCGTGCAGGTCGGATCGCACTACCACTTCGCCGAAGCCAACGCCGCCCTCGACTTCGACCGCGCGGCGGCCCGGGGCAGGCGCCTCGACATCCCGGCGGGCAGCGCGATCCGCTTCGAGCCGGGCCAGACGCGCAGCGTGTCGCTCGTGGCGATCTCCGGCGCGCGCGTGATCCAGGGTTTCGACGGACGGGTCATGGGCGCGCTCGACCCGGCCGAGGGCGACTGAGGCGCGTCGCAGAGGGAGGAAGCCATGCCGTATCGCATCGGCCGCGCGGCCTACGCGGACATGTTCGGTCCGACCACCGGCGACCGGGTTCGCCTCGCCGACACGGAGCTGTTCGTCGAGGTCGAACGGGACTACACCCGCTACGGCGAGGAGGTGAAGTTCGGCGGCGGCAAGGTCATTCGTGACGGCATGGGCCAGTCGCAGGTGCCGCGCGCCGGAGGCGCCGTGGACACGGTGATCACCAACGCGCTCATCGTCGACCACTGGGGCATCGTGAAGGCGGACGTCGGCCTCAAGGACGGCCGCATCGTCGCCATCGGCAAGGCCGGGAACCCCGACACGCAGCCCGGCGTCGACATCGTCATCGGTCCCGGCACGGAAGCCATCGCCGGTGAGGGGAAGATACTCACGGCCGGGGGCTTCGATGCGCACATCCACATGATCTGCCCGCAGCAGATCGCCGACGCCATCGCCTCCGGCGTGACGACCATGCTCGGTGGCGGCACCGGCCCGGCGACGGGCACGAACGCCACCACCTGTACGCCCGGTCCCTGGCACCTCGCGCGGATGATCGAGGCCGCCGACGCCTTCCCCGTGAACCTGGCCTTCTCCGGCAAGGGCAACAGCTCGCGGCCGGAAGGCCTGGTCGAGCAGATCGTCGGGGGCGCCTGCGCCCTGAAGCTGCACGAGGACTGGGGCACCACGCCGGCCGCGATCGACAACTGTCTCGCCATCGCCGACGAGTACGACGTGCAGGTGATGATCCACACGGACACGTTGAACGAGTCGGGCTTCGTCGAACGCACCATCGACGCCATCGGCGGTCGCGCCATCCATGCCTTCCACACGGAAGGTGCGGGGGGTGGCCATGCGCCGGACATCATCCGGGTCTGCGGTCTGCCCAACGTGATCCCGTCGTCTACGAATCCCACGCGGCCCTACACGGTGAACACGATCGACGAGCACCTCGACATGCTCATGGTCTGCCACCATCTCGATCCGAGGATCCCGGAGGACGTCGCCTTCGCCGAGTCGCGCATCCGTCGTGAGACCATCGCCGCCGAGGACATCCTCCACGACCTCGGCGCCTTCTCGATCATCGCTTCGGACAGTCAGGCCATGGGGCGCGTCGGTGAGGTGCTGATCCGCACCTGGCAGACAGCGGACAAGATGAAGCGCCAACGCGGGCGCCTGCCCGAGGAGACTGGAGAGAACGACAATTTCCGGGTCAAGCGCTATGTCGCCAAGTACACGATCAATCCGGCCATCGCTCATGGCATCGACGCCGAGATCGGTTCCGTCGAGGTCGGCAAGCGCGCGGATCTGTGTCTCTGGGATCCGGCCTTCTTCGCGGTGAAACCCGCGCTCGTGCTGGTGGGCGGCACCATCGCCTCGGCGCCCATGGGTGATCCGAATGCGTCCATCCCGACGCCGCAGCCCGTGCACTACCGGGACATGTTCGGTGCCTTCGGGCGCGCCCGGACCAGCTCGTCCGTCACCTTCGTCTCGCAGGCCGCGCTCGACGCGGGGCTGCGGGAGGCACTACGGGTCGACAAGCAGCTGCTGGCCGTGCGTGGAACGCGAGAACGCGACGCCAAGGCGCGCATGGTCCACAACGCCGCGACGCCGGAGGTACAGGTCGACCCGGAGACCTACGAGGTGCGCGCCGACGGCGAACTCCTCGTGTGCGAACCGGCCGACGTGCTGCCCATGGCGCAGCGCTACTTCCTGTTCTGATGGGCGCCCCTGCACCGAGAGCCACCGCCGTCGAGCTCGGCGGCGAGGACTGCATCGACAGCGTGCGTCTGGACTTCGACGCCAGGCACCGCCGCCGTTTCCTGCTGACGACCGAATCCGGGCGCGAGGTGTTGCTCGACCTGCCCGAAGTCCCGTCGCTGCAGGAGGGGCACGCGCTCGTCCTGGAGAACGGTGAGCGCATCCGCGTGTGCTGCGCCGAGGAGGCGCTGCTGGAAGTACGACCGGGCACTGCGGTGGCGCTGCCGCGTCTCGCCTGGCATCTCGGCAACCGTCACCTGCCGACGGAGATCGGCGTGGATCGGCTCTGGATCCGCGAGGACCACGTCATCGAGGCGTTGCTCGAGCGCCTCGGCGCCGACGTGCGGCGCGTCCAGCGGGCCTTCCATCCTGAGGGTGGCGCCTACGGCCACGGCCGCACGCACGGCCACGATCACCGCCATGTCGACGACGACGACGACCAGGACCACCACGACCATGCGCACTGACACCTCGGTCCGCTATCTGCTGCTGTCCTGGTTCTCGCCGGCCTATCCGATCGGGGCCTACACCTATTCGCACGGCCTGGAGTGGGCCGTGGAAGCGGGCGACGTGAGCGATGCCGCAGCGGCCCGGGACTGGATCGAGGGTGTGCTCACCCTCGGCGCCGGTCGCAGCGACGCGGTGCTCCTCGCTCACGGCTGGCGCGTCGAGGACGCGGCGGCGCTCCGGGAGCTCGCAGAGTTCGCCCGGGCCCTCGCGCCCACCACCGAGCGGCGCCTCGAAGCGGGCGCGCAGGGACGCGCCTTCCTCGACGTCACGGCTGCGGCCTGGCCCGACGAGCGCCTCGCGTGGGCGCAGGCGCTGCCGGTGGAGCTGCGCGTCCATCCCGTCATGGTGGGTCTCGCCGGCCGCGCCCATGGCGTGCCGCTCGAGCCCCTCGCGGAGGCCTGGCTCCATGCCTTCGCGGCCAATCTGATCTCTGCGGCGGTGCGCCTCGTGCCACTCGGGCAGACCGACGGCCAGCGGCTGCAGGCGAGCTTCGAACGGCAGGTCGCCGAGATCGCGGCAGCGGCGGTCGAGGCGCCACTCGAGGAGGTGGGTGGCCTCGCGCTGCTCGCCGACATCGCCTCCATGAATCACGAAACGCAGTACACGAGGTTGTTCCGATCATGAATACGCATGGCGACGAGATCTCCGCACACGGCCCGCTCCGGGTGGGTATCGGCGGACCAGTGGGTTCCGGCAAGACGGCGCTCCTCGAGCACCTGTGCCGGCACTTCCACGAGCGCATCGAGATCTGCGCGATCACCAACGACATCTACACGAAGGAGGACGCCCGCATCCTCACCGCCACCGGGGCGCTCCCCGAGGAGCGGATCCTGGGCGTGGAGACCGGTGGCTGCCCGCACACGGCGATCCGCGAGGACGCGTCGATCAATCTCGCCGCCATCGTCGACATGCGCCAGAGATTCCCGGCCCTCGATCTCGTGCTCATCGAATCCGGCGGAGACAATCTGGCGGCCACGTTCAGCCCCGAGCTCGCCGACCTCACGATCTACGTCATCGACGTCGCCCAGGGCGAGAAGATCCCGCGCAAGGGCGGGCCGGGCATCACGCGCTCGGACATCTTCGTGATCAACAAGACCGACCTCGCGCCGCACGTCGGTGCTTCGCTCGAGGTCATGGAGGCCGATACGCAGCGCATGCGGGGCGACAAGCCCTACGTGTTCACGAATCTGCGCACGGGCGAGGGCGTCCCGGAGGTGATCAGCCTCGTCTGCCGCCTCGGGGGCCTGGAGCGGGCCGCCGCCTGATACGCGGGCGCGCAGCGGATGGACGCGCCGCCGCGCAGGCACCATGCTCCGTGTCAGGCGTTCCGGGCGCGCCACACGGGCCATGGACGAACCGGAGACCCTGGAACCTTGAAGACGACTCTCGCCTTCCCGAACCCTTTCGCATTCGGGCGCCGGCCCGATCCCCTGCCGATCCCGGACGTGGATCTGGCTCGCTTCATGGGCGCCTGGTACGTCCTCGGCGGCATCCTCACGCCCCTCGAACGTTTCGCCTACAACCCGGTGGAGTACTACGAGCTCGACGACGACGGTACGGTCGCGACGCGCTTCCGCTTCCGTCTCGGAGGCTTCGAAGGCCCCTTCGTGGAACTCCGCTCTCGCGGCTGCGTCACGGACGACCCGTCGCAGGCGATCTGGGGCATGGAGTTCGTGCCGCCGCTGCGTCTCGATTACCGCATCGCCTTCGTCGACGCCGACTACCGCACCACGCTCGTCGCGCGCGAGCGCCGGGACCTGCTCTGGATCATGGCGCGCACGCCACACATCGACGACGGCGCGCTCGGCCGTCTCATCGGCCGCGCCGAGGCCATGGGCTACGATCCGGACGCGATCTTCACCACGCCGCAGCGCTGGCAGGACTGAGCACCGGCGCCCGCGGCCCTTCACGCGGGCGTGACGCGCACGGGGCGTATCATCGCGCCATGGACGACGCCCCCCAGAACGCCTGCGTGCTCCTCGTGGAGGATCACCGCGACATCGCGGAGATGGTCTACGACGGCCTCGAGAACGCGGGTTTCCAGGTCGACTACGCCTCCGATGGCGCGGCTGCGCTCGGTCTCGCCGCCGAGAACGACTACGATCTCGTCGTGCTCGACCTCATGCTGCCGCGCCTCGACGGCATGGAGGTGTGCCGGCGCCTGCGCAAGGAGCAGCGTTCGGACGTGCCCGTGCTCATGCTCACGGCGCGCGACACCCTCGAGGACAAGATCGCTGGCCTCGACGCCGGCGCCGACGACTATCTCGTCAAGCCCTTCGCTTTCGCCGAACTCGAGGCGCGCGTACGCGCGCTGCTGCGCCGCAGCCGAGGCCAGGTCGCGCAGGAACGCTTCGAGGTCGGCGACCTCGTGCTCGACACCGGTACCTGGCACGTCAGCCGCGCGGGCCAGCCGCTGAGCGTCACACCCATCGGCATGAAGCTGCTCACGGTGCTCATGCGCGCGGCGCCGCAGATCGTCTCGCGTCGGCAGCTCGAGCGGGAAGTCTGGGGCGAGGGGCTGCCCGATTCGGATACGCTGCGCAGTCACCTCTACACGCTGCGCAAGGCCGTGGATCGCCCCTTCGAGCACGCCATGATCGAGACCGTCTCGGGCGCGGGCTATCGCATCGCCATGCCGGAGTCAGATCGTGGCGCATGACGGCGGCCTGTCTCGCCGTTTCCTGCGGGCCTTCATCCTGCAGGCTCTGCTGATCAGCGTCACCGCGGTCCTCGGCGTCTGGCTCGCGCGTTTCGTGCTCGAGGAGGTGCTCATCGAGCAGGCTCTGGAGCAGGAAGCCGAGTGGTTCTGGGAACAGCGCGCGACGCGGCCCGACGCGCCGCCACCGGCGGCACGCAACATCCGCGGGTGGGTCGTCGACGCTGCGCACGGCGTCGACGGCGTTCCCGCGCTCTATCGGGACCAGGGCCCCGGTATCCACGCCCTCACCTCGGCCGAGGGACTGCTGCGGCTTCACGTCAGCACGCGGGGCGATGCGCAGCTCTACCTGCTCTTCGATGGCGCCGGTGTCGATCTGCTGACGACCTACTTCGGGCTCGCGCCGCTCGCGCTCGTGCTCGTGGCGCTCTATCTGACGGCCTGGGCCGGCTATCGGGCATCGTACGAGGTGCTGTCGCCGATCACGGCGCTGGCGCGACAGATCGGACGCATGGACGTGGCGCGGCTGGACCCCGAGTCCTTGCGCCAGGAGCGTTTCGTCGCCGATCCGGACGACGAAGTGGCAGTGCTCGCCGGCGCGCTCGCGGATTTCACGGAGCGTCTCGACGCCTTCGTCGAGCGCGAACGCAACTTCACCCGCGATGCCAGCCACGAGCTGCGCAGCCCGCTCACGGTCATGGCCATGGCCGTCGAGAGTCTGCGACGCGAGGCGGACCTGCCGGAACGCGTGCAGGTCTCGGTCGACCGCATCGACCGCGCCGTGCGCGACATGCGTGAACTCGTGGAGGCGTTCCTGCTCCTGGCACGCGAGTCCGACGAGGCCTTCGTGCACGAACGGCTCTGCGTCAACGACCTCGTCGAACTCGAGCTCGACCGTGTGCGCATGACGGCCGGCGATCGCGTCGATGCCAAGCTGTCGGCCGACGGCAGGCTCTGGACCGAGGCGCCGCGCCAGGTGCTCGCCTCGCTCATCGGCAACCTGATCCGCAACGCGGCCTCGCACGGCGACGGCGCGGTGACGGCACGTGTCGGCGCCGGCGAGATCGTGATCGAGGATCACGGGCAGGGCATGAATCCGGAGGAGCTGAAGCGCGCCTTCGATCCCTTCTTCCGCGGCGCCGGGAGCGCGCGCGGCGGCCACGGTGTGGGCCTCACGATCGTCCAGCGCCTGTCGGACCGCTTCGGCTGGCCCGTGCGCATCGAGAGCGAGCCCGGCGTGGGGACGCGCGTGCACGTGCACTTTCCGGAGGCCGAGTTCGAGGCGGGGGTCCGGGCAGACGCGCTCTCCGTCTGAGCCGACGCACACGTCGCCGGGTCACTTCACGAGCCCTTCACGGCCACTCCACGGTATCTCGACAGGTCGACGCGAAGACTGATCCCGATCGCCGCGCTGCGGCCGGAAGGAGGATCAGATCGTGCCGACCCCGAAGCTGCATTCCCTGCTCCCGCTCTGCCTGCTCCTGCTCGCCGGCGCCGCAGGCGCCGACATGGGCGACTACCGCTTTCGCGTACTGCTCGACGATCGCCCGATCGGCAGTCACGTCTTTCGCGTGCGCGACGACGAGGCGGGTCGCGCCGTGGCCATCGAGGCGGACTTCGACGTCCGCGTGCTCTTCGTGCCCGTCTACCGCTATCGCCATCGCAACGTCGAGCGTTGGGAGGGGGGGTGCCTCGTTTCCCTGCGCTCTGAGACGGACGACAACGGCCGCGACCTGGCCGTGCGGACGGAGCGTGGAGACGGGCACCTGCGCGTGTCCGGTGCCGACGGCGAGCGCGAGCTCGAGGGCTGCGTGCGCAGCTTCGCCTACTGGGACCCGGCGTTCCTCGACGCGTCGCAGTTGCTGAACAGTCAGGACGGTGCCCTGGTACCGGTCCGCATCGACGCGCTCGGCGCCGACGCCTTCGAGGTCGGCGGGACCACGCTCGAGGCCGAGCGCTGGCGCCTGACCGGCCCCGGTGCGCTCGACATCTCGCTCTGGTACACGCCCGAGGGGCGCTGGCTGGGCCTCGAGACGGTGCGCGAGGGGCGCGTCATCCGCTACGAGCCGGAGACTCCGCCGGCGCTCGCGCAGGCCCTTTCCGAGGCCCCCACAGCGCGCTAACGTCCTCCGGTGCGCGCCCTCGAACCGCCCCGTCGAGAGAGCGGTCGGCGGCGCCCGAGGCACGGGGAGGGTGCGGGCATGATGACGGGAGACGAGTACCGGGCGTCGCTCCGGGACGGCCGGGCGACCTATTTCGAGGGCCGTCGCATCGAGGACGTGACCGCGGATCCGATCCTCGGCGTCACCGTCGCTTCGGCGGCCGCAGGCTACGATCGATTCTACGACCCGGCGCCCGGTGCCATCGGCGAGTTCATGAGGGTCCCGAGCAGCGCCCGGGAACTGCGCGAGCAGGTCGAACTGCACGAGACCGTCGACCTCCTGACGCACGTGACCTACGCCTCGATCATGACGCTGCTCACGGCAGCGGACCGCATCGAGGCCGACATGCCGGAGCACGCCGTGCGCATCCGCGCCTGGGTGAAGGACGCTCAGCAGCGCGACGTGCGCATCACCCAGTGCATCACCGACGCCAAGGGCGATCGCTCGCGACGTCCCGGCAACCAGGACGACCCGGACGCCTACGTACGCGTGGTGGAGCGGCGCGAGGACGGCGTCGTGATCCGGGGCGCCAAGCTGCACATCTCCGCTGCCTCCATGGGGCACGAGCTCATGACGATCCCCACCAAGGCCATGAAGCCCGGCGAGGAGGACTACGCCATCGGCGCCATGGTCCCCGTGAACGCGCCGGGCGTCAGGATCGTCAACACGACCTATGCGCCGCGCCACGAGGACAAGCGCGACTTTCCCTTCTCGGGACGCCACCACACGCCCGAGGGCTTCGTCATCTTCGACGACGTGTTCGTCCCGAACGAGCGCGTGTTCCTGGACGGCCAGGTGCAGCATGCGGCCGTGTTCGCCCACTCGCTCGGACTCTGGGAGCGCCTCGGCGGTCTCGCGGGCATGGCCACGGGCTACGATCGGCTCGTCGGCTTCGCGCAGCTGGTGGCCGAGTCGAACGGCCTCGATCGCGTCGGTCACATCAAGGAGAAGATCTCCGAGATGATCATCAACGCGACGCTCGTGCGCGCCTCCCTGGAGGCCGCCATCGAGAACTGCGAGATCACCTCCGACGGCGCCGCCTTCCCCTCCGAGCTCTACACCAACGCCGGCAAGTACCACGGCGCGGCCAACTATTCCCTGATGGTGCGACACCTGCACGACATCGGCGGCGGCGCGATCCTGACGGCACCCATGACCGCGGACTTCGAGAACGAGGAGACGGGCGACCTGGTGCGCAAGTACATGGGCACGATGCAGCAGGTGGACGGCCTCTATCGCACGAAGCTGTTCCACGCGATCCGGGACTACACGGCCGATGCGCTCGGCGGCTGGCACGCGGTGACGCAGATCCAGGCCGGCGGGGGTCTCTATGCGCAGCGCATCGTCACGCGCCTGCACTACGATCTGGAGGCGGCGAAGCGCGAGGCGCTCGCCGCTGCGGGGCTCGAGCCGCCGGCGCTCTGATGGCGCTCAGGCGAGATCCCGTTCGAGTACCAGAGCGTCCTCGCCGTTCTCGTAGTAGCCCGCGCGGCGGTCGATCGGCTGGTAGCCCGCCCGGGCGTAGAGCGCCCGAGCGTCCTGGTTCGACGCTGCGACTTCCAGACGCAGCGCGCGGCGCCCGGCATGGCGGGCCTGCTCCTCCACCGCGCGCAGCAGCCGGCCGGCGATGCCGGCGCCCCGGGCCCGAGGCGCCACGGCGAGCGAGTAGAGGCGGACGAGCCGCCTGCTTCCGGAGGGGAACAGGGCGAGGGCGTAGCCGGTGACCTCGCCGCCACGCTCCGCGACCAGAAAGATGCACGGAGCGCCGCCAAGCCAGCGCCGGAAGCTGCGGCGGCTGATGCGGTCACTTTCGAAGCAGCCGGTCTCGAGGGTCAGCAGGACGTCGAGGTCGTCCGGCTTCGCGAGCCGTATCCGCTCGGGCGCGGTCATGGCGTCCGGCCACGTGCCTCGAGGCGATCCGCGAACTCCTGCATGACGACCATGTAGAGCTCGTCTCCGAGATAGCGGTCCTCCACGTCGCGCTCGATGGAGGGATTGTCGTTCACCTCGATCACGTAGACATGGCCGTCCACCTGCTTCAGGTCGACGCCGTAGAGACCGTCGCCGACGATGGCGGCGGCCCGCACGGCAGCTCGCAGGACCTTCTTCGGAACCTCGAAGGTGGGAAGCGTGTCCCAGGCGCCGGAGACGGCTTCGCCGGACGGCCGGTGCTCGTAGATCTGCCAGTGTCCCCGGGCCATGAAGTAGCGACAGGCGTAGATCGCCCGGCCGCCGAGAACGCCGATGCGCCAGTCGAAGGCCGTCGGCAGCCAGCGCTGCACGAGGGCGAGTGCGGAGGTCTTGAACAGGCGCGCGAGACCGTCCTCGAGTTCGCGCCGGTCCTGCGCGCGGAAGACGCCGGAGGAGAAGGAGCTCTCGGGCATCTTGAGCACGAGGGGATAGCCGAACTCGGCCTCGATCGTGTCGACGTCGTCTCCGGCCGAGACGATGCGTGTCTGGGGAGTCGGCACGCGCCCGTAGCTGAAGGCGTCGTGCAGGAACACCTTGTTGCAGCAGCGCAGGATCGAGCGCGGATCGTCGATCACGATCATGCCCTCCTGTTCCGCCCTGCGCGCCAGGCGGTACGTGGGATGATCGATGGCAGTCGTCTGCCGGATGAAGAGCGCGTCGAACTCGAGGATGCGATGCGCGTCGGCGGGCGTGATGCACTCCGCGGCCATGCCGACCTTGTCGGCGGCGCGCAGGAAGCGGCGGATCGCCTTCTCGTCGCTCGGGGGCTGGGCCTCCTGCGGGTCCACGAGGATCGCGAGGTCCCAGCGATGCTGGCGCCGACGCCGGTGACGCCGCCAGGGCCCCGCCAGCTCCGCGGCAAGCCGTGAGCAGAAGGCGCTGCGCGCCTCGCCGTCGAGCGCCGTCGTGCGCTCCCGCTCCACGCGCAGTTGCGCGCCTTCGCCCTCCGCCGCTCGGGCCTCGACGTGTACGCGCAGGAGCGGCGCGGGGTAGCGCTCGAAGACGAGCCGTGCGAGACGGCGCCAGAGCGGATCCGGCGACCAGCCGAACATGACGAGCAGGCCGGCCTCCGGCAAGGCGGTGGGGAGGGCGGTGCCGGGTAGTTCGATCGTGACGCCACCTTCGTCGCCCCTGAGGTCGTTGATGGTGGTCACGCTCGGCAGCACCCGATGCGAACGCGCTTCGGCCAGCAACGAGCAGTAGTAGCCGCTCGAAAGATAGCGCGACGTGTCGCAGAGGTTGATGACCCGCGTGCGTGGCTCGCCGCGCTTCGGGTACTCGGCGAGATACCTGTCGAAGCCGATGACCGGATGGTCGATCGCGAAAGGCTCAGGGTCGTCCGAGACGACCAGCGTGATGCTCATCGGGCAAGGTCGGAGCTGGGCGGAGAGGGGAAGTCTGCGGCCTGGGGGCCACGCCGTCGCCTACCGTTCGGCTCCAGGCGGTGGCCACCACGCCTCGCGGAGGCGCCTCGGCCTCCCGTGGGTGACGAGGTTCGCCTCGGAGAGCACGGCCCCGAATGCAGCCAGTTCTGGCAGACCTTCGATGCCCCGGGCCGCGTGCGCCGAGTTGTCGCCTTCCCGGCGACCGGCTCCGTCCGCGAGGACCCGGCCGAGCACTGCGCCCGCCTGCGCCTTCGCCGCGGCGAAGCTCGGCGGCAGCAGGCCGAGCCTCGCGAAGCCGCACCTCACCAGTTCTCGCCGAAGGGGCGGATCACCGACTCGAAGCTCCAGGCCGACTTCGGCTGGTGCGCGATGCGGAAGACCTCTGCAGCAATGTCCGCGGGCCTGCAGAAGAAGTCGTCCGGACGGTCGGCGAAGCGCTTGCGCGTCCACTCCAGATCGATGACCGCGTCGATGGCGACGTAGGCCGCGTGCACGCCCTGCGGGCCGACCTCCCGCGCGATGGACTCCATCAGGATGCGCTGCGCCGCCTTCGTCGGCGCGAAGCCTGCGAAGAATTCCTTGCCGCGATAGGCCGAGGTGTTGCCCGTCGCGACGATCGCGCCCCCGCCGGCCTGCACCATCGCCGGAACCGTGAGGCGCGCGAGGTGCAGCAGCGCCATGACGTTCACCTGGAAGTTGCGCTCGAGGAGCCTGGGGTCGATGTCGAGGAAGTTGCCCCAACCTGCGCCTACGGCGTTGTGCACGACGACCGTCGGCGGGCCGAGTTGCGCCGTGAGCTTCTCGCAGCTCCGTGCCAGCGCGTCGGCGCTGCTGACGTCGCAGGGGAAGGCATGGATGCCCGGTGACTCGAGGGAGATGGCTTCGAGGCGCTCGGCGTTGCGCGCGAGCGCCGCCACGGCGTAGCCCTGCTGCGCGAAGTGGCGAGCGATGGCGGCGCCCGTTCCGGGCCCGACGCCGGTGACGAGGCAGACCGGTTCGCTCAATGTGGCGCCTCGTGGTCCACGCGCTCGAAGTCGATGCCGAAGGCTTCCACGCCGTCGATGGTGCCCTCCGGCGTCAGGGAGAAGCGGGCGAAGCTGCCGTTCTCCCAGTCCTCGTGCATGAGGCGGAAGGTGTCCGCGTGCCAGGGCGTGAGGCGGTAGGTGCGCACGAGCGTGTCGAGGCGCAGGGCGTCGCCGTCCGGGCTGATGCTCAGCGGTCCGCCGCGCAGCGAGTCGTAGCGGCCGGTGTAGGCCTCGAGCGGTAGCGAGGGCGGAACGTCGAGGCGTCCTGCGACGGTGGCGGCGCGGCGCTCGGCGCGACGCTCGGCGCGCGCTGCGTAGAGCGCGAGCACGTCGGCATGCCAGTCCGGACGCCCTGCGCCTTCCCGGTCGTCCATGACGGACCAGAGCAGGGCGTGCCGCAGTTCGGCGCCACCACGGTTCGCCATCACCACCACGCCGCGCCGCGCGGCGCGGTCGAGGCCGACGATGGCCACGGCACCGTTCAGGCTGCCCGTGTGATAGTCGACCTTGCGGCCCAGGAAATCCTGCTGATACCAGCCGAGGCCGTAGCTGATCCAGTTCGGCTCGGTGAGTTCCGCAGTGGGGTAGTAGTCGTCCTCGGCGACGAGCTGCTGCGGGCGGAACATCTCCGCGAGGGAGGCCTCCGAGAGCAGACGCTCGCCCTCCGCGGTGACACCACCGCGGAGCAGGAACTCGATCCAGAGCACCATGTCGTCGACGCTGGACCAGGCCGAGCCGGCGGCGTCGGTCACGTGGGCGCGCAGTGAATGGTCGACGCGGCGCAGTTCGCCGTCGAAGACGTCGTAGGGGCGTGCCTGCGCTGCCCAGGCCGGGATCGCGTCGCGGCTGGCCACGGTCTTCATGCCGATCGGGCGCCACAGGTGCTCGGCCAGGAACGCCTCCCAGGGTTCGTCGGTCACGCGTTCGATCACGAGGCCGAGGAGTTCGTACATGGTGTTCTGATAGATCTTGCGTGCGCGCGGCGGCGCCACGGGCGCGACGGCGCGCAGGCGCGGCAGCTGATCGGCCAGCTCCATGCCCTGATTGAAGGTCCAGAAATCCGTGGAGGGCAGGCCCGTACGATGCGTCAGCAGATCGCGCAGCGTGATCTGCTGCGTGAGCGCCGGGTCGCCGAAATGGATCTCCGGCAGGTGTTCGATGACCGGATCGTCGAGCGCGACGCGGCCGTCGTCCACGAGCATGAGCAGGCCCGCGGCGACCATGGCCTTGGTCGTCGAGGCGTTGATGAAGTAGGTGGTCGTGTCGACTGCCTCGCCGTTCCACAGACGCGTGGTGCCGAAACCGCGCGCGAAGACGACCGCGCCGTCCTCGACGACGGCGACGCCGAGGCCAGGCACCTGCCAGTCCGCCATGGCGCGTTCGACGGTGGCCGTGAACGCTGCCTCGTCGAAGGCGGCGCGCGGTGCCGCCGCCAGCAGGGCGAGGAGGAGCAGCGCGAGGACGCTTCGGGTCATGGGGGCTCCGGAAGGGTTCGCCGAGCAGCCGATGATGCCCGAGGACGCCGCGCGCTGCCGCTCAGTCCATGCGGAAGAGTTGCAGCGCCGTTCCGCCCACGATGCGCTGCGCCTGCTCGACGGTGGTCGCGTCGAAGACCGCCTGGATCGAGCTGCGCGTGTAGCCGAAGGTGGACTCCTGGTGCGGATAGTCCGAGGACCAGAGGCAGGTCTCGGCGCCGATGTGGTCCAGCAGTGACAGGCCGACCGGATCGGTCATGAAGGTGGCATAGCAGTTCGAGCGCCAGTAGTGGCTCGGTGGATGCGCCAGCTCCGGGTTCATGGCCGGCCGGAAGTGCGTGTAGGCCATGTCGGCGTCGTGGAGCATGGACGGGATCCAGGCGAGGCCGCCCTCCACGAACACCGCCTTCAGGGCCGGGAAGCGGTCGAAGACGCCGGCGAAGACCAGGCTGCCCCATTGCTGCCGGAAACCCTGCATCTGCGTGATGAGCGAGATGCCGGCGGCGCCGGGGCGAGACGAGGGGATCGCCTCGCCGATGTGGAAGCAGAGCGGGATGCCGGCCTCGGCGATGGCGCCGTAGAGCGCGTCCAGCTGCGGAGCGTTGTAGTGGATGCGCTGGCCGTCCACGTCGTGGCCCGGCGACAGGGGCAGCATGAGCGCGCGGGCGCCGAGGTCGCGGCAGCGCTCCACGGAAGCGGCGGCCGCGCCCATGTCCCAGTAGTTCGGGACCATGACCGGATAGAGGCGATCCGGCGCTTCCGCGCAGGTCCGCGCGATGCCCTCGTTGTAGAGGCCGAAGACGTGCTCACGGTTCTGCATCTCCCCGAACATGAACAGGCCGAAGAGCCGCTGCGGGAAGATGAGCTCCTTCTCCACACCCTCGACGTCGAGGTCCGCGAGGCGCGCGGGGACGTCGTTCAGGCCGGGCGTGCATTCCATGTTGGTGCACAGGAACTGGGCGATGTGTTCCTTCGTCATCGGCTGCTCGCCGAGACGGAAGTCGAAGTGGCCGTCATGGAAGGTCATGCGCGGCGCCTGGTCCCTGAGCGCCTCGGGGAAGCCGTCGATCCAGTAGTCGCGTTCGATCATGTGGCTGTCGGCGGAAACGATGCGCGTACCGGTGGGCCAGGGGCGGGTTTCCGCCTGCGGTCGACGCTTCGGGGGCACCTCGATGTCGATCTGCTCGCGCAGGCCGAGGGCCCAGTGCTTCTTCGACGCTTCGTTCACGGCGGGCCTCCTCCCTTGGAGTGCATCTGCCTGACGGGGAAGCTACTACAGATGCGCCCGTCGCCCCGCGTCAGCGCAGGAGGCGCATCGTGTCGACCTCGCGGCGGTGCCGCAGGCTCGGAAGGTCCCGTCGCACCCGTGTGACCGCCTCCCGGTCGACTTCGACGATGCCGACCCCGAGCCGATCGCGCATGTCGAGGCGTACCTCTCCCCAGGGATCTACGGCGAGCGAGTGCCCGAAGCTGACATGGTCCGGCCCGTGCGGGCCGACCTGGGCCGGCGCGAGCATCCAGGCCTGGCATTCGACGGCGCGGGCGCGGACCAGGAGGTGCCAGTGCGCGGCCCCGGTCGTCTCCCGGAAGGTGGAGGGCGCCAGCAGCAACTCCGCGCCGGCCTCGACCAGTCCCTGGTAGAGGCCCGGATAGCGCAGGTCGTGGCCGATGCTGAGGCCCGCGCGCCCGCAGGGGAGTTCCGTGGTCACCGGTCGCTCGCCTGCCTGCGTCGAGGCGTACTCCTGGACCTCCGTGCCGTCCGCGAGGGCGAGCGAGGAGAGGTGGATCTTCCGGTAGCGCGCCTGGATCACTCCGTCGGGATCCAGGTGCACGAGCGTGTTCCAGCTGCGGCCCGCCTCGCAGGCCTCGGGGAAACTGCCCATGACCAGATGCGTGCGCGTCGTGCGGGCGAGTTTCCGGCACAGGGAGAGGATCGGTCCGCGCCCCTCCAGCGACTCGGCGATGGCGAGCCGACCGCGCGCCGGCCCGATGTAGGCGAAGGATTCCGGCAACAGGATCACCTCCGCGCCCGCATCGGCTGCGTCCAGGACCCAGCGCCGCGCCGCCTCCATGTTCTCGACGACGTTCGCGGTGGAGCACAGCTGCAGCAGGGCGATACGTGTCATGCGGCGCGGCCCTTCCTGTACCGCGATTCGGTCGGTGCCGCTGGCGACGCGACATGGGGAATGCGAGCGCGACGCTGACGACTGGCTCGAGCGTGGCCCGGACGACGCCGAATGGCGCCGCACTGAGCCCTATTCTAGCGGTTCGCAGCGCCCGTCCGCGTCCCGGCGTATCGTCTGCCTGCGCGGCGCTCGCCCAGAGGGTGTCGCTGGGGAGGCGTACCATGCTCGACGTCAGCACCTACCGGGCCCTGTCCTTCGACTGCTACGGGACCCTGATCGACTGGGACACCGGCCTCGCGGGCCGCCTGGGGCCCTGGGCCGACGCGCACGGCGTCCGGACCGACATGGCCGAGTTGCTCGGGCGCTTCGCCGACGCGCAGTTCCGGGAGCAGTCGGTCCGGCCTGCGAAGAACTACCGCCAGGTCGTCGGTGCCGCCTTCGACGCACTCGGCGCGGCAGCCGGCGCCGCCGTCTCGGCCGGGGAACGCGCCGCGCTGGTCGAGTCCATCGGGACCTGGCCACCGTTTCCGGACACGGTGGCCGCGCTGAGAGCCCTGAAGCGACGCGGACGAGTGCTGGGGGTGGTCTCCAACGTGGACCGGGCTTCCTTCGCGCGCACGCATCGCCTGCTCGATGGTCTGCTCGACGTGGTGGTCACGGCGGAGGAGGTCGGCGCCTACAAGCCGGCCCCGGAGATGTTCGAGGCGCTGATCGAGGCCTTCGCGGAGCGCGGCATCGGCCGGAGCGAGATCCTGCACGTGGCGCAGAGCCGGTTTCACGACATCGGGCCGGCCGGCGCCCACGGGCTCGCCACAGTCTGGGTGGACCGGCGTGCCGGTCGCCCGGGTCGGGGCGTCACGCTTCCGTCGGAGGCGGAGCCGCTGCTGCGCGTCGAGAGTCTCGCGGAGCTGATCGCGCTGCTCGAGCGCGAGTCCGCTGCCGGCTGACGCGCTCCCGTGCGCGGCGCCATCGCCGGGTATGCTGCCGCGGCCCGTCCCGTGGCGCCGCAGCGATCCGCGCATCGCCTGGAGGTTCCGCATCACCTTCCCCGCCCCCCTGCTGGTGCTGGCGGCCATCGTCTCGATCCAGGTCGGCTCTGCGCTCGCGACGCAGCTCTTCCCCGCCCTCGGCGCGCTCGGCACGGTGGCCTGGCGCCTCGCCTTCGCCGCGCTGATGCTGTTGTTCGTCTCCAGGCCGCGCCCGGACTTCACCGAGCGGTCAGCGGTCGTCGCCGTCTCGGTCTTCGGTGTCGCCATCGCCTCCATGAACGCCCTGTTCTACCTCGCCATCGAACGGGTCCCGCTCGGCGTGGTGGTGGCCGTCGAGTTCCTCGGGCCCCTCGGCCTCGCGGCCTGGACGGCGAAGCGCTGGCGCGACCGGCTCTGGGTGGTGCTGGCTTTGCTGGGGGTGGTGCTCGTCACGCCCTTCGGTGACTCGGGCTACGACCTGCTCGGCCTGATCTTCGCCGGCCTCGCGGGCATCGGCTGGGCCTGCTTCGTGCTGCTGTCGACGCGTGTCGGTGCGCTCCATCCCGGCAACAGCGGCATCGCGCTCGGCATGGCGGTCGCTGCACTGCTCCTCGCGCCCATGGCGGTCGTCTCGGCGCCGGCCCTGTTCGCGCACCCGGCCGTGCTCCTCACCATGCTCGCGGTCGCGCTCTTCTCCACCGCGGTGCCGTTCTCGCTCGAGTTCCGCGCGCTCCGGCGGCTGTCGCCGACGGTCTATGGAACACTCATCGCGCTCGAGCCTGCCGCGGCGACGGTGGCGGGTGCCTGGTTGCTGGATCAGGCGCCGAGCGCCCGAGCGCTGCTCGCCGTGGGCCTGGTGACGCTCGCCGCCATCGGCAGCACGCTAGGCAAGGAGTGAGTCGGGGTCGTTGAAGCGGTCAGGAGGCATCGAGAATGGTGCTCGGGCACCGAAGGCCGCCTGGTGGCGCTGGCCGCATGACTGCCCCACCACCAGTAGTGCTCAGCGCTGACCGAGCTCCGCGATCAGCGCAGCGTACGTGGTCGGCACTCGTGCCCGCTCGCGCGCACTCGCCGGCCAACTCCGGGAGGACTCCGGGTGGCCCCGCGACCAGAGCGGAGGAGAGGTGCTCGAGACGGGCCCGGTAGGAGCCGGGACCGTTCCCGCAGAAGAATTGGTGGAGGCGGCGGCAATCACATCGCCTTATAAATCAATAGATTATTCTGCTAAGCGCTAGAAATGCCCCCATAGATACCCCCAGATCACGTCAGCTCACTTTTCGGCTAGATTC